>CAYNCT010000018.1:0-21411 GCA_964396005.1 uncultured Verrucomicrobiota bacterium | reverse complement strand
GCGCCTGTATCCTCGGACACCACGACCACGGCCGCGTCGGTCTCTTCGGTCAGGCCAATGGCGGCGCGGTGGCGGGTGCCCAGGGACTTGCTCAAATCCTGCCGCTGCGTGAGCGGAAAGATGCAGGCCGCCTGGAGAATCCGGTCGCCGCGCAGGATCACGCCGCCGTCGTGAATGGCGTTGTTGGGAAAGAAGATGGCTTCGAGCATCTCCGGGGTGGCCTGGCAGTCCACGGGAATGCCCGATTCAACCACTTCGCGGAGCTGGATGCTTTTCTCGATGGCCACGAGCATCCCGATCTTGACGTCCGAGAGCCGCTCCACGGTTTGCACGATGACCTCGACGGTCTCGCGTTGCTCGTGGACGCTGGCCATGAAGGGCAGGTTGCCCAGCTCCCCCAGCATCCGCCGCAGTTCGGGCTGGAAGAGCACGATCACCGCGACCGCGAGGACGCCGAAAAAGTTCCGCAGGAGCGCCTGCAACACCTCCAGTTCGAGCGCGGTGGTGACCAGCGTCAGGGCCAGCAGGACGAGAAGGAAGCCGGTGACGACCGGCGCGCCGCGGGTGCCGCGGACGTACTTCAAGGCATAGTAGATGCCCACCGCGAGGATCGCGATTTCGAGCACCGGCCGCCAGCCTTGTTGTAACCAGTTCATTCTGCCTGCCGCCGCGCGCGGAGCGCCTCAATCAGCCGCACCGTCTGCCGGGTGGCCGCCACGTCATGGGTGCGGATCACAGCCACGCCCGCCTGCGTTGCCCACGCCGCGCATGCCAGGGAACCGGGGAGCCGCGCCCCGGTTTCCACGCCGAGCAGGGCGCCCAGAAACGACTTCCGGGAGGCGCCGAGCAACATGGGCCGCATGAGACTTCTAAACGACGCCAGATGGGCGAGCAATTCCAAATTGTGTTCGAGCGTCTTGCCGAAGCCGATGCCCGGATCGAGGGCCACCTGCTCGGGGCGGACCCCGGCCGCCGCCAGCCGCGCCAGCCGGTCGGCGAAGAAGGCGTGGATTTCGGGCACCACTGCGGTGTACCGGGGAGCGTCTTGCATGGTGGCCGGAGTGCCCCGCATGTGCATGCACACGTAGCCGGCGCCCGTGGCCGCCACCACCGGCCACAGTTCGTTGTCGTCGCGGTTGGCGGCGATGTCGTTGACGATGGTTGCGCCGGCGGCGAGCGCGTCGCGGGCCACGGCGGCTTTTTGGGTGTCAATCGAGAGGGGCACGGCGACCTCGCGCGCCAGCCGTTCGATCACCGGCAGCACCCGCCGCCGCTCCTCCGCCTCGCTCACGGGCGCGGCGCCGGGGCGCGTGGATTCTCCGCCAATGTCCAGAATGTCCGCCCCCTCGGCCGCCAGCTCGAGTCCGTGCCGGACGGCGGCGTCGGTGGAAAAGTAGCGCCCGCCATCCGAGAACGAATCGGGCGTGACGTTGACGATGCCCATCAAAAGCACCGGGCGGGGAAACTGGAACTGATGGCGGCCGCAGTCCCAGATCATGGGCGGCCTCCAGGGCGCTGCGGGGTGGGAGGTGAGCGATGCGACATGCCGCTTGATAGCCCGGCGGCGGGCCGGGACGCAATCCCCGGCCGGCGCCGTGGGCCGGGCGAGGGCGTGGCGTTAGCGGACTTCGCGAGCGGCGCCGGAGTGGCGGATGTCCTCGGCCTTGTAGAGGTAGAAGACCTCCTCAGCGATGTTCTTGGCGTGGTCGGCGATGCGCTCGAGGCTCTTCGAGATGACCATCAAATTGAGGCCGCGGCTGATGGTGGCGGGGGATTCGAGCATGTAGCTGACCAGCTCCCGGTGGAGTTGTTTGTTCAAGGCGTCCACCTCCTTGTCCCGCGGGATGACGGAGCGCGCCAGCTCCGGCGCGCGCTGCACGAACGAATCGAGGGCGGAGACCAGCATGGCCAGCGCCATCTCCGCCATGCGCGGGAGGTCCACGTAGGGCTTGAGCTGGGGTTCCTGGCTGAGCTCGATGCTGCGGCGCGCGATCTTGGTGGCCTCGTCGCCAATGCGCTCGAGGTTTTGGGAGATTTTCATCGCCACGGTGATCAGGCGCAGGTGGGTCGCCAGTGGTGCCTTGGCCAGCAGGTTGATGCAGATTTCGTCAATCTCGATTTCCAGTTGGTCCAGCGCGTCATCCTCCCCGATCACCGCGCGGGCCACCTCGTCGTCGCGGTCCACGAGGGCGCGGATCGCGTCCGACACGGCGCGTTGGGCGCGGCCGGCCATGGTGAGCAAGGACTGGCTCAGTTTCTCAAGTTCCTGCTCGAAGGCGTGGGTCATGAGGGCGGCTTTGGGGGGAGGCGAGCGGTGGCGCGACGGCGGCGGCGGCGGAGGGATCAGCCGAACCGGCCGGTGACGTAGTCCTCCGTTTGCCGGCGGGCCGGATGGGTGAAGATCTTGCCCGTGAGATCGTACTCGACCAACTCGCCCTGGTGAAAGAACGCGGTGAAGTCCGAGATGCGCGCGGCCTGCTGCATGTTGTGCGTGACCATGACGATCGTGAACTCGCGTTTCAATCCCAGGATTAAATCCTCGATCTTCGACGTGGTGATCGGGTCCAGGGCCGAGGCCGGTTCATCCAGCAGCAGAATCTCGGGTCGCACGGCCAGGGCGCGCGCGATGCACAGGCGTTGCTGCTGGCCGCCGGACAGCTCCAGGGCGCTGGCGTGCAGGCGGTCCTTGACTTCGTCCCACAGCGCCGCCCCGCGGAGACTTTCCTCCACGATCGCGTCCAGCTCACGCCGGGTCCGCGCGCCGTGGAGGCGCAGGCCGTAGGCCACGTTGTCGAAAATGGATTTCGGGAACGGATGGGCCTTCTGAAACACCATCCCCACCCGCCGGCGCAGCTCGATGACATCCACCCCCGCGCCGTGGATGTCGCAGCCGCCGATCCGCACCGTGCCTTCGCGGCGGACGTTTTCGACCAGGTCGTTGAGCCGGTTCAGACAGCGTAGCAGGGTGGACTTGCCGCAGCCGGAGGGCCCGATCAGCGCGGTCACCTCGCGCGCGGGGAGGTTCATGGTGACGTGCCGCAGCGCCGGCGTCGGCCCGTAATGGACGCTCAGGTCTTCGATCTCGATCAAGGTTTCGAAAGGCGCGTCCGGCGCGACGGATAAGGGCCGGCGGGCGGAGTTTTCAGAGTTGGCGGCGCTGGCGGCGGGCACGGCGGGCATCACAGGGCGGCTCCGGGCGACCGTCGCATCCGCGCGCGGATCAGGATGGCCACCAGATTGAGCGAGAGGGTCAGGCCCAACAGTACCAGCACGGTGCCGTAAAGGATCGGCCTGGTCTGGTCTATGTCCGGCGATTGCGTGCAGAGCACCCACACATGGTAAGCGAGGTCCATGAACTTGTCATTTAGCGACCCCGGCAGACGACTCACGTAGAGCGCGGCGCCGGTAAACAGCAGCGGCACCACCTCCCCCGCCGCGCGCCCAATCGCCAAAATACTGCCGGTCAGGATACCGGAAAGCGACCGGGGCAGGACCACCCGTACCACGGTTTGCAAGCGCGTGGCCCCGAGGGCGAGGCTCGCCTCGCGCCACGCAACCGGCACGGCCCGCAGCGACTCTTCCGTGGCCACGACCACCACCGGCAAGGTCATGATGGCCAGGGTGGCCGAGGCCCAGAACAGGCCCTCCGCTGCCCAGTATGGCTGGGCGGCGCCCGGACGCCACCAGTCATCAAGCCGCGCGCCGGCGAAGCCGATGAAAAACCCCAGGCCGAACAGGCCGAAGACGATGGACGGCACCCCCGCCAGGTGGTTGACCGCGCCGCGCACCCACCGCGTGAGGCGGGAGGAAGCCGGTGCGTATTCGTTGAGGTACACGGCCGTGATCACGCCGGCGGGAATCACCAGCAACGTCATCAGGATCACCCGGGCGGCCGTGCCGAAGAGCATCGGGAAAATGCCGGACCGGCCCACGGTGAACAGCCCCTCCTCGGCGCCGCGGGTCAGAAAACCCCAGGTGACCACCGACCAACCGTGGACGGCGACGTGTCCGACGATCAGGAGGAGGATCGCCAGGATCAGGCCGGTCGCCAACCCGGTGAGGCCGGGCCCCAGCCGGGAGGCCGGGTCGCGGCGCGGTCGCCGCAGACGGCTCCACGAATCGCGGACGGGCAAGGATTGCGACGGGTTCATGGCGGGCTGGCGAGTCGGTGGCGCAGCCGGGTCATGACCGCGTCCGCTACCAGATTTGCAACGAAGGAAACGGCCAGCACCAGCGTGCCCAGCACGAACAGCATGCGGTAGTGGTGGCCGCCCAAGACCACTTCGCCCAGTTCGGCAGCGATCGTGGCCGTGACGGTGCGGGTCGAGTCGAACAGACTCCACGAAAGAATGGCCGCGTTGCCGCTGGCCAACAGCACGATCATGGTCTCGCCCAGCGCGCGGCCGAATCCCAGCACGAGCGCCGCGAAGACGCCCGGCCGCGCGGCCGGCAGGGCGACCCCCCACGCCGCTTGCCAGCGGGATGCGCCCACTGCCAGCGCGCCTTCGAGGTACGCCCGCGGGACGGCCGAGAGCGCCTCTTCGGCGAGGGCGAAAATCACGGGAATGACCGCCACTCCCAGCGCCAGACCGGCCACGAACGCATTCAGCCGGCTCGGGTAACCGAAGACCGTCTCGAGCGCGGACGCCAGCACAATCAACGCAAAGAACCCGAGCACCACCGGGGGGACGCCCGCCAGCAGCTCGATGGCGGGCTTGATCCACGCCCGCAAGCCGCGCGACGCGAATTGTGAGACATAGAGCGCCGCCCCGAGCGCCAGCGGCGCGGCGAAGAGCAGGGCGACGAACGTTACCTTCAGGCTGCCGACCAGGAGCGGGACCACATTGAACTTCTGGATGCGCGAGACCGGTTGCCAGATGTACTCCGGCCGGTCGTAACCGGCCCACTGGTGCGGCCGAACAAGGAAACGCCAGCCGACCGTGTTCACCGTTGCGTCCGGATCGGCGGCGGCCTCGGCCGCATCCCGCGCGGCCGCCGCGCGAACTTCGAGAATCTGCCGCAGCACGGCCCGGTGTTCCTCCACTGGGCGCTCGGCAAAATTTCGGCGGGTGAGTCCGAGTGCAGCCCGGAGCTCGGCCGGGGTCAGCCGGTCCACCGCTTCCGGAGAGAGCGGGGTCCCCTCCTGGATCGCGGCGCTGTTGGCCCGCCCCAGCAAAATGGGCAGCGCCTCGCGCCCCACGAACGCGAAAATCAGCAGAATCATCAGGATCGCCGTCAGTGAAACCGCGAAGATCGCCTGCTCGGCGAGCCATTCCGCGGGATGCCGCACCCGGCCGCGGCGCAGTTCCTGCCAGCGCGAGCTCGGGCCGGGGTTGGGGGAGAGCGCGGCCACGGCCTCAAGGTTCATCCCGCCGGAGCAGGGGTTGGCCGGCAGCGGGCGTGGGGCTGGCTCGACGGCCGGCCAACACCGGGGAAGCGGGAGGCGCCTTCATTCGCTCCTCCGTTCGGGGGACAACGGGCAATACCCCACTTCCCGCACAATGGCCTGGCCGGTCGGCCCGACCACCCACCGCAAAAAATCCCCGGCCTCACCGGCTTCCACGGCCGGATTGGCGTAGATGAACAAATGGCGCCAGATCGGATAGCGACGGTCGCGGATGCTCTCCTCGGTCGGCTCGATCGCGGGGCCCTCGGGTGTCGCCCGGATCCGGAGCTGTCGGGTGCCGGCGCCGTAGGCGACTCCCCCGTAGCCGATGCTGTAGGGTTCTTTGCCGACCACCTGCAGGATGGCGGCCGTCCCGGAAACGGAATGAGTCCGGACCGCAAAGTCGCGTCCCCCGAGGACCCGTTGCTTGAAGAAGTCGTACGAGCCCGAGCTGCTTTCGCGGCCGAAGCGAACGATCGGCGCATCCACCCAGCCGACGGCGGCCCAGTCATTCAGGCGGCCGGTGAAGATGGCCTGGAGTTGGTCAAGGCTGAGGCTATCCACCGGATTGGCCTCATTCACGTAGATGGCCAGCCCGTCCAACGCCACGCGGTGTTCGGTCGGGCGTCGCCCCAGGGCGCGCAGGCAGCCCTCGATTTCTCCGGGGCGAATGGCGCGCGAGGCGAGGGCGAGGTCGGTCGTGCCGTTCTGGAGCGCCGCAAAACCCACCCCGGAGCCGCCGCCGGTGATTTGCAGGCGCGCGGCCGGCCGCACCTTCGCGTACTCCACGGCCCATCGCTGGGCGAGGACGATCATGGTATCGGAGCCCTTGAGATTGATCGTGCCCGCCCCGGCCCAGCCGGGCAGGAGCAGGCTCAACGCGAGGATCGCTCCCCGGACCGCGAGGCGTTCGCCGGGGCGGGAGCCGCTCACCCATCTGTCGAGCAATTCAGTCACCTGTTCAAGGAAGGTCGCCGTCGTGACGGGGCGATTGCGGGAATGTTACGTAAACGTAACGGGACTTTCGAGCGGAATCCCCGACCATCCGGCGCACCGGAAGCGGGTGAATTCCCATGGACGCGCGCGATCATCGGTCACGGCCAACACGGTTGTCAGTCGGGGGCAGGTTTGCTTGACTGGCGCGCCGGCGCGCGGCACGACCGCCCTCGCCGATCAGATTTCCGAGGCATGTCACCGACACCCAACAGTCCTGAGAGCGACGCCAGCCCGCGAGCCGGGGCGCCGCACTACGAAGCTTCCTTCCAGCGGGATCGGCAGCGCATTGCCGACAGTCTGGCGACGATGGCGGCGTTGGTGGATCGCTCGCTGCAGGACGCGATCCGGGCCTTGCGCCAGCGGGACCGCCAGTTGGCCTGTGCGGTCATCATCCGGGATCAGGCGTTGGACGCGCTCGAGCGGGCGACGGCGAAGTTGTGCCTCGAGTTCCTGGTCCGGCAGCAGCCCGCCGGAGCGCCGCTGCGCTTCGCGTACGCCGCCATCAAGGTCAACACCGAACTCGAGCGGGTGGGCGATTACATCGAGGCGATCGCGCACCAGGCCGCGAAACTGAGCGACCACGCCCTGGACCTGCCGCTCGATCGGTTTCAGGAGATCGCCGATCTCGTGCTGCCGATGCTTCGCGACGCGGTGCGGGCGTTCCGCGCGGAGGACGCCGCGCTCGCGCGGTCCATCATCCCGGTGGAAGACACCGTGGACCAGCTCAAGAGCGGGCTTCGCGCCGACTTGATGCAGATGTACAAGGAGAACCGGATTCCCTTCGAGGCGCTCGATCCGTGCCTCACGATCACCCGGCGGCTCGAGCGGGTGTCCGACCAGGCCCGGAACATCTGCGTGGAAACGCTTTACCTGTGTACCGGCGAGTTTCCGGCGCACGCGGAGGCCGAGCCCTACCGCCTCCTCTTTCTCGATCAGCACAACGCCGGCACCAGCCTCCTGGCCGAGTGCCTGGGCGAACGCCTCGGCGGCTTGCGGTTCCGGTTTAGCAGTGCGGGGATTGATCCGCGCCCCTGCCCGCCGGCGGTGGCGGAGTTCCTGCGGGAAAAGGGGTTTGACGTGACCCGGCATCCGGCGCGGTCGTTGCCCGAAGTCCCGCAGCTCGATCGCTACCAGGTGGTGGCGGTGTTGCACCCGGAGGCCGGCAAGTTGTTTCCCCGCCCGTCGCGCAAGATCATCGTCCTGGACTGGCCGGTGGAGGATCCTGCCGCCGTCAGCGGTCCGCCGGAGGTCGTGCGGGCGGCTTGCGAACGCGCCTTTCAGACGCTGGAGCAACGCCTGCAACGGCTCTTAACCGACATTCTCGGGGAGACCCCGGCCTGACTCCGACCATGCGCCGCCTGCTCTCGTCACTTCGCCCGCGCGCCGCGTTTTGGGGTATGGTGTGCCTGGCGCTGGTGTGCGGCCCGGGCGCCGGTTGCGGGAGCCGCGCGGGTTCCCGCCCCAAGCCGACCGTCATTCAAAACATCGGCTCGGACACCATGGTCAACCTCGCGCAGGCCTGGGCCGAGGCGTATCAGGACGTGGCGCCGAACATCTCCGTGGAAGTGTCGGGCGGGGGCTCCGGGCTGGGGATCGCCGCCCTGATCAACGGTACGGCGGACGTTGCCAACTCGAGCCGCCACATCGAGCCGAGCGAAGAGGCGAAGGTGGTCGAACGGTCCGGGCTGAAACCGCGCGAGTTTCTTGTCGGTTACGACGCCCTGTCCATTTACGTCCACAAGGACAATCCGATCACGGAGATCAGCATGGAGGAGTTGCACGGCATTTATGCCGAGGGGGCGCCGATTGATCGGTGGTCCCAACTCGGAGTGACGAACATCCCGAATGCCCGCACCGACCGCATCATTCGCGTCAGCCGGCAGAACAACTCGGGCACCTACCAGTACTTCCGCGACGTGGTCTGCGGCAAGCACACCGACTTCAAGCTGGGCTCGCTCGACATGAACGGCTCCAAGGACGTGGTCGAGCTGGTCTCGCGCACGCCGGGCGCCATTGGCTACAGCGGTCTCGGCTACCGGACGACCAACGTGAAGATGATCCCCGTCTCACCGCGCAAGGGGGCGCGGGCGGTGCTGCCAAACATCGCGACCACGCGGGACGGCAGTTATCCCATTGCGCGACCGATGTTCATGTACACGCCCGGCGAGCCGCGGCCGCACGTGCTGGCCTACCTCGAGTGGGTGGTGTCGCCGGCGGGGCAGCGGATCGTCGAGCGCGTCGGCTACATTCCCATGCCGCCGAAGGAGGCTGTCCCGTGAGTCGTCCGCCGGTTCGGCAGGCCCGTACCGCGCTGGCCCTGCGGGGCGAGCGCGTCGTGGAGGGGGTGATCCGGCTGTGCGGGATCAGCGCGGTGGTATTTGTCTTCAAAATCTTTTTGTTTGTCTTCCTGGAGGGAGCGGCGCTGATCCCGGAACTCAACTGGGCGCAGGTGATCTTCAGCCCGGAGTGGTACCCGACTTCGCGGTCCAACGTCCGCTACGGCGTCGGCGCCATGATCATCGGCACGCTGAGTGTCACCGGACTGGCCATGCTGTTCGCGGTGCCGTTCGGGCTGGGGGCGGCGGTGTTTGTTTCGGAGTTTTGCCAGGGCAAGCTCAAGGAGACGCTCAAGATCGTGATCGAAATGCTCGCCGCCATTCCGAGCATCGTGTGGGGCTTCATCGGCCTGAGCGTGATGAACCACCTGATTCAAGCCTATCTGCCGGCGCCGGTAGGGCTGAACCTGTTCAATGCGGCTCTCCTGCTGGCCCTCATGAGCGTGCCCATCATCGTCAGCATCGGGGAGGATGCCCTCAAGGCGGTGCCCGATTCCTATCGCGAGGCTGCCCTGGCTCTCGGCGCCACCCGCTGGCAGACGGTGTCTCGGGTGCTGCTGCCCGCCGCCCGCAACGGCCTGCTCGCCGCGGTCTTGCTCGGGGTCGGCCGTGCCATCGGCGAGACCATGGCCGTCCTGATGGCCACGGGCCACGCGGTGAACATCCCCACCAGCATCTTCGATCCCATCCGCACCTTGACGGCGACCATCGCCGCCGAACTGGGCGAAACCGCGGTGGGGTCGCCCCATTATCGCATGCTGTTTCTGATCGGGCTGATGCTCTTCTCGATCACTTTCGTCGTGAACCTGCTGGCCGACCTCGCCGTGCGGGGCGTGCGCCGCCAATGAACACCCCCACCTTCACCGCCACGCCGCACGTGTTGCGCAAGCTGCGCCGGGAGCGCGTCGCGCAAGCGGTGCTCGCGGGCATGGTCTTCGCGATGGTGCTGCCCCTGGTGGCCATCCTCGCCTACCTGGTGGTCAAGGGTGCGCCGTTGATCGATTGGGCGTTCCTCGTGACCAACCCGACCGATGGGATGCGCGCGGGCGGGATCTGGTCGGCGCTGGTGGGCAAGGTGTACCGGGTGGTGATCGCGCTGCTGGTGTCCGCGCCGATTGGCGTGCTCTGCGCCGTGTACCTCAACGAGTACGCGCGCGAAAGCTGGTTCACCCGCCTGATCAACCTGGCGGTGGTGAATCTCGCCGGGGTGCCGAGCATCGTGCATGCGCTCTTCGGCCTGGGCGCTTTTGTGCTGTTTGCCGGCCTGGGGCGCTCGATCCTAGCGGCGTCGCTGACGCTGGCGATCATGACCCTGCCGGTGATCATCGCCAGCACCAAGGAGGCGCTGGCCGCCGTGCCGCTCTCGTTCCGCGAGGCGTGCTGGAATGTCGGGGCCTCGCGCTGGCAGACCATCTGGCGCATCGTGCTGCCCAACTCGGTCAGCGGCATTCTCACGGGCGTCATCCTCCAGGTGTCGCGCACCGCGGGCGAGACCGCCCCCATCATGTTCACGGGGGCGGTGTTCTTCAAAAAGATCGCCGCTGGCACCTTGCTGCCGTACGCCCTCACGGACCAGTGCATGGCGTTGTCCATGCACCTGTACACGGTCACCACCCAGGTCAACAACGCGCCTGAGGCCCTGCCGTTTGCCATCGCGGTCGTGCTCCTGGGGGCGGTGCTGCTGGTCAACGCCACCGCGATCGTCGTGCGCAGCTATCTGCGCTCCCGGAAGAAATGGTGAACGCCGCCCCCAAGATCGTGGTCGAGAACCTCCGCCTGAGTTACGGGCACAAGGAGGCCCTCCACGGCATCTCCTTCACCGTCGCCCCGCAGGAAATTCTCGGGATCATCGGCCCGGCCCAGTCCGGCAAGACCTCGCTGCTGCGCTGCATCAACCGCACCGTCGAATTCACTCCCGGCGCGGTCATGACCGGCACGGTGCGGGTGGACGGCGAAGACGTGATGCACGTGCCGGACGTGCATGCCCTCCGGCGCAAGATCGGCATGGTCGCCCCGCTGCCGGTCGGCCTGCCGTTGAGCATTTTCGACAACGTGGCCTTCGCCCCGCGCTGCGCGGGCCTCACGGACCGCGCCGAGCTCGAGGCCCGCGTGGAGCGCTGCCTCCGCCAGGCCGCGCTCTGGGACGAGGTCAAGGACCGCCTCGACTCGCTCGGAACGAAGCTGTCCGGCGGCCAGCAACAACGGCTCACCATTGCCCGCGCGCTCTCGCACGATCCGGAAATCCTTTGCCTGGACGAGTTCTCGATCGCCATTGATCCGGTCACCACCATGCGCATTGAGGAGGTACTGAAGGAGCTGCGCGCCCACGTCACCATCTTGCTGGTCACCAATCTGACGCAGCAGGCCCGGCGGCTGGCCGACCGCACTCTGTTCCTGTGGAACGGCGACATCGTGGAAATCGGCCCTACCGAGGAGGTCTTCAGCGACCATCCGAAGGACCGGCGGACATTCGAGTATGTAAACGGGATTTTCGGATGAACCCTGCCGCGCCCTGCCTCACCACCCGCGCCCTGAATCTCTGGTACGGCAAGTTTCAGGCGCTCGAGGAAGTAACCGTGGACATTCCGCACGGGAAGATCACTTCGCTGATCGGTCCCTCCGGCTGCGGCAAGACCACCCTGTTGCGGTGCTTTAATCGGGTCAACGAGCGCTACGGCTACGTCACCACCACCGGGGAGATCAAGATCCTCGGCCAGAACATCTATGACCCCGCCGTTTCGCTGATCGAATTGCGCAAAACCGTGGGCATGGTCTTCCAGCGGCCCAACCCGTTGCCCATCTCGGTCTATGAAAATGTCGTCTTCGGCCTCCGCGTTCACACCGAGCGGTCGGCGTTGCGGCGGGACGTGCTCGACGAGGCCGTGGAAAAGGCGCTGGTGGAAGTCGGGCTCTGGAACGACCTGAAGGACCGGCTCCAGGACAAGGCCACCCACCTCCAACTCGAGCAACAGCAGAAGCTGTGCATCGCCCGCCTGCTGCCGCTCAAACCGGAGGTCATCCTGATGGACGAACCGTGCTCCGCCCTCGATGTCGAAGGCACCCGTGCCATCGAGGAACTGATGTTCACTCTCAAAGGCCGCTACACCATCGTCATCGTGACCCACAACATGGCCCAGGCGCGGCGCGCCAGCGACGAGTGCATTTTCATGTTGCTGGGCCGGCTCATCGAGCACCGGCGCACGGAGGACCTTTTCCTCAACCCGCAAGACCCCAAGACCGCGGAATACATCGAGGGACGGTACGGTTGAGGCGCCTGTCGGTCAGGCGGGCGGAACAGGCCCCTCGTTACCGGATTGTAACGAAGCCGCCACCGAACTGGAAAGGCGTTCGGCCACCTTCGGCCCGTGGGGTTAGAACTGCAACTTTCGTCGGTTGACCAATTCCTGCTGGCTGCGGCCCGCTGGGGCTTCTGGCCGCTGGTGGGGGTGTTGCTGGCTGTGGTGGCAGCGGGTGTTGGCTGGGCGCGCCGGCAGCGCCGCGACCGCGACCGCCGCCTGAGCCAACCCGAATGGCAGCGGTGGGTCCGGCGGCCCAATGGCGCCGAGGGCTGAGGAAGGCGAGGCCGATGGCGGCGCTTCGCCCCGCCGTCATCCGCTGGCTCCGGTCGAAGCGGATTTGTCACCAAGTTGTAACAATTCCGTCGCATTGGTGCCACCCGCTGGCCGCAGGCTGCCGGGCGTGTTGCAAGGAAAATTTCGCCTGTTCGGAATTGCGATCCTCCTCGGGCTGGCTGCGTTCGGTGGCCAGGCCGCCGGCTTGGGCGACGTCCGCGGTCCGCTGGAACAGTGGGTGCAGGTGCGTCAGACCCTCGCTCGAACCCGGGCAGACTGGCTGCGAGACAAGGAAATGCTCGGGCAAAGCCTCGCGCTGCTGCAGCGAGAACTGGCGACAGTCCGCGATCAGTCCGCGAAGCTGGACACCAATTTTACGGTCCTGGCCGAGCAGCGGGCGGCGGCCACCGTCGAGCGCGACCGCTACCAGGCCGCCGTGGAAGTCGCGCGCTCCCGTCTGGGCGAGCTGGAGGCGCGGCTCAAAAAGCTCGCGGCGATTTTTCCGCCGGTCCTCCTGACCACCGTGCAGCCGCTGCTCAATCGCTTCCCCGCTGACCCGGCGGCCACCAACGTGGCGCTGGTGCCCCGGGTACAGGCCCTGGTCACGCTGCTGAACGAGGTGGACAAGTTCAATGCCGCGGTCACCACCACGGAAGAAACCCGGACCACAACCGACGGTCGGGCGATCGCCGTGACGGTCGTGTACCTCGGCCTCGGACAGGCCTGGTTTGTGAATCAGGCCGGGGACTTCGCCGGCACGGGTGTTCCGGGACCCAGTGGCTGGGAGTGGACCGTCCGCAACGAACTGGCCCCGCAACTGACCACGGCGCTGAAGATGTATCGCAATGAGCTTCCCGCCGAGTTCGTCGCCCTCCCGGTCCAAATCCGCTGATCTTTCCCATGCGCGCCCTGTGGTTCTCCCTTTCCGTTTTCTGGCTGGCCGTCGGGCCGCTATCCGCCCAGACGCTGGACAATCTCGCCAGCGAAGCCGGGCGGGATCTGGAGGCGGCCCTCGCCGAGTTGACGACCCTGCGGTCGCAGATTGAGGAGGAGCGGCTGCCGCTCGCCCGCCAGCTCGGGACCGTCGAGCAGGAGGTGCTCGCCGCCCGCGCGGCCTTGCAGGCGGCGCAACGCGACGAGGGTAACCAGTTGGTGAGCCTCAATTTGTTGCGGGGCGAAGTGGCCGCGCGGAGCAACGAGGTCCGGTTCGTGGAGGCGCTGCTGGGCGAGTACCGCCGCTCGTTTGAGTCCCGGTTGCACATCGCCGAGCTGGCGCGGCACCAGCCCGCGATCAAGGAGACGGCTGCGGCGGCCGAATCGCTGGAACTGGATCACGCCGAGAAGCTGCGCCGGCAATTTGATTTCCTCGGCGCGGCCCTCGCGCGCCTCGAAACCGCCGTGGGCGGTGATCGTTTCGCCGGGCAGGCCCTGGCGTCGGGCGGGCTGGTGGAGAAGGGCCAGTTTGCCCTGCTGGGGCCGGCGGCCTGGTTTGCCAGTGATGCTGGAGAGGCGGCGGGCGTGGTTGAACAGCGCCTCAACTCCGCCGAACCGAATGTCATGCCCGTGCCCGGGAGTCTGGTGGAGGGGCTCCGTGCGACCATCCGCTCCGGCGCGGGCAGCCTGCCGGCGGATTTCTCGCTGGGCAATGCGGTGCGCATCCAGGCGACCCGCGATAGTTGGGCGGTCCACATAGCCAAGGGCGGACCGGTGATGGTGCCGATTCTCCTGCTGGGCGTCGTGGCGCTCCTGATCTTCCTCGCCAAGTGGTTCCAGATTGCCCGCGTCCGTACGGCGACGCCGGCCGACCTGAAGCTGATCCTCACCTCGCTGGCTGCTCAGCAAAAGCCCAAGGCCGAAGCCCACGCCCGGTCCATCCCCGGGCCGGTGGGCGAGATGCTTACCTCGGCGCTGCAGCACCTCGGCGAGCCCAAGGAGTACATCGAAGAGGTCATGTACGAGCGGATGCTGGCCGCCAAGCCGCGGCTCGAGCGGCTCGTGCCGTTTCTCGCTCTGGCCGCCGCCGCCGCCCCGCTGCTCGGTCTGCTCGGCACCGTCACCGGCATGATCAACACGTTCAACATGATCACGGTGTTCGGCACCGGCGATCCGAAGACGCTCGCCGGCGGCATTTCCGAGGCGCTCATCACCACCGAATACGGGCTCATTGTGGCCATCCCGTCGCTGCTGCTGCACGCGGTGATCTCGCGCAAGGTCAAGGGCGTGCTGGCCGGGATGGAGCAGACCACGGTCGGCTTCATCAACGGTCTGCCTGATTCCCCAACGGTCTCCAATCCTCAACCCGCGTAACTCCGTCATGATCGAACACATCCTCAAAATTTGGTCCCAGGGCGGCTGGGTCATGTGGCCGCTGCTGGGAGTTTGCCTGGCGATGTTCGCCTCCGGTCTGGGACTGTGGCGAAACCTGCTCCGTCGCCAGCACCGGCGGCTGCCGGAGGCCGAATGGCAGGGTTGGGTGCGCCAGCCGGAGACCGCCGAGGGCGAGGTGGGCGAAATCATTCGCTACGCGGCGGCCGGCCGATCCAGTGTGGAGGTCAGCCAGCGGTTTGCCGAGGTGGCCGCAGCGGAGTTGCCGGCGATTGACCGCCGGCTCTCGACCCTGGGGGCCTTTGTGGCCGCGGCCCCGCTGGTGGGCCTGCTGGGCACGGTCTTCGGCATGTTGGTGACCTTCCAGGCGCTCGCGACCGGCGGCGGCGGCAAGGTCACCCAGGCGATGGCGGATGGCATTTCGCAGGCGCTCTTCCCGCCGGAAGTCGGCTTGTGCATCGCGCTGCCGGGCATGATTCTCGTTCACCTCATCCGCCGGCAACGGCAGGAGCTGGAGGCTTTTCTGGCGCGGCTGGAGAGCTACACCATCCAGCACTTGCGGAAGACCCTGCCGCCGGAACCGCCACGGACTCCGGAGCGCACGGCGGAGCCGATGGTCATCCTGCAAGCGGCGGGGATGCCGGCATGAGATACCGCCGCGCCATCGCCGAGGCGGAGGAGACGACCGATGTCAACGTGTCGCCGTTGATTGACATGGTCTTCATCCTCCTGATCTTTTTCATCGTCACCACCGTCTTCGTTGAGGAGACCGGCACCGAGGTGGACAAGCCCCAGGCGGCCTCGGCCACCCAGCTCGAGAAGAACAGCATCCTGCTGGCGATCACCGCCAAGGGCGAGGTGGTGTACGGCGGCAAGGAGATTGGCGTCGGGGGCGTGCGGGCCACTGTGAGCCGCCTCTGCCAGTCCGAGCCGATGCCCGTCATCATCCAGGTGGACCAACGGGCCAACGCGGGCATCCTTGTCCGGGTGATTGACGAAGCGAAACTCGGCAAGGCCAAGAACGTCAGTATCGCCACCGAACCCGGCGGGGCGTGATGACCAGGGACGACCGTCACCTCGGTTAGGCCATGCGTCGGGTCTATACACCGCCCGCTCCTCGCAGCGACCTGCCGTTTGTTTTCCTCGGCGCGGCGGCATTGACCCTGGCGGTTTTTTTGGTGCTGCCCCTCACGCAGATGGTGTCGGCGCGGCGAGAGGCGGTTCTGGCGGTGCGGCCGGCCGACCTCTCGCAGTTGGAGCAGGAGCAGGAAGCAGAGGCGCCTCCTCCTCCACCGCCCGAAAGCAAGCCGCCCGAGGAGCCACCGCCCAGCCTGGCCGATGCCGCGCCCCCCTTGAATTTGAGCGTTAACCTGGATGTGGCTTTCGGATCCGGCGGCGCGCTGGCCACCGCGGCGGGCTTGTTCGACCAGACGGCGGCTCAGGGCGGCGGGTTGGACGCCTTCAGCGTGGCCGATCTCGAGAAGCGGCCGGAGTTGCTCAGCGCCGCGCCGCCGACCTATCCCGACTCGCTGCGCAAGACGCGGGTCGAGGGAAGCGTGACACTGGTTTTCGTGCTGGACGAAACGGGCCGGGTGCTGGACCCGCGCGTGGAATCCTCGACGCACAAGGATTTCGAGGCCCCGGCGCTCGAGGCGATCCGCAAGTGGAAGTTCAAACCCGGCATCAAGGACGGCCAGCCCGTGCGGGCCTTTCTCCGGCAACCCATCCGGTTCCGTCTCCCCGCCAATTCCTAAGGTAATTTGCATGAAAGCCAATCGCTCTCTCCGCTGTCCGTGTGCCTGGCTGGTCGTCGCCGGGTTGTTGACCCTGCCCGTGGCCGCGGCGTCCAAGCGCGAGCGCAAAGCCGAGGCGACGGCCGACCCCGCGGCGGCGCTGGCGGCCCGCCCCTCTTCGGCGAGTACGAATTTCGCCCCGGTCCCGCCCGAGCATCCGCTGGCGGGAATCTGGAACGATCCCGAGTTCACCCGCCGACTGCTCGGCAGCTACGGATTTCTCCCCGAGCGCGAGCCGCGTCTCAACGCCGAGGAACAGGTGCTTTATCGGGACACGATTCTCCCGCTGCTGCGCGAACAGCCCACCAACGCGATCCCCGCGCTGGAGAAGGCGCTCTCGCCGTCCAGCAGCGCGTTATTCGACTACACCCTCGGCACCGTGTACTTCCAGCAGGAGCAGTTCACCAACGCCGTGGAGCATTACGAGGCGGCGCTGGCGAAGTTTCCCGACTTTTTGCGCGCGCAACGCAATTTGGCGCTGGCCCTGGTTCGCAATGGCCGGTACGCCGAAGCGATTCCCGCGCTCAGCCGCACGCTGACCCTGGGCGGGGCGGATGGCCGGATCCTGGGACTTCTGGCCTTTGCCCAGGTGCAGGAAGGCCAGTTGCTCGGGGCTACGGCGGCTTACCAGCAGGCGCTGATGTACCAGCCAAACAACCTGGATTACCAACTGGGTCTCGTTCGCTGCCACGTGGCCGCGGCCAATTTCCCGGCCGCGATGGCGTTGCTGGAGGAATTGTTGCCGAAGTATCCGGACCGCGACGCCTTGTGGGCGCTCCAGGCCAACCTGTTTATTCAGCAGAATGAACTGGCGAAGGCGGCGGCCAACTTCGAGGTGCTACGCAAACTGGGCAAGGCCACCCCGGCCCACCTGACCACGTTGGGCGACCTCTACATGACGCAGGGCGTGCCGGATCTCGCCTTATCCGCCTATCTCGCCGCGGCCGAAGCGGACACCAGCGGCAATCTGGGCCGCACGCTGCGGGCGGCGGACATTTTGGTGAGCCGCGGCGCCTGGGAGGAAGCCCGGCGGTTGTTGGCCCGCGCTCGCGAACTCGGCGGCGAGCGGCTGGCGGGCGAGGAGGATTTGAAGCTGCTTCGCCTGGAAGCCCGGGTGGCGTTGTCCACGGGGGCCGGCGACCGGGCCATCCAGATCTTCGAGCAAATCCTGCAACGAAATCCGTTGGACGGTGAGACCCTGCTGCTGGCGGGGGATCACTACAAGCAGGCGGGCGATCCGGAGCGGGCGGCGTTGCGCTACGAGGCGGCCGCCAAGATCGAAGGGTTTGAGGCGGCGGCCCTGGTCAAGCAGGCGCAGTTGCTGGTCGAGGGGCAGAAGTACACGCAGGCGATCGAACTGCTCCGCCGCGCGCAACGGCTCGAGCCCAAAGAGAACGTCCAGCGTTACCTGGAGCGGGTCGAGCAGGTGGCCGCGCGTGCCCGGGGTTGAAGGTTGGTTTTTTCCAAGGATGCTCATGGGCGGCAATTTCTCCATTCCGCAGCCGGGCCGTCCGCGTGCCAAGTTCCCACCCGGTTCGCGACGGCATCGGCGGTGGCTGGAGCGGATCCGTCGCCGGGCATCCGGCGGGGCGAGCCTGGCGCGGCGTGACGCGCCCGGGTGGGTCGTCACCTGCCTCGTGCTGGGGCTGGCGGCGCGGTTGATGGCCCAGGATGCTGCGCTCGGCACCATCAGCGGCACCGTCACCGAGAGCTGGGAGGGCAAGCCGCTGGCCAACGTGACCGTCACCTTGCGGGGCACGACGCTCGCGGCCACCACGGACGCGCAGGGGCGCTTTCGGCTGGTGAATGTTCCCCCGGGCCAGCACACGGTGCAGTTTGCGGTCCCCGGTTACTCCCGGACCGTGGTGGGCGACGTGCTGGTGGCGCCGGGGCAGGCGTCGCCGGTGGACATCAGCCTGCGGCCGGAGTTTCAGGACATGGAGGAGTATGTCGTCACCGCGCCGGAACTGGAGGCGCAAACGGCCAGCTTGCTCCTGGAGCGGCAAAACGCCTCGGCGCTGATCGAGGCGATTGGTTCCGAACGGTTCGGCCGCCTGGCCGCGGGCGATGCCGCGGAGATCATGACCAAGATCACCGGCGTCTCGGTGGTGGAGGGCAAGTTCGCCGTCATTCGCGGCCTGAGTGACCGCTACAACATCGCCCTGCTCAACGGCGCGGATGTGCCCAGCGCCGACCCCTACCGCCGCGCCGTCCAGCTTGACCTGTTTCCGGCGGACGTGATTGACACGGTCGTGGTCAGCAAGAGCTTCACGCCGGACTTGCCGGGCGGTTTCTCGGGCGGCGTCATGGACATCCGCACCAAGTCGTTTCCGGAGGGCTTCGTGTTCAAGGTCGGCGCGGGTGTTGGCTACAACACTCAGGCCACGGGCAACGATCGCTTCCTCACCTATCCGGGCGGCGGAACCGACTGGCTGGCGATGGACGACGGCACGCGCAAGCTGCCAGCCGAGTTGGAGAACGTCTCCGGCAGCGATTTACAGCGGCTGCTGTCCACGGCCACCAGCGGCAGCCTCCAGATTCCACTCGAGACCAAGACCGCGGCCGCCGAGGAAATGGACCGTCTGGTGCGCTCCTTCGGCACGCCCTACATGGGGCCCAATCGCGAGGCGCCGCCGCCGGACCACGATTTCAACTTCCTGGTTGGCGACACGGTGACGGTGAGGAAAGTGCCCGTTGGCTACTTCGCCAGTATGAATTACGAGCGGGACTACCGTTTCTATGAAGACGGTATTCGTCGCCGCTACCGGCCGGCGGGTGGTGAGCCGGACATTTACCAGGATTACCAGGACAGCCGCTCCGTCACCCTGACGCAGTGGGCCGGTCTGGCGAGTGTGGCGACCAAGCTCTTCACCCACCACGAACTGGGCTACACCTTTCTGTACACGCAGAACGCCGAGGACACCGCTCGGAAGCTCGTTGGACAAATCGAGAGCAGCGGCGAGGATCAGTTCAACGATGAGCGCCGCACGCATCAAAACGAACTGCACTGGACGGAACGCAACCTCACCGCCCACCAGTTCCATGGCGCCCACGTGCTTCCCGCGGTTCACGATCTGCAGGCCGACTGGGTGGTGTCGCTGGCCGGCACGTCCCAATACGAACCCGACCTGCGGTACTTCAATTTCATCAGTTTCCCCAACCCGAGCGACCCCGCCAGCGAGCTGCGCGGCGTGGATATGATCAGCAACAACACGCCCTTTCCCGACCGGCCGACCCGCTATTTCCGGGAACTGGACGACCAGAACTTGAACGGGAAGTTCGACCTGACGCTGCCCGGCGAAGACTGGCGCGGCCTGGAGTGGAAGGTGAAAGGTGGCGTCTTCGGCAGCCAATCGGACCGCACCTTTACCGAACGGACGTTCAGCTACAATGGCGGCAGCGGCAGCCTCGTGGACGTCGAGACGTTTCCCTACGAGTACATGCGGGGCACCAACGCGCCGCCCCCGCGACTGGTGACCCAGGGCAATCGGTCGCGCTACGTCTTCTCCCGCAGCTTGAATTCAAACTTCGGCAACAATTTCTACGAGGGATTCCAGGACATCTACGCGGTGTACGGTATGGCGGAAGTGCCGGTGGTCCCGCGCCTGCGCCTGACCGGGGGTGTCCGCTACGAGACCACGCTGCTTCAGGTCAGTTCCTCCGCGTTTCAGTCGTCCAAGACTTTCACCGGCCGGATTGACGAGGGCGACCTCCTGCCGGGCGTGAATCTAACCTGGGATTTCCGCGATGATATGAAGCTGCGCCTCAGCTACGCGCAGACGGTGGCACGTCCCACCTACCGCGAGTTCGCGCGCTATCGCAGCTTCGACGTGACCGGCGATCAGATCGTCGAGGGCAATCCGTTTCTGGTCATGACCCACAGTGAGAATTTCGATGCGCGCTGGGAATGGTTCACCCAGCAGGGCGGCCTGCTGTCCGTCGGCGCCTTCTACAAAATCCTCGAGGACCCGATCGAGAAGTTCAACGCCACGCTCAGCCCCGACGGCACGCCCATCTGGACGGCGTCGTCGGATTTCGTCACGTTTTTGAACACGCCGGAGGCGACGGTGTGGGGCATTGAATTCGAGGCGCGGCAGAACCTGGCCTTCATTGAACCCAACCTGAAGCCCTTCAGTCTGGGGCTTAACGCGGCCTACATCAGCACCCAGGTGCCCATCCAACCGGAAATCCAGGACATGAAGTTCATGGCCACCGGCGAATGGGTCGAGGAGCGGCCCCTCTACGATCAATCGCCGTACATCATCAACGCCGACCTCTCCTACGACAACGAGCGCAGTGGGACCACTGTGACCCTGGCGGCCTACTACGCCGCCGAACGTCTGGCCTTGGTGGTCAACAACGGATGGGATGTGTACGAGCAGGCCGCGCCCAGCCTGGATCTCATCGTCTCCCAGCGGCTCGGTCGCGGTTGGAAGGCCAAGTTCACCGCCCGCAACCTGTTGAACCCGGACATTTTGCAAAGCTACGCCGTGTCAGGCCCGACCGATCGGGAGTTCATCTACTCCTCGTACACGCGGGGGACCACCTTCAACCTCTCGCTCTCCTACGAGTACTGAGCTGGCGGGGAGCGTGCCACTGGGGCGATCCCTCCGCCGCCGGCTTGAGCTTTCTGGTACCCCCCGGCTCCAGGGGCAACCTTGGACTCTCGAACGAATTGCGAAAGGCAGGGGCATCTGGCGAAAGACACGTGTTTGTAACCTGGGCGTCACTTCAGGGTCACATTGTTCCGCAAGGTTTCTTTCTTCCGTAGAGTCGGTGCCGTTTACAACGGCAGCGGCCAGTCTCAATCCAACATCAACCATGAAACCAAATCAGATCCTGCGAACCATCGCCCTGACCGCCGCTCTGTGGGTCGGGGCTGCATCCGCTTCCGCTGACACCGTTCAGGTCTCCGGAATTTTGCGGGGAACCCACAACTGGACGGCGAACAACGAATACCTGCTCGACGGGTGGGTGTACGTGGTGGATGGCGCCGTACTCAA
>CAYNCT010000017.1:14513-36644 GCA_964396005.1 uncultured Verrucomicrobiota bacterium | reverse complement strand
CGGAGCACCGATGAACCTCGGCGAGGAGTATCGTTACAATCTGCCCCTGCTGACATACGGGTTCGATGAATCCTTCTTGAACTATTTCGGTAGTCGGGGTGTGCAGGAGGTCGAGAAAGCGATCAAGATTCTCAACGATCTGCCGGCTTTCTCGCGAATGACGGCCGATCTCAGTGAGTTTCCCCTGGATACGCGCCGGTTCAATTATCTGGCCAGCGCGCTCAATCTTTACGACCTGAAGTCCGATGTTCTGAGTGGCCTGCTCGAGCAGTTGGGCCTGGCGGCCCCCGAGCGCTATGTGTGGACGCTGCGGAGTTACATTCCTCCGGATGTGGGGCCAATCTTCACGGTGATTCAACGCAACTTTGACCCGATTACTTTCGAGCCTTCGTCTTACGTCAACGGATCATTATACACCTACCAAATCCTTCAAACCTACGCCACCCCAGAGGTCTGGGAAGCCGTCGAATACGAGGTGGATCCGACAGTGCCCAATGTCAGCTCGGTGGCGGCCCTCGGCGGCATCCTGGCCGGCACTGTCGGCGCGAACGGCGTTATTCCTACCTTCACGCCCGGCATGTTCTACACTGGGTTGACCCGTGATGACGTAGCTGGGCTTCGGTATTTGATGCGACCCAACAACTACAACGTCGAGCCGGTCGCGACCAACGCGGTGGCCGCTTTGTACGGTTCAGGGAACGGCATCATCGGTCAGGGAACCCCGAATCCGTGGTTGCCGCCGCCGTTTGGCACGAACGCCACCACCACCAACACCATTCCCACCAATGCGGTGGTGAACATCGCGTTGCGCGGCGGCGTGGACAAGGTGACCTTCGTGCGGGTGAACTATGAATCGTTGACCGGCAACTGGGTACCGCTGACGAACTACTGGACCGACTATTATCTCACCAATGGCCTGCGCCAAAGTCAGCAACTGCAGCGCGCCTTAGCGTCCCCTGACATCGTGTTCTCGGCGGCGGATTTGGGCGTGGATGCGCTCGGACGGCCTATAAGGGTGGCCCGGCTCATTCCGTTTTCCAACCAGGATGCGATCAATGGTACGGAGGTCCTCGCGGGCCCTGGAATCTTGTCCCCTCCCACCCGGTATGCGATCAGCAAGTTGGGGCGCAGCTACATTTTGCCGGGTGGTGGGGAGGCCAACCAGACGGCCCTGCCGTGGTGGGGATCGTATGACGGCACGACCAACCTGCCCGCCCTTTACCCGGTCGGTGCCAGCATTCGGGCGTTGGAGAACGCAATCATGACCGGCAAACAATCGGGTGTGAATCCCTGGCTGGCCCCGCCAAACTACTTAACGACTTCGGGAACCAATCAGACCGGCGGAACCGGGGGCGGAGGAGGAACGACGCCGTGAAGCGGTCTCACTTGCTTGACCTTGCCGGGATCATGGACCCTTGCAGCCTTATGAAGATTCGAGCCCCGCTCGTGGTGTTAACCCTGGCCTTGGCGATCCCCTCCCAGGCGGGCCCGGGCACGATCCCGCTGTACGAGAATTTCGGAATCATCACCAACGTACCCCAGGTGGACGCCGTGGCGTTTGCCAATTACGGCCGGTTCGTGGTTGCCCCGAGTTTGGTGTACGAGACGATGAACACCCGGTTTTACACGAATCGGGGGTACATGTTGGCGGCGCCCGGGTTCCGCTTTGATTATACCGATGATTTTGGCCGTCGTCGGCTTGCCACGTCCTTTGACAACAAGAGTGGGGCCACCATTGCGGTGCAGCAGGATCCCTTCACGGGCATCCCCGCGACCTTGCGCATCCAGGCCACGAACATCATCAATCGGGGAACGCTCTCGTCTGATCCAAGCGGCTTGATCGAGGTCACCGGACAGACGGTGGATCTGACCCGGAGCATCCTCTCAATTGATCCGACGGCGGGGCTAACCGGATTTCAAATCTATGACCCGGTGACCCCGGAGTACGTTTACGCGAATGATTACGGCGTACAGGACTTGTACTGGGGCATGATGGAGCAATTGCCGCGGTTCCAAAGTGCCTCGCTGGTTACGGCCTACGGTGGGACGTTGTCTTCCCAGGCTCCCAGCCACTGCGTTACGAACAACCTCCCCGGGCGATGTTTGTTGCAGCGGTTCCGGCTCGCTGATCCCTATTCGTTCGTGTACACTAACGAAGTCACCGAAACCAATTGGATTATCCAGGTGGCGCTGGTTGGCTTGGAAGACACGAATATCACTCCCAGCGTGGCGTTGTACCCCAGCACCGTCGAGTCGAACTATTTCAATGCCATTGCGCTGCAGATGGCGACCTATCTCACCAACAATACGGCGCAGCAGAACGATTTCTATGGTCTGTACCTGGTGGATCGCCTGGCCTCCGATACCAACTACGTGTTGATGTCAAACGTGGCGAGTGGGAGCGGGGTTCCGCTGCGATCGGGCCACTATGAATTCACTCGCCAAACGCCCTTGGAATACGCCTTTGGCGGCCCGACGAACGCGTGGTACCGCACCAACTTGAACGAACTAATCTACCGAACTCGCGGCCAGACGTACACCAACATCGTCACCAACGTCACCTTCACGGGCGATCCGCCGATTCCTGCCACGGAGATTCTGACCAACATTATTACTCCTCTGGGTTATGCCTACAACGGGGTTTCCAACCAGTATGCGGCTCTGGGAGCCTTTGTAACCAACTTTGTCCCCACCGTGCCGCCGACGCCGCAAACCCCGCTGACGAATCTCCAGGGCCGCGTGGAAATCAATGCTGGTACGCTGAATCTGGAGCGGACCCGCATCCGCGGGGAGGGACACGTGACGATCCGTGCGGAGAACCTGGTAAGCAGCGCCAATGCGTCCATTGATGTCAGCAGCATTTATTACACCCTGGGTGCGCCCCAGCGCACGCTGAATCTCCAGAGTCTGACGCTGCCCAACGTGCAACGGCTTTCGGGTGCCGTGTATGCCTGGAGCGGGGTTTGGACCAACCAGATGTTGATCGAGGTGATCACCAACGGGGTTTCCATCTCCACGAATATGGAAGGCGATCCGCCGGCGCCGGTGGTGACAAATGTGCCGATCGTTGGCACCAACACGAACGTGATCGAAGTGGGCATTCACGTGATGATGGTGGATGCCACGACCTTGCGGGCGCGGTGGCCCACCTTCGTCAACGGGTTGGAGACCCGGAGCACCAACGTCGTGCTGGGCGACGTGTTGCGCGTCATCGAGACTCTGAAGGTGGACGCCGAGTCCCTGGCGGTCCTTCCGTCCTCGCGCTTATTCCTCGGTGATCCCAACGACCCGCAAGTGGGGATCACCGACTGGTCGGCCTTCCACTTTCCCAACCTGCGCTACCTGACCAACGATGGCATCATCGCGGTGCCCAGCCTGGGCTACTTCGGTTCCGACACGCCGGCGCCTTACAAGCGAATCGTCAATCACGGCACCAACGTGGCCACGGCCCTGCATTTCGTCGCCGATGAATTTGAGGTCGGCGGCTACATCGCCACCGCGCGCTTGGTGGAGCTGGCGGACGGCCGACTGGTGGCCGACTCCCGGCCGGGGTCCATCCGCATGGATGCTGGCGTCGTAAAGATGCAGGACGGCGAGGTGTCGTCCTTCTATGATCTGACCTTGCGGGCCAACGAAGTGAAGATCCGGAATTTCACCAATCGAGCCGGAGGCCGAATCGAACTCGCCGTCACCAATGCGTTCTCCGACAGCGGTGCGGACGCCAATGTGCTGTTTACCTCCGGTCAGGGCGTTGCATTGACCACCAGGCCCGCCAAGGGTTCGCTCTTGGGGACCCGTGTGGAGGTGACGACCGCCCAGGGCGCGGCCGTGGACTGCGTCTGGGCGGGGGAAGACCGGGGCGCCAACGCTACCGGATTCGAGGACAACGCCGCCCTCGGGCGGCTGACCATTGCGCCCGGGGTCTATGGCCAGGTGGTGTTCCGCGGGGTCGGCGCAGGGAATGCGCTCTATGTGGACCTGCTGGAGTTTTCTCCTACCGCGCAGGCAGACCTCGAGGGTTCGCTGGTGGTTGACCCGAACTTCACCATTTACTACTCGGCCGCCAACGTTGCCCCCGAGACCCTGGACGCGCGATTCGGTGGGCGGGTCAAGCAGGTGCCGGATTTTGCGGGGCCGAACAGCTCGGTGGACGTCCTGGTCATAACGGACGTCAACACCCTGCCTCCGCGGCAAACCACGATCACCGTCCCGCGCGCCGTGCGGGAGAGCACCACGGTTGATTCGGACGCCGACGGGACGGCCAATCGGTTTGACGCGAATCCGTTCCAAGGGCCGCGCATCGTCGGCTCTTCGCTGCGCCCGGGCAATCCGCCCGTGCTGGTTTTGTCGTGGCAGGGCGCCGCCCGCACGACCTACCGGGTGGATTACGCCACCAGTTTGAATCCGCGGGACTGGAAGGAACTGCGGCAGGTCACCAATAACTCCGACGGCATTCAGACGCTCACGGTGGAAGATCCGGTCCCGGCCGGCGGTGGCGGGCGGTATTACCGGGTGAGTTATCAACCGTGATGGGCAGCGGGTTCCCCGTCGGGGCGGGCTCAGATTTGGCCGGGCTGGTCCTGGTCGCGGGAAGGTTTCGCGTATGCTGAAATGTTGTTCATCGAAGTTGGCGGGGTGGGCGGCGCTTGCCGCGTGGAGCACGCTCGCAGAGCCCGTTGAGCCGGTTATGCTCGGGCGCTACCCGGTCCATCCCACCCGGGTGATCGCCCGCTTCGCGCAACCGGAGCAAGCGGTAAGCCTCGCGAACGTGGCGACACTTCGTTCGCAAGGGTACGTCATCCACCGGCGCTTCGGCCTGATCCCGGGGACCGTGGTGCTGGATTACCGTCCCAGCGTGACGGTACACGGGGGGGCCGCTGACGCCACTGCGGCTGCGGAGCGCCTTGCGAGCAGAATCCAAAGCCTGCGAGATTCCGGCTGGTTCAGTTATGTGGAGCCGGATTATCAGACCAAGATCGCCCTGACCGAGCCGAACGATGGCCGATTCCTGGATGGCACGTTGTGGGGCTTGAAGAATACCGGTCAAAATGGAGGCGTGGTCGGGGCCGACGTGATCTCTGATCCCGATGGCAGCTTCACGAATGCCTGGGACATCACCGTAGGTTCCACAGATGTAATCGTCGCCGTGACGGATACGGGCATCCGCTATACCCATCAGGAGTTTCTGTATCAGATGTGGCGGAATCCGGGGGAGATTTCCGGTAACGGCGTGGACGATGATGGGAATGGGTACGTGGACGACGTCTTCGGAGTCAACGCAGTCGCCGGCTCGGGGGATCCGTGGGACGATAACGGTCATGGCACTCATGTCGCCGGCACGATCGGGGCGGGCGCGAACGATGGCTACCCGCATGTGGGCGTGGCGTGGCGGGTTCAATTGCTGGCGGCCAAGTGCTTCAGTTCGGGGGGATTCGGGTTCACGAGTGATCAGATCGAAGCCATCAATTACTCGGTGGCCAACAAGGCGCGGGTCATCAATGCGAGTTGGGGAGGCGGTGGATTCAGCCAGTCCCTGCTGGATGCCATCGTAGGCGCCAGCACGAATGGCGTGCTCTTCGTGGCCGCCGCCGGGAACGAGACGGAGAACAACGACCTGGTCCCCCACTACCCGTCGAACTACGACGTCGAGAACGTCATTTCCGTGGCGGCCCTGGATCGCAAGGACAAGCTGGCCTGGTTCTCCAACTATGGGAGCCGGACGGTTCACATCGGCGCGCCCGGGACAGAGATCTTCTCGGCGTGGTACCGCTCGGACACGGACTACGAAACCATCGAAGGCACCAGCATGGCTGCGCCGCACGTCGCCGGCGTGGCGGCGCTGATCCTGGCGGAGTCTCCCGGGGCCTCGGTGCAGGAAGTCCGCGAGCGGATTCTGAGCACCGCTGTTCCCGTCGAGGATCTTCAGGGGCGAACCACCACCGGCGGCCGGGTGAACGCCGTGCGCGCGCTGCGCGCGAAGCCGGACGGTATTCCCGAGCTGATCTTCACCCCTCGCACCAACGCGGTGGTGCTGG
Source organism: uncultured Verrucomicrobiota bacterium (assembly GCA_964396005.1). Taxonomy (GTDB): domain Bacteria; phylum Verrucomicrobiota; class Verrucomicrobiia; order Limisphaerales; family J093; genus JADJWF01. The sequence goes on along the minus strand of CAYNCT010000017.1, from coordinate 30,609 downwards.
TAACGACCAATCTGTCGGTGTTCGTAAAACTGACCGATCTGTTCCCGATCACCAACGCACTGGTCACCGGCGAGATAATCGCCAACACCAACGCGGGCGACACCAACATTCCGCTCGTGTTCCGCAACGACGGCGTCGCGCCGGATGCGGTGACCAACGACAACATCTACAGCACCGCCATCAACCTGACGCTGTACACGAACTCCTGGTACTCGAACACGGTGACCTTCCAGGTGTTCACCGTCGCAACCAACGATTTCCCGACCAGTAACACTGTGATCCGCAGCACGAACCTGGTGCGGTATTTCATTGTAGATCGGCCGCCCAACGACAATTTCGCCCAGGCGGACAAGGTGCCCGCCGAAGGGGCTTTCGGGTCCACGCTCATTCTGGCGACCAACACCTACGCCACCTTGCAGCCGGGCGAGCCCATGCATGGCGGCATTCCCACCGCGACCGCCTCCCTCTGGTACAACTGGTCGCCCGCCGCGGACTCGACGGCGATCGTGGACACGGCCGGCAGCGATTTTGACACCATTTTGGGCGTGTACACGGGCGACCGAGTGGACCGCTTGACACGCGTGGCCTCGGCGGCTTCGGGCGTAAAGCGTCGGGTGAATCTCAGCTTCGAGGCCAAGCGGGGCGCAACCTACCGGATCGCGGTGGCCGGTTACACCACCAACCAGGTGGGCAGCATTCGGCTGCGCATTCAGCCGGGAGGAAAGCCGGACAACGCTGTGCCGTTGGCGAGCATCACGAATCCGGGCAGTGGTTTGGTGGTCTCGGCCAATCGTTTGGATTTGAAGGGAACGGCCTTTGACCCGACGCCGGACCAGTCGGGAGTCAAGGAGGTGTTAATCAGCCTCAACGGTGGCCTTGGGGTCGCCGCCTCCGGCACCACCAACTGGAGTGCGACGGCCAACCTGGTGGTCGGCATGAACCGTATCACGGCCTTCGCGGAGGACTACGCGGAGAACCGGGGACCGGGTTCGGAGATCGTCGTCTTTTACCAGCCCATCCTGTCGCCGAATGATGTTTTCGGGTCCGTGCTGGATCCGTCGAGTCCTTACTTCCTCAAGACCGAGTCAGGCTCGATGCAGACCACCAACAACGCCGCCACCAAAGAGGTGGGCGAGCCGTTCCATGCGGGCAACGAAGGTGGGCGGTCGGTCTGGTGGTCCTGGCAAGCTCCCGATCACGGGCTGCTGACCGTGGACACCCGGGGCTCAGTGTACGATACGCTGCTGGCGGTTTACACCGGGGCCTACGTCTATGATTTGACTCCGGTTGCCAGCAACGACGACGCAACCCCCAACTCGCGCTACAGCCGGGTCGTGACCGGCGTCGAATCCAACCAGGTCTATCGCATCGCAGTGGATGGGTTTGGCGCCGCTTCGGGCCGGACGTTCCTGTCGTGGTCCTTCCTCCGCACCAATCTGGTGACGCTGACCGTCTCCGCGCAGCCGGGTGGCGTCACGTCGCCCTCGGGCACCTTGTCGCTGGCGCGCGGATCGCGGCAGACGCTGCGGGCGACGCCGGAACCGCTCTACGACTTCATCAGTTGGGAAGGCGGGGTATCGTCGCCCGCGAACCCATTGGTCTTCGAAGTCAACGAGAGCATGGAGGTCACGGCCGTCTTCAAGCCCAAGGTGTTCGCCGAGGACTTCGAATCGGGCGACTTTTCCTCCCTGCCGTGGACGTTTGCCGGCAACCGGCCGTGGATCGTCACGGATTCCGATGCCTTCAGCGTCACGAAATCCGCGCGCTCGGGAGAAATCGGTGATTCGCAATCCAGTTCGATGATCCTCAACGCGAACTTCCGCGGCGGCACCGGACGCTTTTACTATCGCGTCAGTTCCGAGGAGGGCTGGGACTGGCTCGAATTCTGGCTGGATCCGCAATTGCCGAATGCCAAACCTTTGAAACGTTGGTCGGGACAAACCGCTTGGACGTCTTTCGAGTTTAACGTGCCGGCGGGCCCGCACACCCTGCAGTGGGTGTACCGCAAGGATTCCCGCAATCGGGCAGGCTTGGACGCGGCCTTCGTGGATGCGATTGACCTGCCGCTGGAAGTTCCGGTGGACCCGCTGATCAGCGCGCCTCAACTGCGCATGAATGTTTTGCCGTCGGGGATCCTGGAGTTGGTGCTCACCGGCCAGACCAACCAGATCTACGTGCTGCAAAGCTCGCCCGACCTCACCCGCTGGCAGTCTTTCGCGACCAACGAGGCGCGGCAAGGACAGATTCGTCTGCCGATCCAGCAGGACAGCCCCACCAAATACTTCCGCGCGCGGACGGGGCCATAGGCGACGGCGAAACGGGGCTTCGATTCGACCGCCGGAGCGTCACACCTCTCGGCGGTCGTTTCGTGGGGACCCGCGCCCGGCGGTTGTCCCCGGGGCACGGGGCCGGTTTCAGTGGCGGTAGGTCAGCAGCAGAACGATCGCGACCACCGCCGAAACCGCCAACCCGAATCCAATGGCCGAATAGAAGATCCGCCGGCGGTGCCGCCGATTGCTGCGTCCCATGCCGGGGAGGCAGTAGTAACGATCTCGTTCGCGATCACGACGCCGGCCAAACATAGTTTGAACTCGCCCCGGAAGGGTGCCCGCGGACCGGCCGGGGCGCGAGTTAAAACCCGCGGCCCGGAGTAGGCTGGCGGCGGGGAGGGCGAGGGTTCCGTCTGGCCGTGCGCGAAAAAATCGCCCAAATTGGACGCCGGCAGCCAACCAAGAATCATCATTTATGAGCGCGCGCGGACGAGTCAAAGTGGGCATCATCGGATCCCGGTTCGAGGCAGACATTCACGCAGAGTCGTTTCGGCTCATGCCGGAAGAGGCGGAGGTGGTGGCAGTGGCCTCGCCCACGCCGGGCAACGCCGAGCGGTTTGCCCGTCGACACGGCCTGGCCCGGCACTTCACCGACTACCGGCAGATGCTGGCCGAGCCCGACATCGAAATGGTGACGATCGCCACGCCGAACGCGTTGCACGCTTCGATAACGGTGGACGCCGCCAACGCCGGCAAACATGTCGTCTGCGAGAAGCCGCTGTGCCTCACGCTGGAGGAGGCGGAGATCATGCGGGAGACCTGCCGCCGCCAGGGCGTTCTGCTGATGTACGCGGAGGAGTTGTTTTTCACCCCGAAATACGTCAAGGCGAAGCAGATGGCGGACGAAGGAGCGTTTGGGAAGGTGTATCTGGTGAAACAGGCAGAGAGACATTTCGGGCCGCACGCGCCGTGGTTTTGGGATGTTCATCGCTCCGGCGGCGGCGTGTTCATGGACATGGGCTGCCACGGGATCGCCTTCTGCTGGTGGTTTTTGGGGCGGCCCCGCATCACGAGCGTGCTGGCCCACATGGGCACCTACGTTCACGGGGACAAGACCGAGGGGGAGGATGACTCGGTGTGCCTGCTCGAGTTCGAGGGCGGCGCGAAGGGCATGGTGGAGAACAGTTGGGCGCGGCGGGGCGGCATGGAGGATCGGGTCGAGGTCTATGGCGAAGGTGGCGTGACGTACGCCGACCTGCACATGGGCAATGCGCTGCCGACCTACAGCGAGTACGGGTACGGCTATGCGGTGGAAAAGGCCCCGACGACCAAGGGTTGGACGTATCCGGTCTTCGAGGAGTTGTGGAACTACGGCTTTCCGCAGGAGATGCACCATTTCGCGCGGTGTGTCCGCGGAAAGGACTCACCCCAAGCAACCGGGGACGACGGACGCATGGTGCTGGAGGTGCTCCTCGCAGGCTACCGATCGGCCGGCCTGGGTGCGCGGGTCAACCTGCCGTTCCGGCCGACCGGAGTGAAACGGCCGATTGATCTGTGGCGCGAGGCGCGGGCCGCCGGCTGAGGGGGTGCGGGCTGTCGGCGCGATGGGCTTTCTCTGCGTCGCTGCCTCTTGGGCGACGGGCGCGACGGCGCCGGGTCGCTCCGCTGTGGTTCCCGGTGGCCCCCGGGACGTCACAGGTCGGCCACGATGAACTTCGCGAACTCGGCCCGCAGATGCGGCGGGATGCGCGCTTTGAACCGCGCTGCCGTGCCGAGGTAGCGGCGGCTGACAATCTGGGCCACCTCGTGCAGGCGCGACACCACCGGGGCTTCCGCGTGGGGAATCGCCAGTTCCACGAAATCGCGGATGGGACGGAGCCGGCTGCCCAGCTCAGCCAGGAGCGCCGGGAAGCCTTCACCCGTGCGCGCGGAGACGGCCACACTTTGCGGAAATCGGTCGGTATAGCGCGCCAGTTCGCTGCGCTCCGTGAACCAGTCAATCTTGTTGAAGACCATCAGTGCGGGCGTTTCGGCGACCGCGAGTTCCTTGAGAACGGCGTCAACGGCCAGGATTTGCTCGCCGGCGTGCGGGTGGCTGACGTCCACCACGTGCAGCAGGAGGTCTGCGTTGACGACCTCTTCGAGCGTGGCTTTGAAAGCCTCGACCAGGCCGTGAGGCAGTTTGCGAATGAAGCCCACCGTGTCCGAGAGCAACACGTTCTGATTGGTGGGCAGCCGCAGGCGGCGGGTCGTGGGATCAAGGGTGGCGAACAGTTTGTCTTCCTCCAATACGCTCGCCCCGGTCAGGGCATTGAACAGGGTGGACTTGCCGGCGTTGGTGTAGCCCACAATCGAAGCCAGGGGCCACTGATGACGCTGCCGACCCCGGCGCTGCGTTGTGCGTTGCCGGCGCACCTCTTCCAGTTCCAACTTCAACCGGTCAATGCGTTCCTGGACCTTCCGGCGGTCGGCCTCAAGCTGGCTTTCGCCTTCGCCGCCACGCATGCCGATGCCGCCGCGTTGTCGTGACAGGTGGGTCCAGAATCGCGTCAGCCGCGGCAGGAGGTGCTCGAGTTGCGCCAGTTCAACCTGCAGCTTGCCTTCCCGCGTCCGGGCCCGTTGGGCGAAGATGTCCAGGATCAGATCGGTGCGATCGAGGATCTTGCAGCCGAAGACCCGCTCCAGGTTGCGGCTTTGGGCGGGCGACAGTTCGTCGTCGAAGATCACAGTATCCACCGCCGACTCCCGGCATCGCCCGGCCAATTCCGCGGCCTTACCCGAGCCGATGTACGTCGCGGCCACCGGACGCTCCAACTTCTGAGTGGCCTCGCCGACGATCCACCCGCCGGCGGTGCGGGCCAGTTCCGCCAGTTCGGCCAGCGACTCACCGACGTCAAGCGCGCCGCGCGTCTTGAGCTCGACGGCAATCAGGAACACCCGCTCGGTCGTCGTCTCGCGGGCGGTTGAAACCAGGGCTTTCACGCGAGGGGTGCCAACGCTGAAAGGCGCGCGCCGGCGGTGTCCGGCGGGAACGGCCGGCCGGGCGCGCGGATAGCGGAACGTGACTCCACGCGGTCAAGCTACGGACCGCGCGCAACGCCGTCAAACACGGGGCCGGGTCTATCCGCGGCGCGCGTTTTGGGTCCGGGCTGGCCCGTCGGCGCACCGGGGCGGCGCGGACTTTCGGCAGCGCGCGCTTGCCTCGACTTCCGTCGCGTCGCTAACCTTCGGGACGCCGTCACGATACCGATGCGGCGCGGGAACGCCGGACCATGGTTCGCTCATTTGCCTTCACCACGCAGGGGCGCCTTCACACGAAGGACATCGCGCCGTTCCTGATGCCCACCTTGCTGGCCGACACCAATCTGTTTCTCTGGGTGGACCTGGAAGCCCCAACTCCCGAGGAGGCCAAGTTCTACCTCGAGACCGTGTTCCACTTTCATCCGCTCTCGATTGAGGACTGCGTGACCGAGAGCCAATCGCCGAAGGTCGAGGAGTACTCGCCCAAGGAAGGCGACCAGTTCACTCCGTACCTCTTCATGGTGATCCACGCGGTGGATTACAGCCGGAAAGACGGCGTCTTCGCCACCAGCGAGCTCAACTTCTTCCTCGGCCGCAATTTTCTGGTCACGTACCACCTCAAGCCGTTGAAGGCCGTTTCGGTCGCCGCCGAGCGGTCGCTCAAGAGCAATGTCCACATCGCGCGCGCGCCAGACCGGGTGGCGCACACGCTCCTGGACCTGATCGTGGACAACTACAAGCCCGCGCTCGAGGAATTGGCGCTGGAGATCGCCGAGCTGGAGAACGAGGTGCTCGAACACCCCGGGAAGGCGGCGTTGAACCGGCTCATCCAGATCAAGAAGGAGGTGTTGCACCTGCGGCAGATCATCGGTCCGCAGCGCGAGGTGCTGGCGCGGTTTGCCGCCGGCGATTTCAAACTGATCCGCGCTCACCTCGTGCCGTACTACCGCGATGTGTACGACGGCCTCTTCCACATTTACGAACTGTCGCAGAACTACGCCGACTCGCTGACGGGCATCCTTCAGGTGTACCTGAGTATGTCGTCCAACCAAACCGGCGAGGTCATCAAGGTGCTGACGCTGATCACCGTCATCACCACGCCGGTGATGGTGGTGGGCACGTGGTACGGAATGAACTTCCAGAACATGCCGGAACTGGCCCGGGGGTACTGGGTGATCGTGGGTATCACCGCCCTCGCCACCGCCGCCACCTACTGGTACTTCAAGCATCGGAAGTGGTTTTGACGGCGGTCGCCCAAACCCATGCCTCCGCGCAGGTCCACATTCGCGGACAAGATTCTCAGCCGCGTCGGTTCGCTGGACGCCGAGAGCGTGCAGACGGTCGTCAAACGGCTGGCGCGGGAACGGGACTTTCTCGACACCCTGTTCAACACCATCGAGGACGGCGTCCTGGTCCTCGACGCGCAAGGGCGCATTGACTACTTCAACTCGGCGGTGACCCGACTGCTTGGGCTGCAGCCGGAAAGCGCCACCGGTGAGCCGCTCGCCCGGTACCTGCCGGAACTGGACCTCGAAAAACTGCGAACTCTCGACCGCCACGGTGGCGGCACCGGGGTGCGGTACGAAATTGAAATCGAGTATCCCCGGCCGCGGTTTCTGCGGGTTTTTGCGGCGCCACTCGCGGCCGAAGCGGCCGGCGGCGCCGGCCTGGCGCTCATTCTCCACGACGCGACCGACCTGCGGCAAAAAACCGCCGAGGCCATCGAAAGCGAACGGGTCCAGGCCCTGACCCTGCTGGCCGGTAGTTTGGCGCACGAGATCGGCAATCCCCTCAACGCGCTGCACATTCACCTGCAATTGATGGAACGCGAACTGCGCAAACTCCGCGGGTTCGGCGCGGCTGGCGCGGCCCGGACGCCGCTCGGGCGGCCCGAGCTGCTGGCGGAGTGGACCGACGAGATCCGCAGCGTCGCGGACAAGCTGGACCGCTTCCTCGGCGTGGCCAAAGGTGAGATCACGCGACTCGACTACATCGTCACGCAATTCCTGCAGGCGCTTCGGCCGCGCCCTCCCAAGCTTCACGCCGGGTCGCTCAATGCCGTGGCCGCCCAGACCTTGGAGCTCCTGCGGCCGGAGTTTGAGAATCGTGGCCTCGAAGTCGAAGAGCGGTTGGCCCGTCAACTGCCGGAGGTTCCACTCGATGCCGCGCAGATCAAGCAAGCCCTGGTCAACCTGGCCAAGAACGCCATGCAAGCCATGACCCGCGGCGGCCGGCTGGTGGTGGAAACCGGCGTCCTCGGCGACGGTGTCTGGGTCAGCCTGGCCGATACCGGCAAGGGCATTCCCCGCGAGCAACTCAACCAGTTGTTTCAACCGTTCTTCACAACCAAGCAGAAGGGCACGGGCCTGGGGCTGATGATTGTTTATCGGATCGTTCGCGATCACGGCGGACGGATTGATGTGGAGAGCCAGCCCGGCCGCGGTGCGACCTTCCGCATCTGGTTGCCGCTCCAGGAACGCGGGCCGCGCTTGCTCACCGGCACTCCGCCCGCAGAGGCACCTGCGGCCCCGAAGCCCGAACCGGTCTGAGTCGGAACGATTCAATTGAAAGCAGGGCGGAACGGGCTACCGGCCCGTTCGGTCGGGCGGCCCGCCCGACCGTCGAATGCGCGAGGCGGCCACTGGAAGGGGTGCGGCTTCCCGGCGCACGGCTGGGCGGCAAATTGCCGCCCGGAACGGCCAGGTTGGCCGTACCACCCAAAACCTGCTGTATCGTTCCGGCTGAGACCGACCGCCCGGCGCCAAGGCGGCCCCCGGGAGACGTCTTGCCTTGGGAGCTTGGAGCTTACGCCCGCTGCCGCCGTTTCTGCGGTTGCACGTTCTTGGCGGCCGCCGGTGGCGACCAGTCCAACCACTCGACCAGCGCCTCCAGGCTGGCGCGGATTTCTCGGTCGCGGGTCATCCGCTCCCGTTCCAGCGAGCGGCGGGCTGCCAGCACGACGGCGTCCGCTTTAAGCGCTTCCAGGGCCTGCAATGTGACCTCCCCGTTCTGCCGGTCGCCTATGGCCTCCTGGGCCGCGATCAACCTCGCCAGGAGGGGGTCGGTCGCCTGCCGCCGGCGCCCCAGCGTCAGCTCCCGCAGATAACGCCACCAGCGGATCTGGCGCCGAAACTGGTGCTGCTCGGCGGCCGACATCCGTTCGTAGTTGAAGATGCTCGCCCGGAGAGCTTCTCGCAGGCGGGATTCCAGCTTGTCGCAACGTCGGGCCAGACGCTGGGCGGCGCGCTTGCCGGTTTCGGCCGCGCGCAACCCCGCCAGCCAATCCTGGGGCAGGGCGCGCAGGCGGGGGCGCGTGGCGCGCCAGCGGCGTTCGCGGCGCGCGGCCAGCGCCTCGATCAACTCCCGGGCGTCGGCTTTCGGGGCCAGCCACTCGATCGCCACGTCCAGGTCCCGGATGGGGCCGGTGCGGCGGGCGGCCTCGCGCGCCCAGTCGCGAAACCGGTCGAATTCCCCGGCCGGCAACAGTGGGCGGCCCGCGCGGAGCAGCAGGCGCACGCGACGGAGCGTGACGCGGAGGCGGTGAATCTGCGCGGCGTCGCCGCCGGTCCGGCACTCGCGAACCAGCTCGCGCAATTCATCCAGCAAGCGCTCGAGTTGCCGCTGCCAACGGCGGTAAAGTTTGGCGGGCTTCATGGGAGCCGGCGCTGCGCCGGGCCGCAGGCTCGAATCCGCGGCGGCGGAATTCAATCCGCATTCCGTTACAATTCGGTGACAACCGCCGGCCGCCGCGGGCCTACTTCTTGAGCAGGGCGAACTCGATGGAGTCCACGAGCGCCTGGAGGGAGGCCGTGATGATGTTCTCGCTGACCCCCACGGTGCCCCATTCACTCCGCCCGTCGCTGGAGGTGATCAGGACGCGGGTTTTTGCGGCGGTGCCCGCCACGCCGTCGAGGATGCGGACCTTGTAGTCCGTCAACTCGACGCGACGGAGTTGCGGGAACGAGCGCGCCAGCGACGATCGCAGCGCGCCGTCCAGAGCATTCACCGGACCGTCACCCTCCGCCACGGTGTGGTGAGTGGCGCTGCCCACGCGCACCTTGACCGTGGCTTCGCAAACCGAAGATTGCCCGTTGCTCCGCATCGAGACGTGGTAGGTGTCCACGCTGAAGAGCAGTTCCGGGTTGTGTTCCAGGATTCCGCGGATCAGCAGGGCCAATGACGCCTCGGCCGCCTCGAACTCGTAACCCTCGCTCTCGAGCTGCTTGACCTTGGCGGTGATGGCGGGGGTCTCCGGCGCGTCAGGCGCCAGCTTGAAACCCAGTTCCGCCGCTTTCATCAGGATGTTCGTGCGGCCGGACATGTCGCTGACGAGGACCCGCCGCGAGTTGCCCACCGCTTCCGGCTGGATGTGCTCGTAGCTCCGGGCGACGCGATCAATGGCGTGGACGTGCATCCCCCCCTTGTGGGCGAAGGCGGTCTGTCCCACCCACGGTTGGCGCGGGTCATGGCGGAGGTTGGCGATCTCGTCCACGAACTCCGAAAGCTCCTTGAGCTTGGGCAGCGAACGCGCGGGCACACAGCGCCGGCCCAGCTTGAAATGCACCAAGGGGATGATGCTGGTCAGGTTGCAGTTGCCGGTGCGTTCGCCGTAGCCGTTGATCGTGCCCTGGATGTGGGTGGCCCCGGCTTCCAGCCCCGCCAGGCCGTTGGCGACCCCCAGACCGCAGTCGTTGTGCGTGTGAATACCGACCGGTGTTGCCAGCGCGGCCTTCGCGGCGGTGACGATGCGCGTGATCTCCCCGGGCAGGCAGCCGCCGTTGGTGTCGCACAGGCACACGCAATCAGCCCCCGCCTTCTCGGCGGCCAGCCAGGTGTCGCGTGCGTAGTCCGGATTATCCTTGTAGCCGTCGAAGGCGTGCTCGGCGTCGTAGATCACCGTCTTCCCGTGGTCTTTGAGGAAACGAATGGTGTCGGCGATCATGCCGAGATTCTCGTCGGGTTTGGCGCGCAGAACCTCGGTCACATGGAGCAACCACGTCTTGCCCACGATGGTCACCACCGGCGTCTCCGCCTCGAGGATCTGGCGCATCAACTCGTCGGTCTCCACCGCCACGCCCTTGCGGCGGGTCATGCTGAACGCCGCGAGGCGCGCGTGCCGCCAGTTGCGGCGGGCCGCCTGCCGGAAAAACTCGAGGTCCTTCGGATTCGCGCCGGGCCAGCCGCCTTCAATGTAGTGAACGCCGAAATGGTCGAGCCGCTCGGCGATGCGCAACTTGTCCACCACGGAGAAGTTGATGCCCTCGCCCTGGCTGCCGTCGCGGAGGGTGGTGTCGTAGATCTCGATCAGTGTCTGCTTCATGACTGCCGCCGACAGGCGGCGCGAAAGCTTCTAGGCCATGCCGCCCGCCCTGCAAAGGTGAAAAGCCCGGCCCCGGTCGCCGGTTGCGACGTCGGTTCGCCCGGCGGCGATCGCGGGCGGTCGGGTGGCCACGGGGCGGAGGCTCGCGGGCCGCGACCGTTGTAGGCCCGCCCGGGCTAGGCCGGAAGCGGAGCGTCGGGCGCCGATTCGGTGACGAGAGGCTGCACGTCGGGAACCGCCTCGCCGCGCGCCTGGCGGAACGTCACCTTGGACCGCGGCAGCAAGGTGCCGAGGCAGAGGTCCGCCAACGGCAGCACCACATTGAAATTCTTGTGCATGTACCGGTGGTGCAGCAGATGGTGGCCATTGAGCCGGAAGAAGATTCCGGATCGTTCGACCACGCGCTTGCGCGGCAGATGCATGCACCAGTGCAAGTACTCGTAGGCGCCGTAGTAGAGGGCAAAAGCCACCAAGGTGCCCACCGCCAACCCCCAGATGCCAAACGCGTAAGCGATAACCAACACCGGCAACTCGCAGAGCGCGATCATCGCCGGGCCGTTCCACCACGCCATCGGGATGGTTTGCTTATCCCGCTCGTGCAACAGGTGATACGACTCGTCCGCCCGGAAAATCCGGTGGTGGACCAGCGCGTGCCGCTCGTAGGGATAACGGAACAGCCGCACCGGCCGGTGCATCACGTAGCGATGAAGTGTCCACTCGAAGAAAGAGGCGAAGACCACCCCTCCGACCATACCGACCACGGTCCAAAACAAGAACGTCAACATGGGTTATTTCCTTAGCGCGCCCGCATCGTAGCGCGAAAAGGGGACTCCGGCGACAAGAAACTCGCTCGAAGTCTGGCGATGGGCGCAGATCAGGCTCTTGCAGGTGAACCGGTCCCTGCCGCAGCCCGGAAGGCTGTGACGAGAATAGCCGTGGGTGGTCTGCCTGCCGGAAGGTCCCCGACGGCCCTGGTCCGTCGGAGAAACCGACCCTGAAGGGGTCGTGCCGACGCCAGCTCTACGCGGTTCGGCCCCTTCAGGGCCGTTCCTCCCACCGTATCGGTTTCCGTCAGTTGCCACCCACGGCTAATCCACGTTGAAACCCTCCGGTTTTCAGGCTACCGCACGGCTGTTTGCGAGGAAATGAGTCGGAACGATTCAATTGAAGACGGGGTGGACCAGGCCACTGGTCCGTTCGCTCGGGGGACCCGTCCACCCGTCGAACGCACGAGGCGGCCACTGAAGGGTGTCGGGCTCCCGCGCGCACGGCCGGGCGGCAGGTTGCCGCCCAGAACGGCCAGGTTGGCCGTGCTACGCAAATGCTGCTGCATCGTTCCGACCGAGATGCGCCCGCCGTTGACGCGACCAGACCGCCTTGCCGGCGCACGGACTCCCACTACCCTCCAACGCCGTGAACACGACGCAGAATGCCTGGGAGCAACGGTATCGCTCCGGCGACACGCACTGGGACCAGGGCGCACCCGCGCCGGGGCTGGTGGACTTCCTGGCCGCGCATACCGGACCGCAACGCGGCACGGTGCTGGTCCCGGGGTGCGGCTTTGGCCATGACGCGCGGGCATGGGCGCAGGCCGGCTACCAGGTGGTGGGCTACGATATCGCCCCCAGCGCCGTCGGCGGTTGCCAGGAGCGCACTCCTCCCGGTCAGCTCGCCGTGGAGTATCGCCTGGGCGATTTTCTGCGCGATGCGCCGTTCGCGCAATTCGACTGGGTTTTCGAGCACACCCTGTTTTGCGCCATTTCGCCGGAGGAGCGGGACGCTTACACCCGTGCGGTCGAGAATTGGGTTCGTCCCGGCGGGCACTTTCTCGCGGCGCATTATCTCAATCCCGAGCACCCGGACGGGCCGCCGTTTCCCGTCAGCCGCCACGAACTGCTGACTCGGTTCAGCCCTGGCTTCGACCTGCTGGCCGAATGGGTGCCCCGCTCTTATCCCCATCGCAGCGGCCGGGAGCTGATGCTCTGGTGGCGCCGGCGGGCTTGAACTCGAAAACTGACGTTGGATTCACAGAAGGCAACGAAGCGATCGAAGGGAGAAGGGCATCCACCGGGATAGGCCGGTCAGGAAAAGGGCCCAGCGGAGAATCTCGTTTCGGTTGTTGCTTCGTCTCCTTCGCTGGCTTCTGAAGAACGAACCTCGGAGTTCGGGGTGAACCCGACGGAAGCGGGGCGGCGGCTCACTCTGGAATCGGGTCGGCGCGCCGCACCGTCCGGCCCTCCCACACGGCTTCGTCGGTCGCCGGATCGTAAGTGAGGACACGGCCGCTGCTGCCGGGCGCCGGCGGGCGGTCGGTCCGCGGCAACCAGCGCCGATGCTGCGCGATCACCTCCGCAAACTCGGGCCGCCCGGCGAGGTTGGTCCACTCCTGCGGATCGTTTTGCACATCGTAGAGTTCCTCGGTGCCGTCCGCATAGGAGATGTAGCGCCAACGCTCGCTGCGGACCGCGTGATTGCCTTGATTGTGGCTGGTGATGGCGGGCCGCGTGCGCGGGGTGGCGGCATCCCGGAGCTGCGGGGTCAGGCTAATGCCCTCGAGGTCCGCCCGTGGGGGCAGTCCGGCGAGCTCGACCAGCGTGGGATACACATCGAGCAATTCCGCCGGCTGGGCGCAGCGTTGTCCTGGTTTCACGCCGGGGCCGGCCAGGATGAGCGGCACGCGGGTGCTGCATTCCCAGAGCGTGTTTTTGCCGGAGATGCCTTTCTCGCCTAGGTGCCAGCCATGATCGCCCCACACCACGACGATGGTGTTGTCGGTCAGTCTCGCGTCGTCGAGCGCGGCCAGCAGTCGGCCGATTTGCGCGTCCACGAAGCTCGTGCAGGCCAGGTAACTGCGCACGAGATTGCGCCACTGCCGATGCTCTTGCAGCCACTTCAGGCGCGGCTCCGGCAGGTGCCAGTGGAGATACCATGAGAAGCGCGGGGTGTCGTTCCGGTCGGCCTCCGCCAGGGCCGGCAGGATGCGGTCGTCGTCCGGATACAAATCGAACCACTTCTGCGTGGCGTAGCAGGGCACATGCGGGAGGAAAAAACCGGCGGCAATGAAGAAGGGCTGGTCCCGCGGGGCAGCCTTGATCTGTCCGCAGATCCAGGTGGCCACCTGGTAATCGCCCTTGGTGGTGTCGTCGTTATCGAGCGGCCACACCCCCCAGTCCATCCAGGGGTTATTGCCCATCGGGGTTTCACCCACCAGCTTCTGCGGCGGGCGGGTGCCGACCCCTCCCAGCGGAGCAGTGATCTCAAACTCCCGACCCGGGGGCGCGGCCGCTGGCGCGTCGGCCGCCGCCCGGCCTGGCCCGCCGCCGGTGCCTTGATGATAGATCTTGCCCGTGGCCGCAGTCCGGTAGCCATGCTGGGCGAAGTACTGCGGTAGCGAAACCCGGTCGCGCCATTCGGGCAGATTGCGAAACCACGGCGTCAGCCCGTAGATGCCGGTCGTCGTCGGCCGCAGGCCGAGCATGAGGCTGGTGCGCGAGGGATTGCAGAGGGGGGACTGGCAGTGCGCGTTCAGAAATGTCGTGCCCCGCGCAGCCAGCCGGTCCAGATGCGGGGTCTGGGCCAGCGGATGCCCGCGCAGGTGGCCGACCCAGTCGTTCTGATCGTCAATGGCGATGAAGAGCACGTTGGGACGGGACGCAGCGCCGGCAATGCCAGCAAGGAGCAACCCGAGGATCCAGAACGGCAGACAGCGTTTCATCGCGGGAGGAAAATCCCAAAACGCCCGGCGCACAAGTCGCGGCTGCGCGGAGGGCTCCGCGGCGCTGCGGTGGGCCCCGGCAGTTGCTCAGCGGTCCGCTGTTGCCGGAGAACACCTTGGATTCCGGTGGCGCCGGGATTAGGCTGCGCCGGTGCCAGAGAAGTCTGTCAACGAAGTGCCGCGGGCGGTGCGCGAGCTTTACGAGAAAGGCCTGCTCGCGTTTGAGAAGAACAATCTCGACTACGCCCTGGCGCTGCTGAGTCAGGTCGTGGCGCAAGAGCCGGCCTTCCTCGAGGCCCGGCAGGCGTTGCGGGCCTCGCAGTTCAAGCGCGCCGGCGGCGCGGGCAAAACGGGACTGTTCCGGCGGTTGCTGGGCTCGACGCATCCCAAGCTGGTTCAGGCCCGCCTGGCGCTGAAAACCAACCCGCTCGAAGCTCTGAACCTCGCCGAGGGCGTGCTCAACAGCGACCCGAACAATCGCGACGCCCACAAGGTCTTGGCCGAGGCGGCGCTGGCGGTGGGCTTCCCGCGGACCGCCGTGTTGTCACTCGAGATTGTCTTCAAGCAGTTGCCCCACGATCGCGATGCGGGCATGAAGCTGGCGGAGGCCCTCACGCAGGCGGGCGAACCGGGGCGCGCCGAGAAGATTCTCGCCGAGCTGTTGCGGCTTCAGCCGAACGACATTGAGCTGGCACAGCGCTACAAGAACGTAGCCGCCAGCCGAACGATGACCGAGGCGGGCTATGGCCGTCTGGAAGGCGGCCAGGGATCGTATCGCGACATCCTGCGGGATGAGCAACAGGCCATCGAACTCGAACGAGCGGCTCGCCTCCCCCGGCCCGGCGGCGAGGCAGCGGAAGGCATCGCCCTAATCGAAGCCCGACTCCGCCAGCATCCGGAAGATCCGCAATTGCTGCGGGCACTGGCGGACCTGCTGGCCCAACAGGACGAGCTCGACCGCGCGCTTGAGATTTATCGCCGGTTGCTCCGCCCGGAGCGTCCTGACCCGACGTTGGAGCAGGCCATCGCCGAGCTGGAGTTGCGGAAATTGGAGCGACGGTCCGCCGGCCTCGATCCCGCGCTGCCGGGTCATGCGGATGAAAAGCGCGCCCTCGAAGCGGAGAAAGTCGGGTTGGCGCTCGAGCAAGCGCGGCAGCGGGTCGAGCGGTACCCGAACGACCTGCTGCATCGGTTCGAACTGGGGCAATGCCTCCTGGCCGCCGGTCGGGTTAACGAAGCGATTGCCGAGTTTCAAAGAGCGCAGCAGCACCCGCAGAAGCGGATCGCAGCCCTGCACCAACTGGGACGGTGCTTCCTGCTGCGGGGCATGACGGACCTGGCGATCCGCACGTTTCAGAACGCCCTGAAAGAGAAACCTGCGTTTGACGAGGAGAAGAAAGAGCTGCTGTACGATCTGGGGCAGGCGTTTGAGAAGGCGGGCCGTCCCGAGGAGGCCATCGAGCAGCTCAAGCTCATCTACGAGGTGGACATCGGCTACCGCGATGTTGCCGCGCGAGTGGACGCTTATTACGCGGCCAAGGCCCGGATCGGCTGAAGTGAGGCCAATGGGCCTCCGTGCTGAGTCGCGAGCCTCGGCTGGGCCGGGCTGCCGCGCGGCGTATGGCAGGGCCGGGCTGCGTGCCGGCCGGATAGGCGGTGCCGGCGCAGCGGCGCCCTACCGCGCAAGGTGAACGGCGCCGGGGCGGTGGCGTGGAACCAGGGAGCGCGGACTTCAGTCCGCGAAAGCGTTCGCAGTCAAGGCAGGCGGTT
>CAYNCT010000017.1:9322-14413 GCA_964396005.1 uncultured Verrucomicrobiota bacterium | reverse complement strand
ACCAGGGAGCGCGGACTTCAGTCCGCGAAAGCGTTCGCAGTCAAGGCAGGCGGTTGCCGGTGTATGGTAGGGCCGGGCTGCGTTCCGGCCGGACGACGGCGCCGGCGCAGCGGCGCGCTACCCTCGGGGATTTGCCACACGGGCACGCTTCTTGAACGGCTTCTGACGCGAGGAAATCAGCCGCGGACAGGGGCCCGCGAAACCCCTGAAAACCGCGGCGATCGTGTGTGTTGGGCGCGCGAGCGCCCTCCTTGGAAACGCGGTTCAACCTAACCACGGTACGTTACCAAATAGCCACCTGAGACTCCCGCTACGCAAGGGAACGGATCGGGTACGGCGTATTCTGTACGCAAAAGAAAAAATGGAGTTTGGGGTTGCGGGCCGGTGAACTCCTTATGCGCACCCGATGGGCGGCAGCGGCGCCAGCGAACCCGGTTCGCGGGTGGCCGGCGGCCGGCGGCGGGCGCGCGACGCGGACCGGGCGGGTGCCCGGATCGCCCCACAACAAACCCAACAAAAACAGTCAGCAAAAACAGACAGACGGTATGAAGACAAATCACACCAACCAACGCCAGGGCTTCACCTTGATTGAAATGGTGGGCGTGCTGGCGGTCATTGCGATCCTCGCGGCTATCCTGGTCCCGAAGATCTTCAGTGCGATCGAAGAGTCGAAGTACAACAACACCGTCGGCAGCATCAACAACGTCAAGGCGGCGACGATGGCCTACTTCGCAAAGAAGAGCACGTTTGATGTCGATAATGGCACCACCAAGTTCGACAATCGGTTGATCACTGCTGGGGAACTGGAGCGACCATTCGCGGCAAAGCTCGGAAGTGCGTGGGAGTGTAATGCACTTGCGGCAGCGAGCGCCGGTGGGTCAGTTGGCTTCGGTAAACTAGATGGAACCACTAATGTGGTTGCTTCTGGCACCGTCGTTCAGTGCAAACTGACGGGAGTTCCTCGCGCCGACGCGTGGGAACTGAGCAAGCGCATTGATGGTGCCGACATGTCCGCAACAGCACTGGGTGATGTGGACGACGAGGGGCGAGTCGTCTACGCGGCAACTGCCGATCCTGTTGATGTCTATGTGTACCTCGCCCACAAATAGTCGGCTGTGACGGTTGGGGGCTGACGCTTTGGTCAGTCCTTTCACGGCAGGCGGAGACCCATGCGGCTCCGCCTGCCGGCTCAAGTCGGATCGGCGGTTCCTTGACCCCCTATGCGAGCGACTGACCAGCCACCTGTCGGCGAGGGCGGGTTTCCGGCAGCAGGTGCCCCGAACGTGGGGAGCGCCACGCAGCGTCTGTGCGGGAGCGGTGAACAGGCTCACGGGCGGTGCCTGAGAGGAGCTGTCCGGCGCCCGGCCGGCGGGTTCACGGCGGAGCACAAATCGCACTGCCTTCGCCGGAACGATTCAATTGAATGCAGGGTGGAACGGGCCACAGGCCCGTTCGGTCGGGCGACCCGCCCGACCGTCGAACGCCCGAGGCTGCCCCTGAAGGGTGGGCGGCTTCCGTGCGCACGGCTGGGCGGCAAGTTGCCGCCCAGAACGGGCAGGTTGTCCGTTCCACCAAAAACCTACTGTGTCGTTCCCGCTTAGCCGGTCCGGGCGTTTCACGCCCCGGTGTTGAGATTCTCATGGCCACCTTTCAAGCCAGCACTCCCGACCCGCCGGAATTGCCCTCCACGACGGCCCTGGGTGACCGGCTGATTGCGGCCGGGCTGATTACGGAGGGTCAGCTTGAGCTGGCGTTGCGCGAGCAGCGTCGGCGGGGCGGGGCGTTTGGTTCCATCCTGGTGGACCTGGGGTTGGTGGGTGGGGAACAGCTTTCGCGGTTTCTGGCGCAGGAGGCGCAGGCGGAGCTGGTCAGCTTGAACAAGCTGATGATTGATCAGGCGGTGCTGGACCTGGTGCCGCTGGACGTGTGCCGGCGGTTGCGCGCGTTGCCCGTGTCGCGGGTTAACGGTTCGCTGACGGTGGCGGTGTCGGATCCGCTGGATGTGCTGGCGATGGACACGCTGGCGCAGATGACGGGGCTGCACATCGAGGTGGTGGTGGCCACCGAGCAGGACATCCTGAGCTTTCTGGACAGTCTGCAGGCGGGCAGCGAGACGATTCAGGAGTCCATTGACCAGATCATGGCCGAGGAGAGCATCTCGGCCCGGCTGGCGACGAAGGCGGAGGTGGATCTGGCGGCGGCCAGTCAGGACGAGGCCCCGGTGATCCGGCTGGTCAATCAGATCATCACCCGCGCGGTCAACATCGGCGCCAGCGACATCCACTTCGAGCCGGAGGAGAAGATGATGCGCATCCGGGTGCGGTTGGACGGGGCGCTGTATCCGGATGTGTTGATCCCCAAGACGCTGCAGTCCCCGGTTTCGACGCGGGTGAAAATCCTGGCGGACATGGACGTGGCGGAGACGCGGTTGCCGCAGGACGGCCGGGCGACGGTGTACGTGGGGCGGCGGCAGATTAACCTGCGGATTTCGGCGTTGCCGACGGCGTACGGGGAGAACCTGGTGGTCCGCATTCTGAACTCGAACGCGCAATTGTTGAGCATCAGTGGGCTGGGGATGGCGGCGGAGACCGAGCGGCTGGTGCGGGCGGCGATTGACCGGCCGCACGGGGTGGTGATCGTGACCGGGCCGACGGGGAGCGGAAAATCCACGACGCTGTACGCGATCTTGCGCGAGGTGTCGGGCAGCGACGTGAGCACGTTCACGCTGGAGGATCCGATCGAGTACCGGATGCCGGGCATCCGCCAGACGCAGATTCGCGAGGAAATCGGGCTGACGTTCAGCGCGGGGCTGCGGACGCTGCTGCGGCAGGATCCGGACATCATTTTGGTGGGGGAGACGCGGGACACGGAGACGGCGCAATTGATGGTGCGGGCGGCGCTGACCGGGCACCTGGTGTTCACGTCGCTGCACACCAATGACGCGCCGGGGGCGATTCCGCGGCTGGTGGACATGGGGGTCGAGCCGTTCCTGCTGCCGGAGAGTCTTATCGGCGTCCTCGCGCAACGGCTGGTGCGGCGGCTGTGCGAGCATTGCAAGGAGCCGGTGGCCGACCCGGCGGCGCTGCTCCAGCGGCTGGAGGTGCCACTGCCGCAATCGGTGCCGCCGATGTGGCGCGGGCGCGGGTGCGCGGCGTGCAAGAACACGGGCTTTCGCGGGCGGCTGGGGATTTTCGAATGGATGCAGGTGGGGCCGGCCTTTCATGAGCCGATCGTGCGCCGGGCGGGGGCGCAGGAGTTTGCCCGGCTGGCGCGCGAGGGTGGCATGAAGGACATGTTCGCCGACGGCCTGCGGCGGGTGTTCGACGGGCAGACGACGGTCGAGGAGGTCCTGCGGGTGACACGCATGCACTAGCGAGGGAGGCGCGACGAGCGAGATGACCACCTTTCTCTACACCGGCATGGATCAAAGCGGGCGCAAGGTGCGCGGCAAGCTGGCCGCCCTGGACGAAGCGACGCTGGCATCCAAGTTGGAGGAACTCGGGCTCTGGCTGGTGGAGGCGCGACCGGAGCGGGCGGCGCGGCGGCGCCTGACGGGGCGCCGGATGGCCAAGGGCGGGTCGCGGCGGGAGCTGATCAACTTCTGCATTTTGATGAGTTTCCAGCTCAAGGTGGGCATTCCGATGATGACCGCCCTGCAGGTGGCGGCGGAGGATTGTGAGAACGCCCGGTTTCGCGAGGTCCTGGAGCATGTGAAGACCCAGGTGGAGGCAGGCGCGGCGCTGCACGAGGCGTTGGCAAGCCACGGGGTGTTCTCGCGGCAGTTCACCAGCCTGGTCCAATCGGGCGAGCGCAGCGGCACCCTGCCGGAGTCGTTCATGGAACTGCGCCGGTACCTCGAGTGGCAGGAGCAGATCATGGCCGACGTGCGGCAGGCGACGATCTATCCGGCCATCGTGCTGTTCGTGGTCTGCCTCTTCGTGATGATTCTGTTCACGTTCGTGGTGCCGCGGTTTGTGAGCCTGCTGGCGGCGGCCAACGTGGCCCTGCCGCTGCCGACCCAGGTGGTGTTTGGCATCAGTGGTTTTGCCAAGGCGACGTGGTGGATGTGGTTGCTGGTGTTGGTGGGCGTGCCGCTGGCGCTGGGCGTGGGCCGGCGGATCTCGCCCGGGTTCGCGGTCGCCACGGACCGGGCGCGGTTCCGGCTGCCGCTGTTTGGGGAATTAATCCACATGCTGGTGATGTCGCGCTTCGCGCAGAACCTGGCGGTGATGTACCGGGCGGGCATCGGCATCGTGGAGGCGCTGAAGCTGACGACCGGTCTGGTGGGCAGCGTCTGGGTGGCGGAGGTGATTCGCAACGTGGCGGGGCGGCTGGAGACCGGTGAGACGATGAGCGAGGCCATGCGGCATCACCCGGTGTTTCCGTCGCTGCTGCAGCGGATGGTCGTGATGGGCGAAAAGACGGGGAACCTGGACAAGGCGCTGGAGAACGTGTCCGAGTACTACAACCTGGTGGTCCCGCGGAAAATCAAGCGGATCTTCGCGGTGGCGGAACCGGCGCTGATCTTGTTCCTCGTGGTGATCGTGGGCTTTGTGGCTCTGGCGATCTTCCTGCCCATCATCGGCATGATTGGCACCATCAAATGAAGGGAGCTTTGCCATGAAGACTTCGGTGGTCATTCAACCTCGGTCCCCGGGGAGGGCGGGGAGGCCCGCGAAACGCGGATCGGGGGGCAGAGGGCGGCGGGACGGCTTCACCTTGATCGAGGTGATCGGCGTGCTGGCGGTGCTGGCCATCCTCGCCGCAGTCGTCGCGGAAAACGTGTTGACCCGGATGCGGGAGGCGGCGCGAAAGGCGGAGGTCACGACGCTCAATACCTTGGCCAGGACGCTGCAAGACTCGGTGATTCGCACCAAGTACATCCCGGCCCCAACGAATCTGGTGGGGATCGTCGCGGCGAATCTGGCGGAACCCACCGCGCGCGTCTCGCACACGGCGACGGGCAATCCGCGCTGGTTCTGGCTGGACCCGGCGTGCCAGGTGGGCGCGACGCCGGCCTCGTTGCCCTACACGCAGACGGCGCAGGGCAGCCTGCAACCGCAACGGGTGCGCCTGGCGGTGGTCTCGAGC
>CAYNCT010000017.1:0-9312 GCA_964396005.1 uncultured Verrucomicrobiota bacterium | reverse complement strand
TCTCGAGCGTGGGGGCGGCGCTGCCGACGCGCACGACGGGACCCACGGCGGCGGAGTTCGAGTCCGTGTGGAACGCGCCGCCCAACACCGTGCCCGGCGCCCTGGCCGGTTGGAGCGGGCTCGTGGATGACCTGAAGATTCAGCGGATGGACGTGGGGACGCTGTTTTGCCGGGTCATTCTCGAGAACGTGGACTTTCTGCAGGCAGCGCCGTACTCGGTGGACTCGACCAATACGTTGACCACGTTGCCGGCCGGCAGCCGGCGGGAGTTCTGGTTGCTGACCGGGACCGTGTTGAACTTCCACTTTGCGGACAACTCGCTGCAAGGGCGGGAGTACGTGATGGAGGACGTGGGTTACACCTTCGAGAACGGGCGCTGGGGGCGCTATCTCCGGTACGGGCCCAATCGGAGCAACGGGTGGTTTGGCGAAATGGTGGACCGCTTCCTTGCTGCGCCGCCGCCCCCCGGCTACACGCGCCGCTACGCCACGCAGCAGTGGGTGGTGGATGCCATGTACCAGTTTCTGTACTGCTTCGGGCAGTGGTCTCTGGATAGCTTCTATGGCGGTCCGCCGTGGCCTCACATCCCCGGCTACGAACAGGCCAGTGCCGGGTCCGACGGGTTGAAGAGTTATTCCAGCGACCTGCTCATCTACCAGCAATGAACCTCGCCCCGAACCATGGCTCAGGTCGGGTGCCCCGCGCCCCGCGGAGCCATGCGGCCGGCTATTCGCTGCTGGTGGTGATCGCGGTCATGGCGGTGATGGCAATTCTCGCGCTGGCGCTCCTGCCGTCGGGCATCCGCGAGGCGGATGCAGAGGCGCGCTGGCAGGAGGAGGAGGCCCTGAAGGCGCTCACCGCCGGATTGCGGAACCACATCCTTGACAGCCGGTCGGTTCCGGCGGCGACGACCGTTTTCAGCAACATCGCCGAGAAGATTGGCTGGGAGATCGGGATGGTCCGCACCAATGCCCGGGGGCGACCGCGATTGTACCTGGTGGACCCGAGTTTCCGGATGGGCTCGACGACCGCCTCCACACTGCCGTTTGTTCAGGGGATTCTGGGATTCACCAACATCAGCAATCTGCGGCTGCTGCTCATTTCGAGCGTGGGCGAGCCCTTGCCGGCCATCATCAGCGCGCCGGGCAGCAGTGCGGCGCAGGTGTTTTCCATGCTGTGGCACGCGCCCGAGGGCAGCCAGCCGCCCGGCTGGACCTGGGGCGGCAACTGGGAGGATATCCGGATTGCCCGCCTGAGTCTCGAGCCGTTGATTACCCGCGTCCACCTGCTGGACTACAACTACACGTCCAAGATGGGGCGGTTCTCCGTGGACAATACCAACGTCACCCGGCAACTCCCTACCTGCGATTACACGACGTTGTACTTCGTCCGCACGCGCCTTGGACTTCACAGCCATCAGTCGCCGTATCCGTTGCAGGCGGTGCAAGTGCTGCAGGATGTGCCCCTGGCCACCAATGGACCGCCGTACCTGCTGGCACCGACGTTTGTGTATGAAGGGGGACAATGGCGTGGGATCCTCTACAAAGGGACCGACGCCCAGAAGCACACGGGCGAGGACCTGCAGTGGGCCTACGAAATCTTCATGTCGGGTCCGGCCAATGTGTACCAGGTGGGCTCCGTGACGCAGTCCAGTCTGACCCTGAGCATGTATCATTTCATGAGCAACTATGTCCGCTGGACGGAACTCGGCTTCAGTTCGACGTTCAAGCAGCAGGTGTTGCAACCGTCCCAGAACGCCATGGCGTCGCAGTTGACCACGTATTGCGACAAAAAGGCCTCCGTGAACTGACCCGGCGCTTGCTGCCATGACTTTTCACGTCGCGCATCCAACCGCCCGCAGCTCTCCCGGCTGTCCCGGGCTTGGCGGGTTTTCCGCGCTCGAGCTGATCGGCGTGCTGACGGTGCTGGCAATCCTGGCGTTGATGGTGACGCCCTCGTTGCTGCGGCAGGTCGAATGGCAGATGCGGCAAAACGAAATCACCGCGCTGACGCAGATTGCGAACGGGCTGCGGGAGCACCTGCTCACCACCCGGCAGGTGCCCGCGCCGGCGGGGATTCCGGCGGCGGTGGCGAATGTCCTGGGCTGGCCGGCCAGCGCGGTGGCCGCCAACGCGGCCGGACAAGCCCGGGTGTTTCTGTACGACCCCGAGCTGCGCCTGGGGACGACCACGGTGGCGACGTTACCGTACGCGCAAGGCGTTTACGGCGTGACGAATCTGGCCGGGGCGCGGTTGCTGTTGGTGTCGAGTTTGGGCGCGCCGTTGCCGGCGATCATGGGCAATCCCGGGACCAACGCGGCGGCGGTGTTTAATGGGCTTTGGGATGCGTCCGACGGCACGATGCCGCCCGGCTGGTCGTGGGGCGGGCAATGGCAGGATATTCTGGTGCAGCGCTTCAATTTCGCGCCCCTGTTCACGCAGGTGGTGCTGAACAACAACTCGCGGCGGAAGGGGCAGTTCTCCGTGGACAACACCAACGCCCCGGTGGCCCTGCCGGCGACGATTCATGCCGCCCATTACTTGTTGCGCACGGTCCTGGGGTTGCACGGAGAGGACGGCCCGCTGCAGGTTCTGCAAGTCGTACCTGACGCGTCTGCGGCCACCAACAGCCCGGCCTACTCGTGGTTCCCGTCGTATGTGTACGACCAGGGCATCTGGCGCGGCCGGCTGTTCATGACGCCGCCGCCGCCGCGGCGCTCGGGGCAGGATCTGCAGGCGGCGTACGAGATCTTCATGTCGGGTCCGCCCAACGTGTACAAGGTGGGCGGGGTAACGCAATCCAGTGTGACGTCCAGCATGTATGTGTTTATGAGCAATTACGTTGCCTGGGCCAATGGCGGCTTCAGCAGTACCGCCCTGCGCAACGCGGTGCAAAACGCGCAAGCCAGCATGGCGTCGCAGTTGACCACCTATTGCAACAAGAAGGCGACCGTCCCATGACGCAGAAAGGCCCCATACTGGCCGTCGCGCTGCTCGCCGCGACAGCGGTCGGCGGGTGGGCGTGGTGGCAGGACCGGCGGGGTGTGACCGTGGCGGGGCACACTCCGGCGAGTCCCGGGGTCACGAACGCGCTGCCGGCGGAGGGGACCGCCACGAACGCGGCGGTCGCCGAGCGGATGGCTCTGGCCGAGATCGCGCGCGAGTGGCCCCGGTGGCTGAACCGGCCGGCCCGGGATCCGTTTCAAGTGGTTCGGCCGGCCCGGCCCCGGGAGGCGACGCCGGTGACGCCGGTCAGCCGTTTCAAATTGATGGCGCTTTGGTTGCAGACCGGCGGGCGGTTGGCCGTGATCGATCAGCGGGTGTATGCGGAGGGTGACCAGCTCGCGGAGTATCGGATTCTCCAAATTGACCCGGAGGGCGTGCTGGTGCGGGGCCCCGAGCACGAAGATCGCATCACGTTTGCGTCGCATGTGCCGGCTCCCCCGGCGCGGTCCGTCAACGGAACCAATCTGATCGAGCGCTGGCTGGGCCCGGAGAAAGAGGACCTTTTCTGAGTGGGCGCATGGGTGTTGGCGAACCTCTACCTGTTGGCTGATATGCGTAAATTCCTGTGGAGTGGGAACGCGATGGGGCGGTCGGAAACTGGGCCGCACGACGGCGAGAACTGTAGGGGCCGGGTGGTCGGGCGCGATCGTTGGAGGCGCTGCGGAGTGCTCGCGGCGGTTTTCGCCCGTGCGCGGGCCCGCGTGGGCGCCGGCTGGTGGTTGGGCTGGGCGATGGCGCTGGCGGTCATAGGCAGCCGGGCGCAGACAATTGAGTTTGGGAATCCCTACGTGGTGCAGACCGCGACGCAGACCCTTGTGGGGCCCCAGGGCACCAACCGGTTGAACTGTGTGCTGTCCGAGAACAGCGGTGGCTACGTGGCGGTGTGGGATGTGGAAAACTCGGCCGCAGTGGAGCGTCGCAGTGCGGCCGGCGTCCAGACCTGGGCGTGGTCGCCCCCGCAACCGGTGCCCGTGGATCCGGAGCTAACCCGCGTCGTGTTGGGCGGTCGGGACCGGGTGCTGTGGTGCAGCGCACTGCGGTGGTATCTGTTGAACCTCACCAACGGCGTGCCGCTGAGCAGCGGCACGTGGAGTCTGCCCTACCTGGATCCCAGCCGGATCATCGTGCAAGACGATCTGATCCACGTGCTCTATGGCACGAACGCCTCGGTGTATGACACCAACATGGTGTATCAGGGGACGCTGACCGGCATCGAGTTCCCGCCGGGGTATTGGAAGGAGGTGGGCGGGGCATGGCTGATTGATCTGAGCGTCCGGAGCGAATACACGATCCGCCTCGCCACGCTGGACGCCGGGCTGCAAATCGGGGCGCCGTTCCAGGTCTCCCTACCGCCGACCGAGGAGGAAGGGTACGTGGACCACCGGGTGTTGAGCGCGAACACCAATGCGATCCTGGTGGCCTCATCAGTGCACTGGCCGGCTCAGGCGCGCACGCTGCACTACTTCTCGATCGTGGACCGGTCGGGCGCGCTGCGTTCGCAGCACTCGATCCATTGCAATCAGATCATCACGGGCAGCGTGCCGCTGCCGACCGGTTGGTTGGTCAGCGCCCAGTTTCTGGGGGAAACCCAGCCCCGGCAGACACTCTACGCAGTGGATGCGTTCGGCCGCCCGCACTGGCAGGTGGTCATGCCAAACCCGGCTCCGATCCAATATCGCGCCCTTAATGCCTTTCCGCCCCGCGTGCTGCGCTTTGCGGACGAGACCAGCCTGGCCATCCATCCCACCACGCAGGTGGACTGGTGGACCGTACTCGGTTCGCTGGTGTGGCCGGCGACTTCCTGGGGCGACTCCGGCTATCCCGCGCCCGTGAGCGGCACGAATCATTTTTGGAACACCTCGATTCGTTTGAACAACACCTGAAGTCCGGTCCGGCAGGGCGGCGGTCCGGCGCAAGCTTGCAATGCTGAGCGTCCAATCCAGAAAGCGCAGTGGAGGCACCGGTCCCGGACAGCCACACCACACCCTCAGTGTGAGCTGGCTGGGGAAGGAGTTCCGCGCGATGGCCATTCACCGGGGGGAGGTGCAGGGCGTCTGGACGTGTCCCGATCCGATCGAGGGGACGCATCACTTTGCGAACCTGCTGGAGCGCGCGGCGGCGGCCACCGGGTACGCCGGGGAGACGGTTTCCCTGGTGCTGGCGCATCCGCGGCTGGTGCATCAATTGGTGGAAGTCCCGCCGGCCGGGGGAACGGAACTGGCGAAGTTGCTCGATCGCGCGGCGCAACAGCAGAGCGGGGCGCTGTTCACCACCCGCGCCGCGTGGAGTGCCTGCCCGGCCGAGTCCATCAAGGGCACGCCGCGCTTCCTGCTGAATCTCTTTCCCAAGCCGCTGTTGGACGAACTGCTGGCCGGGGCGCGGAAGGCCAACCTGTATCTAACCGGGGTGTTTCCACCGACGGCCGTGCTCCAGGACCAACTGCAGGCGTTGCCCACCAACGTTGCGGATGTCGTCATGCTGGCTGCCGGGACCGGCCACGCGACCACCGTGGTGGTGGGACACACCGACGGGCGACTGCTCCTGGCCCGGACCTTGCCCGGCAATTGGAACGAGTCGCTGGCGACGCTCGCGCTGGACCTGCGGCGCACCATGCTCTTCGTCAACCAGCAGCACAGCCGGGACGTGCGGGCCTTGTATCTCTTTGGCGCCCACGCCGCGGAGCGGGCACCCGAACTACAGGCCCAGGTGGGCTTGCCCACACGGGTGAGCCCGACCGAGTTCACCTCCGACTACTGGGCCCGCAACGTCTTGCGGGTGCCGCTGGCCGCTGCGCAGAATTTCGTCAGCCGCGAGCAACAGATGGCGCCGCAGCGGCATCGCCTGGCCTGGGTGGTCGGCACCACTACTGCCGCGGCCGTTGTGCTGTGCCTGGTTTTCGCCGGGTACCTTCACCGCTTGCGGGCGGCGGAGCTCCGGAGTCTCGAAGGCTTGCGGGCGCAGACCGCGCTGCTGCAGGCGCGCCACCGCGAGTTGCAGCAAATGCAGGAAACCGCCGGACACCAGCGCGACCTGGTCAACCTGGTCGCGACCAACCGGCCGCCTCCGCTGGCGGCGTGGTGTCTGGGTTACCTTTCGGACGCGGTCCCGCCCGAGTTGGTGGTTACCAATTTTTTGGTGCGACGGGAAGAGGGCGTGTGGCGTTTGCGCGTCGCGGGAGTCGCTCAGGCATCCGCCACCAACGCAGCGACGGCCCTGCGTTCCGGAGTCGCGATCCTGACCAACCGGTTGGCCACGGGGCTGCTGCGGGTGCAGTTGCCCGGCTTGGAGACGGCCTCGCGCACGCCGGCAGCAGCCGCGGCAGCCGGCAGCGCGGCCCAGGTGGCGAACTGGGTCTTCCAACTGGCGGCGCCGCCAGCGGTTCAATCAACGCCCGACCGCGGGTTCCAAATCGAGGGATGGCTTCAGCCATGAGTGAACCCATTTCCCAGCCCCCAACGCCGTCACCGCTGACCCTTGCCCCGGCAGGAGCACGGCCCGGCCGGGGGGCCACGTCCGGTGAACCGCTGCCCGACCCCACGCCGCCGGCACCGCGTCCGGGACGGAGGAAACGTCCGCTGACGCTGGGCGGTTGGCTGATTCGGATCGGGATGGGGCTGCCGTTGCTGATCTCGGTGGGGCTGGTCGTCTGGGCGTATCAGCGGCTGATTCCAGTTCAGCGGCAGGCGCGGGAGACGGCCAGCCAGATCAGCCGACTGGCTACCGAGATCGGCCTGATGGAGGGGCGTTTGACGCCGGAGGAGCTGGACCGACTGGCGGCGGAGTTCCAGCGCGCGCAGGGATTGTTGTTTTCGACACCGGAGTCCCTGAAGGACTGGCTGACCCAGCTTCGCCTCCAGATGGTGCCCCTGGCGCTGGAGGCGACGGCAGACGTGGGCCGGCCGGCGGCCACGAACGCGGCCAATCCGACAGTGGCCGTGGTGCCCGCCACGCTCTCCCTCACGCTTCAACCCTCGCGCGATGTCGAGGGCGTGCGCTCGCCCTACGAACGCGTGCTGCAGTTCCTCGATGTGCTGAGCCGCGAGGCGAAGCGGGTGGACGTGGTCGAGCTTCAGGTCACCGGCAGCGCGAATTCGGTGAGCCGGGCCGTCGTTTCACTGAGTCTCTGGGCTGGCGGGCAGGAGCCGGCCGGTTCGGCCGGCGCCGCGGTGGCCTCGGTCCGGCCGCTCAGTTCCGCCGCTCCACCCGCTCCCTCGCCAACTTTATGAACACCACCTTGATTCCGATTCGGCGCGCGAGCCGACGCTGGCGGCGCGGGCTGGGTATGGTCGCAACGGCCGTCACGCTGCTGGCGGCCCCGACGGTCCGCGCCCAGGACGAGGGCCAGACGTCACTCGCCACTCACACGCAGGGCAAGCGGTTGTTCAGTTTCACGGCGGACAACCTGGAACTCAAAACCGCGCTGGCGCTCTTCGCCCAGGCCAACCGGCTCAATATCGTTCCTGACAACGACGTGAGCGGAACGGTCACGCTCTCGGTGTTCGACCTGCCGCTGGAGCAGATGATGCGCGCCTTGCTTGAAGCCAACGATTGCGAGTGGAGCGAGGATCAGGGGCTCATCCGGATCAACAGCCACGTGACGCGCACCTACCAGTTGGACTACTTGCGGCTCTCGCGCAGGGGCAAGGGGCAAAGCTCGGCGACGATGACCTCCAGCTCGTCGCAGGGCGGCGCGGGGAGCGGCGGCGCCGGGGGGGCGAGCATGGGCGGGGGCGGTATGGCGGGGGGAGGAATGGGAGGGGCCGGTATGGGTGGTGGGATGGCTGGCAGCATGGGCGGCTCGTCCATCAACCTGCAGCAGGATAACGAGGTGGATTTCTGGAAGGAGCTGAAGGACGAGCTGGGGTTTCTGCTGACGCCGAAGGGCAAGGAATCCCTGGCGATCAACCTCACCGCCGGCGTGATTCAGGTGACGGACCGCCCGAGCGCACACCGCCGGCTGGCCCATTACCTGGCGACGCTGGACGGCATCATTGAGCGGCAGGTGGACATCGAGGCCAAGCTCTATGATGTCACCCTCGGCGATCAATTTCAGTGGGGCGTCAACTGGCAGCAGGTGGCCCAGATTGTCGCTCAGTCTTCCGGCTACACCGGAACGCAGGCGATCGGAGTGGATGCGCTGGCGCCGGATCCGGGTGGGGACTTCAAGCTGCTGCCGAACGCGTTTGATCTGAGCTCGCGGAACGCCTGGGTCTTCGGCGGGCCGGGCTCGGGCAGCACCGCGGTGCTGAATGAAAACGTCGTGATCCAGGCCCTGCAGGCGCAGGGGGAGGTCCGGGTGGTTTCGCAGCCGCGGGTGCGGGTGCTCAACAACCAGACCGCCCTGATCAAGGTGGCTACGGACATCCCGTTCTTTTCGCAAACCTCGACCTTTTTCCAGAACCAGGGAAGCACCGTCCAGACCGAGGGGGATCAAATCACCACCATTACCGTGGGGACCATTCTGGCGCTCACGCCGCAAATCAGCTCCAACAACTGGATTACGCTGGATATTTCGCCGACGCTCAGTTCGCTGGTGGAGACGGTCACCTCGCCGAGCCGCACCGCCACGGCGCCGAAGATTGACATCAAGCAATCGTCCACGCTGGTGCGGGTGCCCGATGGCGCCACCATCGTTATGGGCGGGTTGATCCAGGACGCCCGGTCCAAAACGCAACGCAAGGTGCCGGTGCTGGGGGAGATCCCGGTCCTGGGCTACCTCTTCAAGGGCGTGACCGACGCCAAGCAGAAAAAGGAGCTCGTGATGTTCGTCACGCCGCGCATCGTACGCGACGAGTTGACGGCGCGCGCGGCAGGCACCCCCGGCGGACCGTAGGCGTGGCGGGCCCGCGGCGGGAGTTCACGGCCACGGCTGGCGGCACTCGGCTCTGAATCGCTGCGCGTTTCCTCCCCGCGGGGGTGCGTGGTTCTTCCGCCCTCGTGGCGGCGTCGCGGCGTGTTTGGTGATGGACACCGGCCCCCGGTTTCGCCATCTATCGGCCCGCGGTTGCCCACCTTAGCCATGGCCAAGATTCAGCACAGAATCCGCGGTGCCCTTTCAACTTTCTGCCGGGCCCGGCCGGCTGGTCGCTGGTCGGCGCCGGGTTTCGTCCCGCATCCGCGCTTTGCCGCGGGTTTGCTTCGCCGCAGTCGCTGATCGGGCCACTTTCGTAACCTTCGTGATTTGCTCAACGCTATGAAAACCCACTCCCTTCCGCTTCGCGCCGCGTGGGCGCATTTGGCTGCCACCCTCGCCCGGGCAAGTGTCATCAGCAGTTGGTCAGGCGAGTGACATCAGCTCTTGGTCGGC
>CAYNCT010000016.1:0-36732 GCA_964396005.1 uncultured Verrucomicrobiota bacterium | reverse complement strand
TTGAGGTCCAGGTGCCGCTTCAGCGCCGGGGGCAGCGACCAGGGGTGCTCGATGATCTCGCGGTACATGTCCACGATGTAGAGCGCGCCGTCGGGGGCGTTGGCCAGTTGCACCGGACGGAACCACGTGTCGCGGGAGGTGAGGAATTCAACCCGCTGCTCCTCGGCCGGCCGCTCAGCCCGGAGCGTCACCCCATCCGGCCGCAGTTTCTTGCGGTGAACCAAATTGCTGCCGCAGTCGGCGGTGAAGGCATCGCCGCGGTATTCCTCCGGCCAGGCGTCGCCGCGGTAGATGGTGATGCCAGTGGCGCTGGTGAAGTAGCCGCTCGCGCGCCCGCCCCCCTCGATGAGCCCGGGCACGGCGCCGCTGACCCGCCAGCGCGTGCGGATGACCCGCCACGGCTCGTCCGGGCTGGTGCGGAACACCTCGGCCGCCGGGCCATCCGCCGCGATGCTCTGGAGCGCGGCCGGCGGGTCGAAGTACGGATTGCGCGTTGCGTAGCGGAGGTCGTACTGGAACAGGCGGATATGGTCGCTGTTGTTGCAGGTGAAGCGCCGGCCGCGGTCGTCGAAGGCCAGGCCGTACTGGCCGCCGCCCGCCTCGGCGCCCAGCCGCCAGGTGCGGGGATCGAAAAAGAAGTCGCGGCCGCGAACGTCGAGCGCGTTGGTCTGGCCGGTGAGCGGAGACGTCAGAGCGCCGCCGTTGGGCGCGGTGCAACCATGAATGCGGTTGTCCAGTCCCCAGCGAAAACTGTTCATCATGGCCTGCATGTTGAGCTGGTTGGTCGCGTACGGCGCGTAGTCAATCGCGAAGCCGGTAAAGGCGAGCTGGCGGCGATCGGCCCGGCCGTCGCCGTCGGTATCCTGACAGAAGTAGATGTCGGGCGTGGCGGCCACGAAGAGCCCGCCGTTGGCCCAGAACGCGCCGGTGGGCCACGGCAGATCGTCCACGAACACCCGGCTGCGCTCAAAGCGGCCGTCGCCGTCGGTGTCCTCGAGCACGCTCACCCGGCCCCAGTGCGGCCGCTGATCGCGCATCTCCGAGTAATCCACCATCTCCACCACGAACATCCGGCCGTTCTCGTCGAAACAAATCTCGATGGGGCTGCGCACCAGCGGCTCGGCGGCGACCAGTTCGAGCCGGAAGCCGGGTTTGACCGTGAAGGTGGCCGGCGCGTCCGCGGGCTCGACCGGGGCGAAGCGCGGCAGTTCCCGCACGTCCGGTTCCGGTTCCGCGGCGCTCAACAGGCCGACGCTCAGCGCGGCGGCAACGACACGCCCAAGAGATTCACAGCGCATGGGATGCGGCGAAATGGAAGCAACGGGGGCCGCCTTTGAAAACGCGAAAGCCGTCACGCTCCGCCGGCGCGGCGCCGGCGGCCTTACGGCGCGGGCGCGGGCTCCAGCAGCCGCTCGAGGTACACCACGTCCAGCCACCGGCCGAACTTGCGGCCGATCTGGCGAAAATGCCCGACCGGCTCGAAGCCGAAGCGCGCGTGCAAGCGCAGGCTGGCCGTGTTGCCGGAGTCAATGGCGGCGAGGATCGCGCGCAGCCCGCGCTGCTGGGCCGCTTCGATCAGCGGTGCCAGCAACCGGGCGCCGAGACCGCGGCCCTGATGCGCGGTGGCGACATACACGGAGTTCTCGACCGTGAACCGATAGCCGGGCTTGGCGTGGTACCAGCTCAAGGAACTCCAGCCCGCCACGGTGCCTGCCGCGTCCAGGGCCACGAACACCGGCAACCGGGCGCGCACGTGTTCGTCGTACCACGCCCTCCGCTGCTCCAGCGTGAGCGGTTCCTCGTCGTAGGTCGCGGTGGTGTGGAGGACCGCTTCGTTGTAGATGGCGAGGATCGCCGGCACGTCGTCCCGCACGGCCGGCCGGATAGTGTAGGGATCGCGCTCCGGCATGGTCAGAACGGCGGCTCATCGTCGGCCGGCGCGGGGTCCATGGGCAGAGCGCGCATGACCGCCGCCATGGCCAGCGCGGTTTGCGCGGCCTCGGTGCCGCGATTGTGGTCGCGGCTCAGGCAGCGCGCCCGGGCCTGCTCCTCGTTTTCGAGCAGCAAGACCTCATGAATGAGCGGCCGGCCGGTCTCGACCTGGAGCTGAATCAGCGCCTGGGTGACCCCGGTGCCGATGTGCTCCGCGTGGGTGGTCTGCCCGCGCAGGATCACGCCCAGACAGAGAATGGCGTCGAAGCCGGGCGCCGTGAGCCGCGCCAGGCGCGCCACCACCGCGGGGATCTCGAAGGCCCCGGGCACGCGGATAACGCGCAGCTCGTCCACCCCGGCGGCGAGCAACTCCGCCCGGGCGGCCTTGAGCATGGCATTCACGTAATGGCCGTTGTAGCGCGAGGCGACGATGGCGAAGCGCCCGCCAGCGGTCCGGCGTCGGCGACGAGTGACGGGTTGGAGCATGGGATTGGGGAGCAGGTTGACCCGGGGCCTTGCCGGGCGGACCGAAGGGCCGGACCGCCAACGTCAGATCAGGTGCCCCATTTTTTCCTTCTTGGTCTTGAGATACTTTGCGTTGTGGGGATTCGGCGCGACGCGGATAGGGACCTGCTCGACAATCTCGAGTTCGTAGCCCTCCAGTCCCACGAGCTTCTTCGGGTTGTTGGTCAGCAGGCGAATGGTCTTGAGCCCGAGGTCGGCGAGGATTTGCGCGCCGAGCCCGTACTCGCGGAGGTCCATGCCAAATCCCAGCTTGAGGTTGGCCTCCACGGTGTCGAGGCCCCGTTCCTGCAGCTTGTAGGCCAGGATTTTGGGGCCCAGCCCGATGCCGCGCCCCTCCTGGCGCATGTACACGATCACCCCGGCGCCCTCCCTGGCAACCATGCGCATGGCCTGGTGCAACTGCGGCCCGCAGTCGCAGCGCTTCGAGCCGAAGACATCGCCGGTGAGGCACTCGCTGTGGACGCGCACCAGCACGTTTTCGCGGCCGGCAATCTCGCCGCATACCAGCGCCAGGTGGTGCTGGCCGTCGAGTTTGGACCGATACAGGTGCAGCAAGAAATCGCCGTGGTCGGTGGGCAGATGAATCGTCTCGACCCGCTCGACCAGCCGCTCGCTGGCCCGGCGGTGCTTGATGAGGTCCTCGATCGTGCCGAGCTTGAGCCGGTGCTTGCGCGCGAAGCGACGCAGCTCCGGCAGGCGCGCCATGGTGCCGTCGTCGCTCATGATCTCGCAGATCACGGCTATCGGCCGGCAACCGGCAAGGGTGGCCAGGTCCACGGCGGCCTCCGTGTGGCCGGCGCGTTGCAGCACCCCGCCCTGTTTGGCCCGCAACGGAAACACGTGGCCGGGCTGGACCAGGTCCGACGGCGTCGCGGCGGGGTCGGCCATCACCTGGATCGTTCGCGCGCGGTCAGCGGCGCTGATGCCGGTGGTGATGCCCCGGGCGGCATCCACGCTGACCTGGAAGTCCGTTTTGAAGCTCTCGCGGTTCTGGGAGACCATCCGCTCGATGCCGAGCTGCTGCAGCCGCTCCGAGGTGGTGGGTACGCAGATGAGACCGCGCCCGAAGCGCGCCATGAAGTTGATGGCCTCCGGCGTGACGTGATCCGCCGCCATCACCAGGTCTCCCTCGTTTTCGCGGTCGGCGTCGTCCACCAGAATCACCATCCGGCCGGCGCGGATGTCAGCCACCAGCGCGTCAATGCCGTCGAACATCGGCCTCATCGGGCGGCGAGGCTAGGAGCGCGCCAGGGGAATTTCAGTCACAAAATCGTCCTCGGCCCGGCCGGGTTGGCCAACCGAGCTCCCGCAGTGCGTCCGGGTCCGGCGTCCCCCCCCTCACGGCGCGGGCGCCGGTGCGCCGGCAAGAGAGCTGTGCCACACACCGCGACCTGCGACGCGCGCGGCGCGTTCGGCTTGCAGCAAGGCCCATTGCTGTAGCAGGTGCAGGGAGCGAATCCGCTCGCGCTCCAACACGCCGAAGCCCTCGGCGAGGGTCAGCTCGTTGAGGTTGGTGCCGTTCACGTACGCCACGCCCAGGCCGGTGCGGGCCTCGGGATTGCTCAGCAGCAGCTCGAGCACGACCGATTGCCCGGCCACCCGCTGATGCAGGTGGGCCCGGGCGGCCTCCAGCAGGTCCCGGCCCGCGGGCGTCGAACTCCACCGCGCCGGGTCGAGACTCACGCCGGCCAGGCCGCAGTTGAGGGCCACGCCGTTGGTGCCGCGAAATTCAAAGCCGGTCCCGCTGTAGGCGCGCACCCCGTGCCCTGCGAGTCGGGCATGGCCGTCCGCCGGCGCCGGCTGGCGGTGCCAGGCCAGTTCCCCCAGGTCGAGCAGCGGCCGTAGCGCCTCGCGATGCTGGTAGAGCGCCAGACCCACGGCGAGCCAGAGGGCCCAGAACAAGGCCACTCCCACCCGATGCAAGAACCAGAACGGGGACATGCCTAGCCTTTCTCCGGCGGGTCCGCATCGGCCGTGAGCGCGAGGACGGCGAGCACCCGGCGCACCAGCGGCGAGCGGCGCGGGTCAGGATCTTCGGCCAGGGTCTGCAACACGACGCGTGCCTCGGGGTGATCGGCGACGGTCTTCGAACGCAACAATTCCGCCGCGTAAAGCCGTTCCAGCACCGAACCGGGAACCGAGTTGGCCAGGCCAAAGGCAAAGGGCAAGGGCAGCCAGGGGCGCCGCACGCCGGCGAGGTAGCACAGCCAGCGGGCCAGCCGGCAATGGCGGCGCGCGTGCGCCCAGCGAATGAGCCGCCAACGCGGCTCGCGCGGGCCGCCGCCGTCCGGAAGGGGATCGGTCAGCGGGTTCGAGACCAGCCGCCCGATCACGACGGGCGCCCACGCCAGCGCCGCCGCGACGGCGAGCACGAGGGTGAGTCCCATCCAGAGGGTGCCGGTCAGGCCGCCAGCGCCCGCGCCGTCCAGCGGGGTCTGGTTCACCTGGACCAAGCCGTAGATCAACCCGGCGGTGAGGAGCAGGCGGAGCAGTGCGGCCATGACGCAGCGAACCGGGCCTTACGAGCCCGCGGCAAGGAACTCGACCTTGGCGCTGAGTTCCGGGGTGAGGAATTTGTCCGGGTTGAGAATCTGGACCTTGATTTGCAGGGTGCCCTTCTGGCGACTGGCTTCGGGCGCGATTTCCGCCACCACGCCCTCGTAATCGCGGTCCAGGTACGCCTCGGGACTGACCCGGCATTTCTGGCCGAGGAAGACCTTCGAGACGTCCGTTTCGTTGAGGTCAATTTCCACCTGCAGATCCCTGGGATCCGCCACCGAAATGAGGGCGGTGCTGGGGCCGCGCGTGCCGCCGAAGCTCTGGGGCGTGACCAGTTCATTGGGATCCACCATCTTCTCGAGCACCACGCCATTGATCGGCGAGCGGATGACGCACCAGTCGAGGTAGGTCTTGGTGAGCGCGATCTGCCCTTCCACCTCCCGCACCACGGCCCGGGCCGCTTCGACCGCCAAGCGCGCGTCGTCCTCGAGCTGCTCGGATTCGATGCGCTGGGTCGCGAGCTGCTGGATGCGGCGCCAGGTCAGTTCGGCTTTCTCGACGTTGATCCGGGCCGATTCCAGCCGGGCCATCTGCTCCGCCAGCCGGGCGCGGTACTCGGCGTCGTCGAGCAGTACGACCACCTGGTCATTGGTTACGAAGTCGCCTTTGCGGACGCCGATCCACTTCACCACGCCCATGAAGCGCGGGCTCAGCTCGATGCGCTCGCGGTTGATGATGTAGCCGCTGACGATGAGCACCGCGTTGGTGGCGGCGGACGCTGCGCTCGTGGCGGTCGGCCCGGACGGGGCGGGGACGCCGGCCGCTTGGACCGACGCCCCGGAGGCGGAGCCACTCGCCCGGGTCTCGGTGGCCTTGCCCGCGCCGCGGAAGACGCGCTCACCGTCGCGCGACCAGAAGCGCGTCTCGTAGAGCGCCAGCACGGTGACCACGGTCACGCCGATAAGAATGGCGTACAACGTGCCCCGCGAGCGGCGTTTGGCGGCCGGGGGAATTTTGAGGCTGGCCAGCTTGTCCTGGTTCATACGGATTTCAGGGCGGCGATGACCGGCAGGCGGGAGGCCCGGACGGCCGGCAGCAGCGTGCCGATGAGGCCGACCACCACCGCGAACCCGAGCCCCTCGATCACCAGCAGCGGTGTTACGCGGAATTGGAACACCGTCTCACTGAACGTTTCAAAGCCGATGGTGGCGGTCGTGTAGCCGTTCCAGTAAAACGCCAGGGCGCAGCCCAGCAGCCCGCCCAGAAACGCCAGGAACCCGCCTTCGAGCAGGAGCGCCACGACCACCGCGCGGCGGCGGAAGCCCAGCACGCGCAGGGTGCCGATCTCGCGCGTCCGCGCGCCGACGGCCGCGTACATGGTGTTCATCGCGGCAAAGACCGCGCCCACGGACATCATCACCGCCAGGAAGCCCCCGAGCCACTTGATCGGCGCGGCGGCCATGGTCTGCTGCCGGTAATACTCGACCTCCTTGTCGGCCTTCAGCTTGAAGCGGCGGTCGTTCTCGATGCGCTCGATGAGCCGGACCGCCGCCGCCTCGTCGGTGGGGCGGATCAGGAAGCTTGAATACATGTCGCGCTCGAAGATGGCCCGGGCTTCGTCGGCGTCCAGCCAGCACTCGGAATCGAAGGCGCTGCCGCCGCCCTCCAGCCAGCCGACAACGGTCAGGTGCGTGCTGCCCGACTTGAACGACTCGCCGAGGTCGAAGTTGGCGAAGCGCCGGGCCAGCTTGGCGGATACGACAACTTCGCGCTTGCCGGGCGTGAACCACCGCCCGGCGACCAGGCGGACCTGCGGCCGTAACTCCATGCCGCGCGGGGTGACCCCGCGCAAAAGCACGTTGGCCTCGCCGCCGTTGTTGCGGCGGGGCAGGTTGATCAGCACCAGCACGTCCGCCGAGAGGATGGGTTCGCCCTGAGCCGTCCGGGCGATCTCCTCGAAGTACTGGATCTGCCGGAAGTTTTCGCGCGAGATCAGGCTGGCCGACTCGGCCGTGGCTCCCTTGCGCACGACGAGGATGTTCCGGGGATCGCCCGTGTTGCCGCTGCTTTTTTCGATGCCCGCGGCCAGGGATTGCAGCAGGACGAAAACGAAGACGACCAGCGCGATGCCCAGGACGGTGGCGAGGGTCGAGCGCCAGCGCACCAGCGCGTTGCGGAAGCTGTAGCGAACGGGCAGGGCCATGGCGCGATCAATCGAGCGTTTTGAGTCCTTGCACCACGCTGGTGCGGGCGACGGTGAGCATCGGCGCCGCGGCGGCCAGCACGCCGAGGAGCGCGGCCACGCTGAAACCAAAACCGACCATCCGGGGCGTGACTTCGAAGAGCAGGAACAGGCCGTTGGACAGCTTCTGGATGTCCAGCGAGTTGCACAGGAGGTAGGCGCCGCCAACACCCAGCAGGCCCCCCAGCATCGCCAGGCCGGAACTCTCGGCGAGGATGAAAGCAAACAGCTCGCGGCGGCGGAACCCGATGGCCTTGAGAATCGCCAGTTCGCGGAATCGTTCCCGGATCGCCATGCTCATGGTGCTGACCGTTACCAGCAGCAACGCAAACACCACCACCACGCTGATCCCGCTGATGAGTGCCTGGATGTTGCCCCACATGGAAACGAAGCCCAGCACGAAGGCCCGCTCCGACTCGGCGCGCACCTCGGCGCTGGTGTTGGCGAAGGCCTGGTTGATGCGAGCCGTGACCTGCGGTGCCTCCTCGAGGGAGGCCGCC
The DNA here is from genome assembly GCA_964396005.1 of uncultured Verrucomicrobiota bacterium. Taxonomy (GTDB): domain Bacteria; phylum Verrucomicrobiota; class Verrucomicrobiia; order Limisphaerales; family J093; genus JADJWF01. Next base: position 29,034 of record CAYNCT010000016.1, on the reverse strand, counting down.
CGCACCCACCAGGTGCCCACGGTGCCCGGGTTGCCCAGCGATTCGTCGAGGTACTTGTGATGAAAAAACAGGTTCCGATCATCCGCCGTCCCCTCGTAGATGCCGGCGATGGTGAACTCCAGGTCGGCCGGGTAGATCGAACTGGTGAACTGCATCCGGTCGCCGACCTTCAAGCCGCAGCGGTCGGCGGTCATCTTGCCCACGATGCAGGTGGTCCGGTCCGCCAGCCAGGCCTCGAGCTGCTCCCGGGGCACCCGGGCGTCGGTGATCAACGGCAGCGTGCGCGCCGGGTCCACCGCAAACTGCGCGAAGCTCGTGAACTTCTCGTCGCCCTTGTACAGCCCGCCGTAAAACGTGAAGGGCGTGATGGCCGCGATGCCCGGGATGCGCTCGAGCACCTGAAGCTGCCGCGCCGGTAGCGGTTGGGCGAGGGACACCTTGTTGCGCACGATGATGCGCAGGCTCGAGCCCTCGTCGTTGATAGGATTGGTCAGTTCGCGCAGGGCGACCTGCAACGTCACCAGCAGAAACAGGCTCACCGCCACGCTGGTCACCGAGAGCACCAGCCGGCGCTTGTTGCGCAGGGCGTTCTTCGCGATGAAGCCGGTGAGGGTCATGGGAACAGCCCGGGCGGGCTCAGTTGGATAGCTCGCCCTTTTCCAGATGCACCGACCGCGACCCGTACGCGGCCGCTTTCGGGTCGTGGGTGACCATGATAACCGTCTTGCCCGCTGTCCGGCTCAGGGACTGGAGGATCTTCAGCACATCCTGCGCGGAATGGGAGTCGAGGTTGCCGGTGGGTTCGTCGGCCACGATCAGGCTCGGATCGGTGACCAGCGCGCGAGCAATGGCCACGCGCTGCTCCTGCCCGCCGGAAAGCTGGCGGGGCAGGTGATGCTGGCGGTCCGCCAGACCGACCAGTTCGAGCGCGGTCTGCACCTGCCGCCGCCGTTCCGCCGCCCCCAGGCGGGTCAGCAGCAGCGGCAGTTCCACGTTTTCGTAGGCGGTCAGGACGGGAATGAGGTTAAAGGTCTGGAAAACGAAACCGACGTTTTGATTCCGCCAGTCGGCCAGTTCGGACTCGTTGAGCGCGGTGACGTCAATCCCCTGGACGTGGCAGGACCCGCGGGTCGGGCGGTCCACCCCCGCGATGATGTGCAGGAGCGTGGATTTGCCCGAACCGGACGGCCCCATCAGCGTCAGGAACTCGCCCCGCGCGATGTCCAGCGAAATGCCGTCCAGGGCGGTGACGTTGATCTCCCCCTGTTGGTACACCTTGGACAGCTCGCGAATCTGAACGATGGGTTCACCTGCCTCGGCAGCCATAACTTCCGCAAAGGTAGCGTGAGCCGCAGCCGCTTGGCAATTCGCTGGAGCCGTGCGCCTGGGCCGGGAACTTCGTGCTTCCCGCGGTCAAGCGCCGCGGGCGCCGCGTTCAGGGCTGGCGGACGGCGGCGGCGGGCGCCTCGAGGAAGCGTCGCAGATCGGCCAGCCGGTCGGTGTTGAGGAAATCTACGCCGGCGTCGCGTTGCTCGCGCCAGACGGCCTCCACGTCCGCCGCGCCCCAGAATCGCACCTCGCGTCCCTGGTCGTGCGCGCGCCGGACCAGGTCGCGCAGCCGGGCGCGCTCGTCGGCCGGCATCTCGCCGTTTCCGCGCCAACGGAAATGGGCGTTCCAGTTCTCGCTCAGCCACGGCACCAGGTGCGGACTTGGGTTGGCCTCCAGATCCGGCAGCCGCCCGTCAATCCCTGCCAGGCGCCGGGGCAACGCCGCGACCTGCGCGCGCGGGCTGTTGCCGCTCAGGACGACGGTGACGGCACGGACGTGGCGGTTGGTGGCGGTGAACTCGGTCAACAGGTCGGCGTATTCCGCCAAAACCGGCTGGAGTGCCTGCCAGGTCGGCTCGGCCGCGGTCTTGAAGTCAATCAGCAGATGAAAGGTCTGACCGTCGCGATGGACCCGGCCCCCGTTGGCCTGCACCCGCTCGCGCAGCGGTTCAAGGTAGAGCGCCTGCAGAGTCCGTTCCGGCTTCACCCGCCAGCGGTCATGCGCAACCAGCAACCGGCCGTCCACCAGGTGGATGTCCGCCTCGACGCTGCTGAAGCCCTGCGCGAGGGCGTCGAACAGTGGCCGGGGATGCTCGTAATCGTTGTGGGCGTGGGCGGCGGGGAACGAGCGCTCAAGCTCGGCGGCCAACGCTCCGGCCGCCAGCCCGGCCGCCACCGTCAAAACGCGGGCAACTCTCATGCCCCAGAAGATGCGCGGCCCGGCCAGCGATTCCAAGCGCAAGCGGTCGCCAGCCGGCCCGCGCCTTGCCCCCAGGGGTCGGTCTTCCGCACAATGCGCCGGGATGCTCACACTCGCCGACATCAGCAAGAGCTACGCCGGACGCACGCTGCTCGCCGGCGTTTCCCTGACGTTGACGCGGGAAGACCGGGTGGGTCTGGTCGGGCCCAACGGCGCGGGCAAGTCCACGCTGTTCTCGCTCATTCTGGGCCAGGAACCGGCGGACTCGGGCGAGATCACCTTTCAGCGTGGCATCCGGCTGGGGCACCTGCCGCAGGAAAGCGCGCCGGCGGGTGACGAAACGGTGCTCGAGCTGGCGACCGGCATTTCCCCCGAATTGATCCTGGCGCAGCGCCGTCTGCGGGAGATCCGCACCCACCCCGACCCCGACGCCGCGGAACAGCACGAGTGGGAGCGTCGCTTCGAGGAGCTGGGCGGTCCCGACCTGCTGCCCAAAGCCCGGCGGATGCTGGCCGGGTTGGGTTTCCGCCCGCGGGATTTCGACCGGCCGGCCCGGGAGTTGAGCGGCGGCTGGGTGATGCGGGCGCATCTGGCCCGGCTGCTGGTGCAAGAGCCGGACCTGCTGCTGTTGGACGAGCCCACCAACCACCTGGATCTCGAGGCCCTGCTGTGGTTTCAGGCGTATCTCAAGACCTATCCGGGCGCGATGCTGATGATCTCGCACGACCGCGAGTTCCTGAACGAACTGGTCACCTCGGTGGTCGAGCTGCGGCACGGGCGGATCTTCCGCTACCGGGGTAACTACGACGACTTCCTCGATCAACGCGAGGCCAACGAGGAGCAGTTGCTGGCCGCCTACAAGAATCAGCAGCGCGAGATCGCCCGGCTGGAGCGATTCATCGAGCGGTTTGGCGCCAAGAACACCAAGGCCAGCCAGGCCAGGGCCAAACAGAAACAGATTGACCGCATGGAGAAGATCGCCGCGCCGGCGGGCGAGGAGGCGACGATTGACTTCGCGTTTCCCCAGCCGGACCGCAGCGGGCTCAAGGCGGTGACGTTGGAGCGGGTCCACTTCGCTTACGGCGCCACGGTGGTGTATGACGCGCTGGATTTCGTGGCCGAGCGCGGGCAGCGCATCGTGCTCGTGGGGCCCAATGGCGCCGGCAAGTCCACCCTGCTCAAGCTGCTGGCCGGCGTCCTTACCCCCCAGGCCGGCGAGCGCCGCCTCGGGCACAACGTCAAAGCGGGGTACTATTCGCAATACCGCGTCGAGACGTTGCACCCGGAACTAACCGTCCTCGAGGAAGCCTTCAACACCCCGCAGCGGTTCACCGAGACCTTCGCCCGCACCGTGCTGGGGTCCTTCCTCTTTCGGGGCGATGACGTTTTCAACCGAGTGAGCGTGCTCAGCGGCGGCGAAAAGAGCCGGCTGGCGCTGGTGAAGCTCCTGCTGGATCCGCCCAATTTGCTGTTGATGGACGAGCCGACCACCCACCTCGATCTCGCCAGTGTGGACGCTCTGCTCTACGCCCTGCAACAGTTCACAGGCACCATCGTCTTCATCAGCCACGACGTCTATTTCATCCGCCAACTGGCGAATCATGTCGTCCACGTCCAGGACGGCCGGCTCACCGCCTATCCCGGCGATTACCAGTACTACGCCGACAAGACCGCGGCCTTGCGAGCACCGGCCGAATCACCGGCACCGCGGCCGGGCGACTCGCGCGCGGGCCGGGATGGCGCCGACAGCCCGACCGCTGCTCAGGCACGCCGCGAGCGCAAGCGCCTCGAGGCCGAACAACGCCAGGAACGGTCGCGGCAGTTGCGCGAAGCGCGGCAGACGGTCAGCGGCCTGGAGCGGGAAATCGCGGCGCTTGAGGCGCGGCAAATCGAACTGACACGGGAACTCGAAGCCCCCGCGACGTATGCCGAGCCGGGCCGGGCCGTGGCCGTGAACCGCGAGATGCGGGAAGTTCTCGATCACCTGGCCCACCTGACCGCCGAGTGGGAGACCGCCGCCACCCGTCTGCACGAGTTGGAAGCGTAGCGCCCGCGAGGTCGGCCGGGCCGCGCGGGTCAGGGGTGGCGCTTCGAGAGCGCGATCAAGTACCGCTGAAACTGCGCCATGGGCTCCGCCTGCTGCCGCCGGGCATGGTGTTGGTGGAGGTTGGCGCACATGCGCAGCAACGTCTCTCGGGACGTCGCGGGCGCGAGGAAGCTTTCTTGGAAACCGTAGCCGGAGGTTTGCAGGTAGGTGACGCAATGGGCGCGCGTCAGGAGCCGGCCCTGGTTGAAAGCGTCCACGAAGAACGAATCCGTGGTGGTCTGGTAACGGCAGAGGAAATGCGAGGGCATCCCGACCCCCACAATTGGCAGGCGCAGCCGGCGCGCGATCAGCCAGTAGAGCGTGCAAAGGTTGATGGGGTTGCCCCGGCGCCGGTCGAGCACGCGGTTGAAGTAGTGATTCTCGAGAGCGTCGTAGTCCTCGTGGTCGCCACGGAAACCGAGCACCCGGAAGAGCACGCGATTCATGCGTTCGAGCAGTCCCACGCCCCGGGTTTCGCTGCCGGCCGCCTCGGCCACCGCGGCCGCATATTGATCCAGCAGCGCCCGGTAGGCGGCCGGGTTCAGCTCCGGATACCGCGTGGCGGCGAGGAGCAACACCCCCTCCTCGAGGTCCAAATCGTCGCCGTGATTCAGGCAATACGCCAGAAACCGCGTGTCGGCCTCCAGTCGGGCAAAGTGGGTGAGGATTTCGCCGACGTTCCGGCGGAGGTTGGGCTGCTCGCTCAACCGGTGCGGCTTCAGCCACGTGACCACTTCCGCGCCCAGCGAGAGAATCCGCGCCCGCACCCCGGCGGTGACCACCGGATCGTCGTCCGCAAGCAGAGTCAGCAAGGCCGCTCGCTCCGCTTGGGTCAGCGGCTTGCCGCCCGGGCTGGTGAACGAGGGATTCATGGCGTCCGCCGGCGCGATGCGACCAAACCCCTCGCGGACTGGCAACGCGGAAAACGGCGCCGCCGCCAGAGCCCGACCGTGCTCGATGCGCATTCGTTCGTTCGGCCCTCGGGGCGGCGTGGCGAATAAGATTCGCTCGCCGATTGACTCGAGCATCCACACTCCCTAATTTGTCGTCGTGTCCGCAAGCCTTGCAAAGTCATCGGGCGATCCCACGGTCTGCGCCGTGCTGACCGGGCGCCTTCAGCGTCGGCTGCCCCCAGGAGACCTGCCATGAATTCGAACGGCAAAAACATCGTTGAGGCGCTGACCAACTCCAAGTTGTTCCTGGACTTCCACCGGGCTTACGGGGACATGACCGGGCTGCCGTTGGCGCTGCGGCCGCTGGAGTCCTGGCAGTTGCCCTACCACGGGCGGCGCAACGAAAATGCCTACTGCGCGTTAATGGCCGCGAAAAGCGCGGCGTGCGCGGCCTGCCTGCACACCCAGCAGCGATTGAGCGATCTGGCGCAGGAGGCGCCCCGGACGGTGACCTGTGTCTCGGGAATGTGCGAGACCGCCGTGCCGGTGCGGCTGGGCGACCATCTGGTCGGGCTGCTGCAAACCGGACAGGTGTTTCGCAAGAAACCGTCCCAGGGCCTGTTCGAGCACGTCGCCCGGCTGGCGGAGGGCTGGGAACTCGAAGTGCCGCGCGCCCAGTTGCGTCACGCCTATCAAAACACCCGGGTTTTGTCGGCGACCGAGCACGAGGCGGTGATCCGGATGTTGGCGATCTTCGCGCAACACCTGGCGCTGGCGAGCAACCGGTTGGTGATGCACCAGGAGCACCCCGAACCGCCCATGGTGCAAAAGGCCAAGGAGTACATTCAGCAGCACCAGTCGGGGGAGATCTCGCTGTCCGACGTGTCGCGGGCTGTCAACGCCAGCACCTTTTACTTCTGCAAGGTCTTCAAGAAGGTCACCGGCATCAATTTCACCGAGTACGTATCCCGGGTCCGGATCGAGCGCGCCAAGAATCTCGCGCTCAATCCCAACCTGCGCATCAGCGAGATTGCCTTTGAGGTGGGCTTCCAGTCCCTCACCCACTTCAACCGCGTCTTCAAGCGCATCACGGGCGTGTCGCCCACGGTCTATCGGAGCCACCTGCCGACCGCTTGAGCCCGGTGGGCCCGGGGCCGCCGCGCCCAATCAGCTCGTGCCGGCCGTTGCTCCGAAAACCGCCAGGCTGGCGGCAAGTTGCTGCGCCGCGGAGAGGTCCGGCTGGCCGGCCAGGCGTTCCAGGGCGGCCCGGCCAAAAGCAAACAGGATCTCCGCCTGCAGATCCTCCGGCGCGCGCCCGGCATCCAGCCGGAGAAGATACGGCTTGCGGAGAGCGAGAAAAATCTCCCGGGACCGGCGCAGTTGGGCCAGCGTCTCAAACTCATTCCCCGCGCCATCGCGATGGCCGATGCGCGCGAGGCTGGTCTGGGGATCGAGATCCAGCAGCACCAGCAGGTGCGGCTCGACCGCGATTGCCTCGTTGCGGCGCAGCAGCTCATCGGGATCGAACCCGCGCGCGCCCTGGTACGCGACGGTCGAGAAGTAGTAGCGATCGGTGATGATCACCCGGCCCGCCGCCAGGCCCGGCCGGATCAGCTCGCGCACATGCTGCGTGCGGTCTTCGAGGAAGGCGTGCAGTTCGTCCGCCGGCGAAAGCCGCCCGCTCGCGGCCGAGGCGCGCAGTTTTCGGCCCCACGGGCCGTCGGTGGGTTCGCGCGTCAGGACCACCTCGAGACCGCGCGCCTGCAACGCGCGGGTGACGGCCCGGGCCTGCGTGCTTTTGCCCGTGCCGTCAATTCCCTCGATCGCGAGCAGGAACCCCCCGGGGATCGCGTTCACCGCCGCCTCCGCAAGTCCATTTTTCCCAACATTTGCTCGACGTACTTGCCCACGAGGTCGGCCTCGAGGTTGACCGCATCGCCCACCTGACGTTGCCGCAACGCGGTGACCTCCCACGTATGCGGGATGATCCAGATGCGGAAGCCGCCGCGTCGCACCGCGGCCACGGTGAGGCTGATGCCGTCCAGCGCAATGGAACCCTTGAACACGACGTAGCGCATGATCTCGGGCGGCGCCGCGACGTCGAGCAGCCAGTCCTGGCCCGAACGTTCCCAGCGGCGGATGGTCCCCAGGCCGTCAATGTGGCCGGTGACAAAGTGCCCGCCCAACCGGCTGTCGGCGCGCAACGCCCGTTCGAGATTGACCAGGGACCCGGGCTTGACGAACTGGAGGTTGGTGCGCCGCCACGTCTCCTGCAGCAGATCAAAGCGGACCCGCGTGTGCGTTCCCCGGCGGCTGATCTGGACCGCGGTCAGGCAGCAACCGTTAACCGCCAGACTGTCACCGGCTTTGAGGCCCCGCGCACACAGCCGCGGCCGGACGGACAGCTCGATGGCCGTGCGTGTCGGCCGGACCGCCTCGACCAGGCCGGTTTCTTCCACGATACCGGTGAACATGGGGCGCAAGGTTGCCGGGCGGCTCCGGAGCGTCGCAAGCGGAAAGCGGCGCCGGCGCAGCGGCGCCCGACCACCGGAGCCGGGACTTGAGTCCGCTCGACACCTGATGCCTTGCGTTCGGTAGGGCCGCGCTGCGCCGGGGCCGGTCACACGGCGCCGGCACAGCGGCGCCCGACCACAGGAGCGGGAACTTGAGTCCGCTCAACACCTCATGCCTTGCGTTCGGTTGGGCCGTGCTGCGGCGCGGCCGGTCACACAGCGCCGGCGCAGCGGCGTCCTACCAAGACTTAGATGGTTTGCCCTTTCAGGGCGTGTGGGGTCGGGGGCGGTAGCCCCAGGGCGTTGCCCTGGGCTGGCTTGGCAACGGGCCTTTGGCCTTTTGCGCCGGGTAGGGCCGCGCTGCGGCGCGGTCGGGCGAACGGCGCCGGCACAGCGGCGCCCTACCGAGCGGCCGGTCACGGCGCCCTATCCGCGCGGGGTTGGGAACCGGGTGACGTCGTCGCACGGTTCCAGCCTGGCAATGACCGTCATGAGGTGGTCGGCCACTTCCTGGTAAAGCTGTTTGAGCCGGGCCTTGCCGCACCCGGCGGCCTCGGCCCGCTCGCGAGCGAACTCGAGGGGCTCGCCGTACTTGACGATAACGCGGCGCGGCCGCGGGAAATGGTGGTGCCGCCCAAAAGCCTCGTAGGTTCCAAACACCCGCACTGGCACGACCGGGCAGGTGGATTTGAGGACCGTCAGACCCACCCCGGCCCGGGCCGGTTGCAGGCGGCCGTCCCGGGTGCGGGTGCCCTCGGGAAAGAGCAAGATGGCGCCGCCCTTCAAGAGCCGGTCGAGGATCGCCTTGAGGCCCGCCGCCCCCGCGCCGTCGCGGTCCACGGGCACAACCTCCCACGAACGCAGGACCGCCCCCAGCAACGGGTTGTGGAAGAGGGTGTCGCGCGCCAGGAAGTTGATCTGCCGTCGGGTGCCGGATCCGATGAGCGGCGGGTCAATGAAACTGGCGTGATTGGCCGCCAAGATCACCGGCCCGGTGGTCGGCACCCGGTCGGCGCCGTGGAAGCGGCAGCGGAACCAGGTGCGGAAGAGGGCGTTGAACGCCAGCCAGCCGAGCCGATAGCTGAGGGTCATGGGCGGGTTTCGGCACGGTCGCGGTCGGCCAGGCGGCGCCGGATCTCGGCGAGGATGAACTCGCTGGTCTGTTGAGGCGTCTGGCCCGAGTTGTTCACGATCACGGCGCCCAGCGGCACCATCAGGGGCGCGGCCTTGCGCTCGCTGTCGCGCTTGTCCCGCTGGGCAAGGTCCTCCGTGATGCCGTCGGCCTCGCGGCGGCGCGTGCGCTCCTCGAGGGAAGCGTCGAGATAAAACTTGAAGTCGGTTTCCGGGAAGACGTTGGTGCCGATGTCGCGGCCTTCCATGACGAGGTTGCCAAACTGGACGCAGGAGCGTTGCAAGCGAACCATCCATTCCCGCACTTTGGGAATGGCGGACACGTGCGGCACGGCGGCGCTGGTCGCGGCGGTCCGGATTTCCCGGGCGGGATGGTAGCCGTCCACGAGCAGTTGCACCTCGCCGTCCACGCAGGCCAGGCGGGTTTTCCAGCGGCGCAGCACCGCCGTCACGGCCCGGGCGTCATGGACATCCACCCCGGACCGCAGGCAATGCCAGGCGAGGGTGCGGTACATCGCGCCGGTGTCCACGTACACGTAACCCAGCGCCCGGGCAACCAGCCGGGCGTTGGTGCTCTTGCCGCTGGCGCTGGTGCCGTCAATGGCGATGACTACCGTCTGCTTCATCAGTTGAATTCGGCTGTTGCCGCGAACCCCGCCGCGTCCTTCGGCCGCGGCCGACGGTCGCGCGACCGGCGGGTTCGCCGGGCCTTCAATCCGCCCCCAGTTCCGCCACGGCGAGGCGACGTCCTTCGGGGGCCGCCCGGATTTCCACGCCGAGACCCGCGGGGGGCGGCGCGGCCAGCTTTTGGAAAAAGTTGGGGAAGGTCTTCTTCACGCAGGCCGGATTTTGGAGGCGCACCCCGGGGACCTTCAACCCCAGAGTCGCGAAGCACATCGCCAGGCGATGGTCGTCGTAAGTCTCGATCGTCGCTCCGTGCAACTGCTCCGCGGAGGGGAAGATCGTTAGCGTGTCTCCCTCCTCGCGTACGCGCGCGCCGCAGCGGGTCAGCTCCGTGCGCAACGCGGCGACCCGCTCGCATTCCTGGACGCGCAGTCGGGCGAGATCGGTGAACCGGACCGGATGGGCGGCCCAGGGTGCGAGGATCATGGCGGTTAGGATGCTGTCGCCCAGGTCGCGACGGCGCGAAACCTCGGCCGGGAGCGGCAAGAGGCGTGGAAAGCGCTCGTCCACCTGCCAGCCGGAGCCGGGCCAGTGAGCCACGCGGATCAACCCCGCGGCCTCTGCCGCGGGCATCGGGGCGCCGCTGCCGGTCGTTCGGGCCGGACCGACCGCGTGGGCGGGGTTGAGCAACCAGTCAGCAGCCCAAAAATAACTGCCACTCGAGGCGTCGGGTTCGACCTGAAATTCGCCGCCCGCCGCCGGGAAGGTGGCGATCAGATGCCGGGTCATCTCGACGTAGGGCTGTTCGTCGTCGTTCGCGCCGGTCACCGCGACGCGCCAGCCGGCGACCGGCGCCACGAGCAGAAGGGCCGAGGCGAACTGGGAGCTCTCGGCGACGCTGACCGCGCAGGCGCCGGCGCGGTCAGCGTCGCCGCCGTGAATCACAGCCGGCAGCCGGTCGTTCGGTGAATCCACGCGGTAACCCAGCGCGCGCAGGGCGGCGAAGAGCGCTGCTTGGGGTCGCTCGCGCATCCGCGGCACCCCGTCCAGGCGGTAGGGGCCCCGGCCGAGACAGACGAAGGCGGCGAGAAACCGGGCGGCCGTGCCGGCGTTGCCCACGAACAGGTCCAACGGTTCCGCCCCGCCGGCGTTGGGGATCGCGCCGCCGAGCCCGTCCACCGTGAGGGTGCGATTGGCCGGTTCCGCTGGCTCGGCCGTCACCGCGATCGAGAATCCCAGCCGGTGGAGACAGGCCACCATCACCTGGGTGTCTTCGCTCCACAACGCCCCCCGCAGGATCGTGCGCCCGCGGGCCAGCGCTGCGAGGATCAGCGCCCGGTTGGTGAGGCTCTTGGACCCCGGGACGGCGACCACCGCGCGGGGTGGCGTGGCCGGCGGCACGATTTCAATGAGTTCGGGCAGCGGCATGAAGCGGGTGGGCAGCTATTCCGCGGGGTTGTTCCGGGTGCGGTGGATCCAACCGTCGCGTCGCTGCTTGCCGGATTCGAGGCAGGCCGTGATGGCCGCAGCGTCGCCGGACTCGATCGCCGCGCGCAGCGCTTCGAGCCGGGAAGAGAACGCGCGCACCGCGGCCGCCAGGGGCGCGCGGTTGGCGAGGAGGATGTCGCGCCACATCTCCGGCGAACCGGAGGCGATACGCGTGCTGTCGCGAAACCCGCCGGCACAGAGTTGCGCCTGCTCGGGGGGCAGGGATTCGTCCAGGACGTAGCTGGCGAGCGTGGTGGCGAGGACCTGTGGCAAATGGCTCGAGCGCGCCACCAATTCGTCATGCCGCTCCGGCGACAGGCGGAGCACGCGTGCGCCCACGGCGCGCCAGAGTGCCTCGACCCGCGTCACGGCCGGCGCGGGGCTGGTCGCGGACGGCGTGACGACGCAGACGGCGCCGTCGAAGAGGTCGGCCCGGGCGTGGGCCACGCCCATGGTCTCCGCGCCGGCCATCGGGTGACTGCCGACAAAGACGGGGCCGGCGGCGGCGAAAACGGGTTCCAACTCGCGGACGACGCCGGCTTTCACGCTGCCGACGTCCGTGACGAGGGCGTGCCGGGGCAGGAGCGGGGCCAGGCGGGCGGCGAGTCGGGGCATCTGGCCGATCGGTGTGCAGAACACCACCAGGTCCGCCTCACGGGCGGCCTCTGCCGGATCCAGCGTGACGGTGTCCACGGCGCCGGCGGTGAGGCATTCGGCCCGGCTGGCTTCGCGCCGGACCAAACCGGTCACCTCGCCCGCGAGACGGCGTTGGCGGGCGGCGAGTCCGAGGGAGCCTCCGAGCAGGCCCACGCCGATCAATGCGAGCTTCCGGCACAGCACGGGCGCGGAGTGTGCGAAGCCGGCTGCGGAGGTGGCAAGCGGCAAGTCGGAACGCCGGCGGCCGGACGGTTACCGGGCCGGATAGACGTAGGTGGCCCCCAGCCCCAGCGGCAGTTCCAGGCCCCAGAACACCAGCAGAAAGATCGTCCAGGCCACCATGAACCCGATCGAGTAGGGCAGCATGACCGATATGAGCGTGCCGATGCCGGTGCCGCGATGGTATTTCTGGGTGAAGGTCACGATCAGCGGGAAGTACGGCATCAGCGGTGTGATGATGTTGGTGGTGGAATCGCCGATGCGGTAGGCCGCCTGGGTCAGTTCGGGCGAGATGCCCAACTGCATGAGCATCGGCACGAAGATGGGCGCCAGGAGCGTCCACTTGGCCGAGGCCGAGCCCATGACGAGGTTAACGCCGCCGCACACGAGGATGAGGCCGCAAATGGTGATGCCGCTGGGCAGTCCGAGGCTGCTGAGGGCATTCGCGCCGGTCACCGCCACCAAGCGGCCGAGGTTCGAGGTGTTGAAGGCGTAAATGAACATCGCGGCACAGAAGGCCATCACCATGTAGTAGCCCATGGTGTTCATGGTTTTGGCCATCGCCTGCACCACGTCCCGGTGATTCTTGAACGTGCCGCTGACGTACCCATACACGGTACCCGGGCACAGGAACAACAGGAGGATGAGCGGGACAATGGATTCCATCAGGGGCGCCCCGCGGGCGGTGAGTTGCCCGGACGCGTCGCGAAACGGCGAGGTCGCCGGCCAGCTCACCAGCAGGAGCACCACCAGGCCGGCCGCCAGGGTGGCCACGCCGGCCACCAGGGCTTTCGCCTCCCGCGGCGCCAGCTCCTCCATTTTGGGCATCTCGTTGGGGTCGCCATCCACGGGCAGCCGCCGCAGCCGCGGCTCGACCACCTTGTCCGTGATGAACCAACCCACCAGGACAATTAGCGCGGCCGAGGCGATGGTGAAACCGTAGTTGCAGAGCGGGCTGACGGTGTAGGTCGGATCCACGATGCGAGCGCCCGTCTCGGTGAGGCCGGCGAGAATCGTATCCAGCGCGGTGGGCAGGTAATTCGCGCAAAACCCGCCGGACACCGCGGCGAATGCGGCCGCGATGCCGGCAATGGGATGCCGGCCGGCCGCGTAGAAGATCACGCCGCCGAGCGGAATCACCAGCACATAGCCGGCGTCCACCGCCACCAGGCTCAGCAAGCCGACCGCGATGGTCATGGGCGTCAGGAGGGCCCGCGGGGTGAAGGCCAGCAAGCGTTTGAGGGCCGCACTGATGAAGCCGGACTTGTCGGCCACGCCCAGACCGAGCATCGCCACCAACACCACCCCGAGCGGCGGGAAGCCGACGAACTCTTTCACCATGCGGGTCAGCAGGGTCACCAGCGCGGTGCCGGAAAGCTGGTTGTGCACCTCAAGGACCTCGGCGCCGCCGCCGGCCCGGGGCACCTCGACGCGCGTGCCAGCCAGCAGCCAGGAGGCGAGCCACGTGAGCCCGAGGGCCAGCAGGAAGAGCACGGCCGGGTCGGGCAGTTTGTTGCCCAGCCGCTCAATGGTGTCGAGCAGCCGGTCCATGATCGGCCGCGGGGCCGGGGCAGTGTTTGGCTGACTCACGTGGTGATGGCTTCCGGCATGATCGGGTATCGTCGCGAGGGGCGCGGAGCAGCCGCGCGCGGCAGCCCGGGAGGCCCCTGACGGCCGGCAAAGTGTTCGCGCAGGGGCAGCGCGTCAATGCCGCGACATCTGGAGCCGGGAAGGTCCGGCGCGGCCCGGGACTGCGCCGGGCGGCCCGCTCAAACGTAGAGCGCGAACTCCAGGTCGCGCAGGGCCACGCTCATGAACGGGTAGCGTTTGTCCGGGTCCCGTTCGAGGCATTTGAGAATGGCCCGCTCGACCGCGATCGGGATGTCGGGGTTGATCTGGCGCGGGGGGCGGAAGTCCAGTTGCCGGTCCAACTGCCGGCGCAAGACCTCGTCGGGGGAATCGCCGGGGAAGGGCTTCTCGAAGGTGAGCAGTTCGTAGGCGGCGACGCCAAAGGCGAAGATGTCGGCGCGATGATCCACCGGCTCGCGGAGGAGCTGCTCGGGCGACATGTAGGTGGGCGTGCCGGGGTTTTTGTCGAGCTTCCGGGGAAACTCGGGCTTGGGCAGGGCGAGATCGAAGTCCACCAGGCGCACGTTGCCGTTGGGGCTGACGAGGACGTTCTCGGGCTTGAAGTCCAGGTGCATGAAGCCGCTTTCGTGGACGTGCTCGAGGGCCTTGCCCATATCAATGAGGATGTTCCCGACATACTCCTGGAGGACGGGATCGTTGCGGGCCATGAGGAGCTTGAGGTTGGCCCCTTCGAGGTACTCCATCGCCAGGTACAAGGAGCCGTCAATCTTACCGTGGCCGTGGTAGCCGATGATGAACTTGTGATTGTGGATGCGGGAGAGGACCTCGCAGCCGGTCTGGAACCGCCGGCGCGTGGTGAAGTCGAAGAAGCTCTCCGAGTGCAGCAGCCGGATGGCGATGACGCGCTGGTCCGCGTCGGTGGCCAGCCAAATGTCCGCCATGCCGCCGCTGTTGATCAACTCGCGGAGCTGGTACGGGCCGAAAGGGCCCGGTTCCCGGCGCGAGCTCGCAGCAGGTGTTTTGCGGCCAAAACCGAACATGTCACCACTTCAGAGGAATCGGGGGAGGCGCCGGTTACTTCGGCGCCACCAGGCGGAGGAATTCCGGGTTGGCTCGCAGGCCCGCGAATCGGTGGTCGGCGGCCGCGAGGGACTGAAGGTTGGTGGCGCCCGGATCCGCCGCCAGCCGGGCCTGACTCAGGCTGAGGGCCCTGGCCAGCGAAGTGAGCGCCTCGGACGTGCGGCCGTTGGCCGCCTGCGCGCCCGCGAGGTCATACCACAGCTCGGGCGTGTCGGGGATCGCCACGACCAGTTTGGCCAGTGCCGCTTCCGAGCGCGGATACTGATTCAACTCCACGTACGCCTTGGCTACCGAGAGCAAGGTGGTGGCGTCAGCGTCCGGCCGGGCGACCAGATCGTCGAGGATGCGGAAGGCGTCGTTGGACCGCTGGAACGCGAGGTAGTTGCCCACCAGGTTGAACGCCAGCTTGAGGTCGTTCGAGTTCCGCCGGTAATCCTGTTCCATCTGGGTGATCAGACCCTGGGCCTGCGCGGCGCCCGCGAGGCTTTTCTTCATGCGTTCGACCTGCTCGGCCAGCAGGTCGGCGTAAGACCCCGGCTCGTCAAACTTGCGGGCGGTTTGCGCCAGGGCCAGCGCGTCATCCACGCGGTTGACGCTGATGAGCAGGTTGGCGAAGCGGCTCAAGGTCTCCGGACTGTAGGGACAAAAGGCGAACGCCTGTTTGAAGGCGAATTCGGCCTCGCGGAAGATGCGGTTGGATTCTTCGACCGTCTTGGGCCGCAGTTCCGGGGGGCACTCCGGCCCCAGCCGCCAGGCGTACAACCCGGCGATGGCGTTGCGGAGCTTCGAGAACGATTTCTGGGCGTCGCTGTCGCGGGCGAATTTGGGATCGCCCCGGTAGCCGGTCAGGTCGCCCCGGCGGTAGATGCGCTCGACGAAGGCGCAGATTTCCGGAATCGGCGTGTCGTAGGTGATCCAGTTCCCGCACAACCGCTCCGCGTAGCGGGTCCAAAACTCGTGGTCCCGGCGGACGATGTCCTCGGTGATCTCGGGGACGGGCTGGCGGTTGATCTTCATGATGATCCCGAACGGCGTCAGGTGCGGGAACATCCACTCGAGGGGAAAGCTCTCCTCGACGAAAAACTCGTGGCCGGGGTTCTGGTCGAAGATGACCTTGGTCAGCAGGGCATTGATGGCCATGACCGCCACCTGGCCGGTGACCTGGGCGCGGCCGTCCGGGGTGAGAATCACGTTTTCGCCAAACTTCAGTTGCCGCGGCTCGTTCGGGAACATCTCGTCGTGCGCCTTGCGGCGGGCGGCGTCGGCCACGTACTGGTAATAGCAGTTGTTGAGGTCTTCGGGGGTCGGGCAGTAAATCTCTTTGGCCGGATACACGCCCTCGCGCCGGCGGCGTTCCTCGACCCGCTGGCCAAAGGCCATCAGGGCGCGGTCCAACGGAGCGACGACGTTCGTGACGCTGCCAATGATGCGGGCAAACGAGTTGGTGCGGTGCCACTTGCCCTCTTGCTTCTTCTTCCGCTCCTTGCTGCCGAGGGCGAGGTTCTGCGCCCAGAGTACCATGTCGCGCAGAAACGGCGGGTCCTCCTGCGTGCTGCGGTTGTAGTGGGCGCGGATGTAGTTGAGGTAGGTGGCGTCCGCGAGGGCGTTTTGCGTGATGATGTACACGTCGCGCCGGTCGAACTTCGGATCCCGCCGGTCCTCCGGGTCCACGAAACTTTCGGCGAAGATCATGTAGGTGGGGCAGAAGCGCCCGGGATCGGTGCCGCCGAACAGGACGGCGTCGCGGGTCATCTCCGGATACAGCCCAAAGGGCGGCGTGAACATGTCGTGCCCGAACCAGAAACCGAAGAGGTGGCCGCGCTGCTCGTTTTCGGCCCAGTGGGACACGATGGAGAACAGGGGGATCGCCGCGAAGAAGCCGAGCACGGCTCCCGGGCGGATGGCGTCGCGATGCAGGAGAATGACCGCCACGAAGCCCGCGACCAGCAGCAGGACGAAGATGGCCGCGACGATCGAGTACACCGGGGCGGTGAAGTAGAGGTTGGACAGCGTGCTGGCCAGCCCGCCGAAGAACGCCCCCAGGCCGGTGATGCCCGCCGCCGGATCCGCGTGGATTTCCTGCACTTCGGCGCCCAGCCAGTACAGGGCCAGCGCGAGGGCGGCCGCTCCGCCGTACAGCGCCCATTCGCGGACCCGCTCGTAATGGGTCAACAACATGGCGCCCAGCAACGTCAGGCCGAAGCCCAGAAACATCGCGATGGTGACGTGCGAGGCGGCGAAGAACACCTTGGTCAGGTCACGGCTCTGCCGGTCGGTGGTGGGGTTCAGCAGGATCAACAGCAGGAAGGCGAGGCAGACGTAAATGGCGGTGTTGCCGATGATCCAGGCCCGCTCCCGTTTGGCCAGCACGCGCAGGAACAGAAACGGCACCACTGCCAGCAGCAGGAACACGATGTGGAACTCATCCGCCGCCCCCTGGAAGTACATCCAGATTTGCTGCAGGAACTTCAAGGGCTCCTCGAGGATGTTGGTGGGGTTGGTCTTCTCGTATTGCCCGCGGGTGAAGGCGTGAACAAACCCATCCCACGTGCGGGGGTAGCCCCAGTTCATGGGCGGGTTCGTGGAGGAAAAGATCGGCATCAGGAAGTAGAACGACGCCCCGGCCACCCAGCACAGGAAGGTCCAGATCACCGGCGGCCATTCGTCGTGGATCCCGCCGGTGTAGTACAGCAGGTAACCCAGCCCGGCGATCGAGCCCAGACCCACCGCATGGAAGATCACCAGCAGCGGCTTGTTCTGGTCGAAGACTGTTAAGACATCCATCCCGATCAGGATCACCCCGAGCAGGTAGAAGACCGAGTTCACCATCAAGGCGTTTCGTCCCAGGCTGGGCCGGACCAGGGCGATCAACACCTCCAACCCCATCGCCGCCACGATCAGGGTTTGATGGTTGTTGAAGCAAATGCCGAACAGGAAGCCGGCGATGTACAGATACCGATAGGAGGTGGGCCGAAAGGTCCAACACAGCAGGCAGACGAGCACCCCCACGTACGACAACACGCTCAGCGTATAGACCTCGACGATGATCGCCTGGCTCCAGATGAAGCCGTTGAAACCGATCATCAGCGCGGCCACGACCCCGGACACGAAGCACAACTCGTCCTCCCAAAGCCGCTTGATGTTCTTCAGGTCCGGGACGCTCTCGAGGATCATGCTCGAGCCGCGCGAGACAATCAGCCCGAGCAGACCGTTGGCGAAGGCCGCCGCCACGGCCGAGGACACCGCCACGCGGAAGGCCACGTTGGAAAAGGGAATCAACACCGTGAACAGCCAGGTGTACACGGTCCACACCGGGTAGCCGGGCGCGTGCGGCACGCCCAGGTAGTAGGAACCGACGGCCAGTTCTCCGCTGTCTTCGAGGGTCAGATCGGGCGCCAGGGTGATCAGGTAGGCGATCAGCGTGACGGCGGTCGTGACGCCAAAGGTCAGCCAGTCCACGCGGCGAAAGATTGGCGCCGGACCGCCGGCGCCCTCCGGCGGCGGCGCGTCCGGAGCGGCGGATTTGCCCGTGTCCGGGGCGGCCGGGGGCGCGGCTTTGACCGTCCGTTTCTTGTCGTTACTCATGAGTTCAGGCGGCTGATGCGGCCCGGCGGAACGGGCCCGAAAAGCGGGATACTTGAAGGGCGGGCGCGCCGGTTTGTCCATCCGAATATGGCGCCGCGCGACCGCCGGCGCGGCCCCGCCTGGCGACCCTCACTGGCAGTCCGGACACAAACCGAAAAACTCCAGTTGGTGAGTGACCGCGCGAAAGCCATGCGCGAGGGCGACGCGCTGCTGGATTTCGTCGAGAAAACATTCGTCCAATTCCACCACCCGCGCGCAGCGGGTGCAAATCAGGTGGTGATGATGCCCGCCCGGCCCTTCGGCGACCAACTCAAACCGCGCGATCCCGTCGCCGAAATCAAACCGCTGCACGATGCCCAGATCGGCCAGCACTTTGAGCGACCGGTACACGGTGGCCAGGTCGCAGGGCTGCCCCGCCAGCTTGGCGTGAATCTCCTTCGGGGTCAGGGGGTGCCGGCTGAGCCGCAGGCTTTCGAGGACCAGTTGCCGCGGTCCGGTCAGCTTCCGCGCCCCCCGGCGAAGGCGCTCGGCCAACTCGGACAGGTTGGCCCGCTGATGCACGCATGGATGACCGCCGGTGCCCATCGGGCCGGTTCAATGAAAAGCCACGGTCAACACCCCCAGGCCGGTGCCGAACACAATGGCCACCAACTTGCCGCGATTGAACCGATGCACGTCGCTGCTCTCGAACAGAATCGTGGTCGCGATGTGCATGAAAATGCCGATCACGATCGCCGTAAGTTCGCGCGTGTGGGCAGCGAGGGTGGTGTGGGCGCTGAGCGTCATTCCCAGCGGTCCCATCAACGCGAAGCCACCAAGGATGGTCAACACCTTGCGGCGACGCAACCCCGCTCGCAGCAGGATCGCCAGAAAGGCAATGGAGACCGGATAATTGTGAATGACGATGCTCCACAGCAGCATGTCCCGAGAGGCATGATCGTGGTGGCCGTCGGGTCTGGCCAGGGCCAGCGCCTCGATAAACGCGTGCAGGTACAGGCCGGCGATCACTCCCAGCGGCAGCCGGTGCTCGAGATCATGCGCGTGGCCGTGCTCCACCCCCATTGAAATCGTGTCCAGCACGATTTGGATGAAGAACCCGGCAAGGATCAGGGAGCCGACAAAAACGTCCGAGTGGCCGTGCGCGTGATCCTCCCCGTGAACGTGGTAGAGCTCCGGCAGCAGGTGCAGGCAGGTAATGCAGAGGAGATAGCCGCCCGTGAACGCATTGAGGATCTTGAGCTGGGCGGGCCGATCCAGCTTGAACTGGAACACGGTCACCGCGCCGGCGGCGATCGAGGACACCAGCAGAAGGTAATCCGCCCAGAGATGCATGGCTTCAACCCGCGGCCGGCCCAACTGCAAACCCTTTGCAGCGCGAGGTCAAGCCCGCGCCGTAGGAGGGGCGGGATCGGCGGCTCAACGGGCGCGCAACGCCTGGCGGGCGCGCTTGATGGCCCGCGTCAACCGGCGCTGGTAGTGGGCCGGCAGCGCGGTGTACTTGCGCGGTAGAATCCGGCCGGAGTCGGTCGTGAACTGGCGCAGCAGGTTGACGTTGTGGTGGGTCAGCGTGTCGGCCGTGAAGTCAATTTTTGGCTTCGGACGCGGCGTGCGGCGTTCGGGACGGCCGGACCGTCCGTTGCGTTCCTTGCGATCGGGATGGGTCTTACGAGGCATGGGCGCTTACTTGATCTCGCGGTGGAGGGTATGCCGGCGCAGAAAGCGGTTGTATTTCATTTTTTCGACCTTTTCGGTCTGGGTTTTCTTGTTCCGATTCGTCACGTAGCGGGAGGGCGGCTTGCCCTCTTTGCGCGCCTCGGTGCATTCGATGATGACTTGTTCGCGGGGCATGAGATTACTCCTTTTCCTTCACCGGCTTCTCTTCCTCTTCCAAATCCTCCTCGACTTCGGGCAGGCCGGCGGAATCCACCGAGCCGAGCGACGCCAAACGGCGCTGCTTCAGCGCGCCGTCGCGTTCCAGTTGCGCCTGCGCCTCCACGGTGAACCGGGTCCAGGGGATCGCCTCGAGGCGCGCCTTGGGGATGGGCTGCCCGGTCAGTTCGCAAATCCCGTAGGTGCCGCGTTGGATCCGCTTGATCGCGGCGTCAATCTCATAGAGCGCGTCCTGATCGGCGGAGAGCAGACTCAGGGCAAAGTCCCGGTCGAAGTTGTCCGTGCCCGCGTCGGCCATGTGCAGGCTGTAGCTGTCCATCTCCTCGGCGGATTCCTTCGCGCGGCCGGACATCTGGTGGGTCAACCGCTCGCGCAATTCGAGCAGGTTGTTGTAGTACTTGACCCACTCCGGCTTGACGGCGCCTTTCCCGTTGGCCGGCCCAGGACTGCTCTGCAACCCCAAGATGCTGGCCACGGTGGCCATCTTGATCGCTCTCCCTGCGGTCACCTTGCGGACCGTTGGCGCGGGCTTGTGAGCCGGCGCGGCTGCGGGCGCTGGCGAGGGCTTGTGAGCCGGCGAGGGCGCCTTGCGAGCGGCCTTCGCCCGCCCGGGAGATGGCTTCGATTTCGACTTCGTTGTCTTCTTGGCTGTCACGGCCGGAAGTAAAAGTGCTGCTGTCTTGAACTGCCTCAACGGCGGCCGACCACCCGGTGTCGGGCTGGTTGCCGGCCGGCCGAAAGGCCGCGAAAAATAGCAAAACCGAACTCGCGCGCCACTAAAATCGCGCAGAATTTCCGGACCCCATACCTGCCTCCCGGCGCGGTCGGCACAGCTCGGACCGGCGGCGTTGGTCGGGCAGGGAGTCCGGCCCGGAATGAAGCTGACGCGGTGCGCCGGATGCCCGCATGATGCCGGTCGGCGGGCGGTGGAACGTCGGCCTCCGACCGCCCGGGGGACGGCAAGGCTGCGTCAGCCCGGCCCCACGCTCGCGACCGGGGGGGGCAGAACGGCGCCCAGGTCGCGCGCGGGTTCAACCGCTGACCAATCATCTCGCACCATGATCAAACCGCTTCGGCAAGATGACGTGTTCCTCGCGGACCTTTCCGTCGCCCGCGAGGAACCGGACCGCCTGCATCTATGGTGGCTCGGGCAGAGCGGATTCCTGCTCCAATGGCGGGATGGTTACCTGCTGTTCGATCCTTATTTGTCCGATTCCTTGACCGCGAAGTACGCCGGCACGGACAAACCGCACACGCGCCTCAGCGAACGGGTCGTGGCGCCGGAGCGGCTGGGCATGGTGGACGCGGTGCTGTCCAGTCACAACCACACCGATCACCTCGACCCGGAGACCTTGCGCCCGCTGGCTCGCGCAAATCCCCGGCTGCACCTGGTCTGCGCCCGGGCCAATGTGAGCGAGGCGGCCCGGCGGTCCGGACTGGAGGAGTCGCGAATTGTCGGTCTCGATCCGGACGACGAACCGGCGAGCGCGACGCTGGGGCCGTTCGAGATTCGCGCGGTGCCGGCAGCGCACGAGACGGTGGAACGCGACGCTTGCGGGCACCTGCGGTTCGTGGGGTTCGTTGTCAAAGCCGGGCCGCACGTCGTGTATCACTCCGGCGACACGGTCCTCTATCCGGGCATGGAGGGGCGTCTGCTGCGGGAGCGGGTCACGATTGCTCTGTTGCCCATCAACGGCCGCGCGCCGGAGCGCCGCGTCGCCGGCAACCTGTGGGGGCGGGAAGCGGCGCAACTGGCCCGCGACATCGAGGCCGCGCTGGTGGTTCCATGCCATTACGACCTGTTCGCGTTCAACACCGCCAGCCCGGAGGAATTCGTGGTCACGTGCCAGCGCCTTCGCCAGCCCCACCGCGTGTTGCGCCTCGGCGAGCGTTTGTCCTGGCCGCCCTCCGGGGCTTGAAGCGGGCGCCGGGCGCAAAGCGGTTCCAAACGTGAGAGCGAATTAGAGGTGACACGGCCCGCCGGCAGTTGGACGCTGCCGGTCAAGCGCCAACGCCGGGCGCAGCCTGACCAGCATGATCCAGCCAGCCCCCTCCCCTGCGGACACCTCCGCCGAAGCCACTCCGCCTGCTACCTCGGTTTGGGCGCGCCTGGTCAACGTGTTCGCGGCGCCCGATGAGGTGTTCGCCGAGGTCAAAGCCAGCCCCCCGCGGCGGGCCAACTGGGTGTTGCCGGCCCTGCTGTTGCTGGCGATCGGTGCCGCCGGCGGATGGCTGGTCGCGCGCGACCCTGTCCTCCAGCACCAGCAACGCGAAATCCAGGATCAGGCGCTGGTGAAAATGGCGGAGCGATTTCAGTGGTCCGAACAGCAGCTCGAGGAACAACGCCGCAAGGCCGAAGTGCAGCAGGCGGTGGGCGTCGGGATCGGCGTTCTGGGCGTCCCGCTGGCCAGCGCGGCGACCGCCACGTTTTGGTGGGCCCTGGTGCTCTGGCTGGTGGGCACCAAAGCCCTCGGCGGCGCATTCACCTATGGCAAGGCGTTGGAGGCGGCCGGCCTCACGGCCATGATCGAGGTGCTGAACAAGCTGCTCACCCCGCTGCTGCAACTGGCGCTCGGAACGGTCTTCGCCACGCCAACCCTGGCGCTGGCGGTCGTGAAGGACTTTCGGGCGGGGGACGCGCTGCACCTGCTGTTGGCGTCGGTGAACGTGCTCGATTTGTGGGGCCTGGCGGTTTCGGCCTTGGCCGTGGCGCGCTTGAGCAATGCTGCCTTCGCCAGAGCCCTGGCGTGGCTGCTGGGGCTTTGGCTGCCGTGGAAGGCCCTCCTCCTGGGGCTCAGCCTGGCGGCTGTCCGGCTATTTGGCGGCTGACGGTCAGCGCACCGGAATTGGATGAAACTAAATCCCGGTGGCGGTGTCTTTAACCGAAACTGAAATGGCAAATCCCAAGTCCAAGAGGCGGCGGAAGTGGATCATCTTCGTCGGGCTGCTGCTGGTGCTGGGCGGATTGGCCGCCGCAGCGTTCCTCCGCAAACGGGAGGCCGTGATCACGGTGCAAACCGAGAAGGTCACCCGGCGCAACCTGACGGAAATCGTGGTGGCGAATGGGCGCGTCCAGCCGGTGGTGTACGTGAAGATCAGCCCGGAAGTCAGCGGCGAAATCATCGAATTGCCCGTGAAGGAAGGCCAGGCCGTGAAGAAGGGCGACCTGCTGGTCCGCATCAAGCCGGACACCTACGTTGCGAACAGCAATTCCGCCACGGCCAGCTACCGGGCGTCGCTCGCGGGCAAGGCCACCGCCGAGGCCAACCTCGCCCGGGCGGAGGCCGAGTTCCGCCGCCAGGAGGCGCTCTTCAAGAACAACCTGGTGTCCGAATCGCTGTTCGTGGAGGCCAAGACCAGTTACGACGTGGCCCAGGCTCAGTTGCGGAGCGCGACGCATCAGGTCGAGATGTCGCGTGCGGCGCTGGACCGGGCCGAGGAGGACCTGCGCAAGACCGTCATCCACTCGCCGCTGGAGGGCACGGTCATCCGGCTCAATTCCCAGGCCGGCGAGCGCGTGGTGGGCACCGCCATGATGGCCGGCACCGAGATCATGACCATCGCCGACCTCAACGAGATGGAAGCGCGGGTCGAAGTGGGCGAGGTGGACGTGCCCCTGATCCGGATCGGCCAGACTGCCCGCCTTGAGGGCGACGCCTTCAAAGAGCGCAAGTTCACCGGCGTTGTGACCGAGATCGCCAATTCCTCCCGTGGCCTGACCCTGGGGGCTGGCGCCGGCGGCTTTGGCGGTCAGTCGCAAGAAGCCACCAAGTTCGAGGTGAAGATTCGGATCCAGGACAAGGAAGCTTTCCGCCCGGGCATGTCGTTCACGGCCGAGATCGAGACCCGGTATCGCACGAATGTCCTGACGGTCCCGATCGCCAGCGTCACCACGCGGCTACCCAAGACCACCAACTCGGTCGCCAAGGCCCAACCCGACACCAACACCCCTGCCAGCAAGGCCAGCTCGAGTGCCGTCACGGCCAGCCCTACGCCCACCGGTCGCAAGGCTGGTGACGCGCCGAAGCCGATTGAGGTGGTGTTCGTTCGGGACGGGGACGTGGCGCGGATGGTTCCCATCAAGCGCGGCATCAGCGACGACGCCTACATGGAAATCACCGAGGGCCTTACCGAGGGGCAGGAGGTGATCTCCGGGGGCTTCAAGGCCATCAGCCGCGAACTGGAGGACGGCAAAAAGATCAAGCTCGGTCCGGCCCCCTTCGAAAAGGCCCGGCCGGGCGAGCCGCCCGCCCCGTAGGCCGGGCGCGCGCCCCCTTGGGTCATCGCCGCAATCTGCCGCCCCGATGAGCCTGATTCACCTCGAGAAAATCACCCGCCGGTACCAGATGGGCACCGAGACCATTCACGCTCTGCGCGAGGTCACGGTGACAGTGGAACGAGGCGAGTACCTGGCCATCATGGGGCCGTCCGGTTCGGGCAAGTCCACGCTCATGAACCTCATCGGCTGCCTCGACACGCCGACCTCCGGCACCTACATCCTCAATGGCACCCACGTGAGCGAAATGGACGACAACCAGCTCGCCGAAGTGCGCAACCGCGAAATCGGGTTCGTCTTCCAGACCTTCAACCTGCTGCCGCGCGCCAACGCGCTGCACAACGTTGAACTCCCCTTGATTTACTCCGGGATGCCCGCGGCCGAACGCCGGGCGGTGGCCAGTGAAGCCCTCCGGAGCGTTGGCCTGGGCGACCGGATGACCCACAAGCCGAACGAAATGTCCGGCGGCCAGCGCCAGCGGGTGGCCATTGCGCGCGCGTTGGTCAACAAGCCCTCGATCCTCCTGGCGGACGAGCCGACGGGCAACCTGGACTCGAAGACCGGCGAGGAGATCATGAACTTGTTCGAGGAATTGGCCCGCCAGGGCAACACCATCATCGTCGTGACCCACGAGGAAGACATCGCCCGGCACGCCCGCCGCATCGTGCGCATTCGCGACGGCCTGATCGCCAGCGACGAGTCGCGCGCCCGCTGACCGCCATGATGCGCCTGCTCGCCGAATTCCGCGAATGCCTGTTCATCGCCTGGGACGCCGTGCGCACGAACAAGCTGCGCGCCGGGCTGACCACGCTGGGCATCGTGATCGGCATTGTCACCGTCACGCTCATGGCCACGGCGATTCAGGGCCTCAAACGCAGCTTCACGCAGAGTGTTTCCCTGCTCGGGGCAGACTTGCTGTACGTGCAGCGTTTCGACTGGTTCATCAGTTCGCACGCCGAATGGCTCCGGCAGAACCGGCGCCGCAACCTTGACCAGCTCCAGTTCCGCGAGCTGAACCGCCAGGTCACCGGGGCCCGGGCGATGGCGCCCATCGTGGAGACGGGCCAGACCGTCAAGTGCGGCAATCGGAGCGCCTCCGGTGTCCGGGTCATCGGCACGACGGACGCGTTCCTGCTCACCGGCGGCATTTCGATCGCGGCGGGACGTTTTTTGTCGGCGGCCGAGGCGGAGGGCGGGCGGCCGTTGTGCGTGCTGGGCGCGCAAACGGCCACGAACCTGTTCCCGCGCGGATCGCCGCTCGGGGCGCGGGTACACATCGGCGGATTTCCCTTCGAGGTCATCGGCGTGCTCGAACGCCAGGGTGAGTTTCTGGGCGCGTTCTCGCTCGACAACCAGGTGGTGATTCCCCTCAGCCAGTTCATCGAGTCCTTCTGGCGGTTTCCGGACCTCACGATCCAGGTCAAGGCCGGCGGCGTGGACCGGCTGGACGACGTGCGCGAGGAAGTCCGCGGCGTATTGCGCAAGATCCGCCGCCTGGCGCCCGGTGAGGACGACGACTTCGCCATCAACGAGCAGGATCAGTTTCTCCGCACCTTCAACCGGGTCGCCGGCATGATCGCTGCGGGCGGGCTCTTCATCACGGGGTTGTCGCTGTTCGTCGGCGGCATCGGCATCATGAACATCATGTTCGTCTCCGTGGCGGAACGGACCAAGGAGATTGGCATTCGCAAGGCCATCGGCGCCAAACGCCGCAACATCCTCGCGCAGTTCCTGACCGAGGCGGCGATGATCTGCCTGTTGGGCGGGTTGATTGGCCTGGGGATCGCCTGGCCGGCCACGCTCGCGCTCTCGCGATTCATGCCGGCGGCGATGTCGTTGCCCGTGGCCGGGGCGGCGCTGCTGGTCTCGGCGGCGACCGGGTTGGCGGCGGGGTTCCTTCCCGCGTGGCGGGCGGCCCGGTTGAACCCCGTGGACGCCCTCCGCAGTGAGTGAGCGCATCGCCATGAGCCCGCGTTCCCCCTACCGCCGACCCGGCTCCGTGATCGTCGCGGAGCTGCGGGAGAGTTTCGGGATGGCGATGAGCGCCCTCACCGCGCACAAACTTCGCTCCGCGTTGACCCTTCTGGGCGTGTTGATCGGTGTCTTCTCGATCATCGTCGTGATGACCGCCTTGCGCCTGCTACAGCGCAATGCCGAGGCCGAGCTGAGCCAGTTGGGCGTGAACACCTTTCAAGTCCGCAAGTGGCCGGCCATCATGTTCGGCGACATTGCGGACCGCGAAAAGTACTGGCGCCGCAAAAACATTACCCTCGCGCACGGCAAGGCGGTCATCGAGCGAGCCACCCTGGCGCGCACCGTCGGCATCCAACGGTACCTCTGGAGCGGCGAAGTCAGCTCGCGCTACGACAAGACGCCGCCCAACGTCAATCTGCTCGGCACGACGCCCGGCGGGTTCCCCGCCCGCAACTGGGTGGTCGCCCAGGGCCGGGCCTTGATCGAGGCCGACCTCGACAGCGCGAAAACTGTCGCCGTGCTCGGCGGTAAACTGGCGAAATTGCTCTTTCCCTTCGGCTCGCCGCTCGGCGAACGCGTCCGAATTGACGGCATCAGCTACACCGTGGTGGGCGTGCTGGAATCCAAGGGGGCGACGCTCGGCGGCGAGCAGGACAACTTCGTGGTCATCCCGCTTACCACCGGCCTGGGGCGGTACGGCCGGATCTGGAGCAGCCTCGACATCCTCGTTCAGGCCCCCAGCCAGGAGGCGTACGACGACACGGTGGAACAGGTGCGCGGCATTTTGCGCGCCGTGCGCAAGGTCGAACCCGGCCGGGAGGATGACTTCGAAATTTTCTCCAACGACTCGCTGATCGCGCAGTTCAAAGCCTTCACGCTGACGGTGCGCGTGGTGGTCACCGTCGTCAGTTCGATTGCCCTCCTGGCGGCGGGCATCGGCATCATGAACATCATGCTCGTCTCCGTCACCGAGCGCACCCGCGAGATTGGCATCCGCCGGGCCGTGGGCGCCAAGAAGCGCAACATCATGACCCAATTCATCCTGGAAGCGGTGGTGCTATGCGAGGTCGGCGGCGTGATCGGCGTGCTGCTGGGCCTGGCGGGCGGCAATTTCGCTGCGTACTATTTCGAGGTCCCGCCCATTATTCCGGTGGATTGGGTGATCTTCGGCCTGCTCATTTGCTCGGTGGTGGGCGTCGTCTTTGGCACCTATCCGGCGGTCAAAGCGGCCCATCTCGATCCCATCGAGTCCCTGCGTTACGAGTGACGCACACTCGCCCGCCGGCCGCCTCGCCCAAGCGCCGGGTGGGTGAGAACGAGGAAAAAAACGCCGAGCAAGCAAATTCTTTGTTGAAAGTTATTCACCGGTTGTTCACACTCCCGCCCATGAAAGCC
Source organism: uncultured Verrucomicrobiota bacterium (assembly GCA_964396005.1). Classification (GTDB taxonomy): domain Bacteria; phylum Verrucomicrobiota; class Verrucomicrobiia; order Limisphaerales; family J093; genus JADJWF01. The sequence continues at coordinate 1,385 of CAYNCT010000016.1, read as the reverse complement.
TGCGGCCTCACCAACTGACTGGCGGCCGGACAGGCTTTCGAACCCAAGCAAGCACAGATCGGGGGTGAATCCGAATGCCAGCCAAAAAGAAGACCGCAGCCAAGAAGCCGGCCGCCAAGAAGGCCGCAGCGAAGAAACCGGCGAAGAAGAAGTAACCGTCTTCGTCTGACCTGACTCCAGGAGGCATTGGCCGGACATCCTCGTCTGGTCTTGCCTCCTGGAGTGTTTGGGGAACCCTCCCTCCCGTTCTGCATGGCCTGCCTCGTCTTCGACATCGAAACCTCCGCCCAGTCCCGCGACCACTTCGACGATTCCCAGTGGGAGTACCTCTTTCGCGAAGTGGCGCGGATCCCCGATCCCGCCGCGCAGGAAGCGCGGCGCGCGGAGATCACCCAGCAACTCAATCTCTGGCCCCTCACCGCCCACGTCGTCTGCGTCGCCATGCTCAACGCCGACACCAGCCGCGGCCAGGTGCTCTTCGTGGCCGACGATCCCGAGGAGGGCGACGGCGACGGCGGGCCGGTCGAATTCGTGGCCTGCGCCGATGAACTCGAGTTGCTGTCCGCCTTTTGGGACGTGGCCCGCCATTACGACGAAATCGTCACGTTCAACGGCCGCGGCTTCGACGTCCCCTTCCTGTACCTGCGCTCGGCGATCCTGAACGTCCCGATCACCAAGAAGAACTGGCTCGGGTACCGCTTCGCGACGGAACCGCATTGTGATCTTGCCGAGCAACTGACCTTTTACGGCGTCAGCGGCCGCGAAGGCGCCGCGCGCCGTTTCAACCTCGATTTCTACTGCAAGGCGTTCGGCATTGACTCCCCCAAAAGCCACGGCGTGACCGGCATGGACGTGAACCAGCTCATGGCGGAAGGCCGCCATCGGGAAATCGCCGAGTACTGTCTGCGGGACGTTCGGGCCACGGTGGAGCTTTACCGCATCTGGCGCGAACGATTGGCCGGAATCAAGTAGCCCGCCCGCGGTTCTGCGACGCCCGGCCTGATCCCGGCTGCGGGCTGAACCCGGTGCCCGCTGGCGCTCCGGCATTCAACCCGAACTCCGAAGTTCGTTTTCCAGAAGACAACAAACGCAACGACGGAGCAACGGGAACGGGATTTTTCTCTGGGCACTCTTCCCTTCCCGTCCGATCCCGGTGCAAGCAGCTCTCCCTGCGTTGCCTTCTGTGAATCCGACTTCGGTTTTCGGGTTCAAGAGTTGACGAGGTTGAGGCGCATTGATTTTCCCCGACGCGGGTGCTGAAGTGCCGCTTGCGTTCTTATGAAGACACTTTTTTGTGCCGCTCGTGGTCTCGCCTGCTCCACACTGGTGCTTGCCACCGCGTTGCTGTCGGCGCGTTCGCCTGCGCAAATCCTCGAAGAAGCCCT
>CAYNCT010000015.1:0-37270 GCA_964396005.1 uncultured Verrucomicrobiota bacterium | reverse complement strand
ACGTCATCTCGTTTTTCACTCACTCGCCTGACCAACTGCTGATGACACTTGCCCTCTCATGGGTGAACAACAGCGTTCGGGACTTCAATGACTGAAAGGCTCCGCCCCGTTCCGGGACGCGTCAATCCACACGTTTTGGCGTGGGTAGGACAAACGGAGGACGCGCTCAACGCCCGGCGCCGGTCAGCAAAAGCCCCAGCAACACCCCATAGCCGGTGCTGATCCACGGGCTCGAGGTCAACGGACACGCGCCCGTGGAACACCCCACCAGGCGGTACCAGCCGTAGCCAACCGCTCCTCCCACGAGAGCGCCAATCAACAGTCGTAACATCATACGTTTGCCACACCGGCCCGTTCCCGGGGCCGGCTCCCTGCACCGGAGCCGGGACCCCGGGAAAGGTTACGCGCGGGTTCCCGTCTCGGGCGTCGGTGTGAAGCCGGTTCTCCGACGGATGGGGCGTCACGCCGCCAGCGCCTCCCCCAAGGCCGAGCTGGATTTCCGGCCCCGCCATCCGCCGATGCGCTCAATGCCTTCCGCAGCCGGCGGCCCGGCGCGGTCCATTGCCGCCCGCGAGCCACGGCAACCGGGAGGCCCGGGGGGAGGGCCGGTGAATAACTCGAGGCCAATTCCTGCCGGGGCGCCCTTGCGCCGCCCGGCGAGCGCGAGTTGGCTTGTGGGTTGGCGCGGGCTTGGAGGCCGACCCGCTTGTCGCGCAACACGGACCGATTAGTTGTGTTCGGATTGGTTGGCCACCACATTATATGGTGGTTTCCACTTTACACCATCTCCGCCCGCCCGATACTGGTTGTCCGATGCATTTGAAGAACCTGACCGCGTACGGCTTTAAGTCCTTTCCGGACAAGACGTCGCTCAATTTTCTGCCCGGCATCACCGCCATCGTCGGCCCAAACGGCTGCGGCAAGTCGAACGTGGCCGACGCGATCCGCTGGGTCTTGGGAGAGCAATCGGCCAAGGCGTTGCGGGGCGGCGAGATGGCGGACGTGATTTTCAACGGCACCGACCGCCGGGCGGCGATGGGGCTGGCGGAGGTCTCGCTGACGATTGGCGGCGTGTCGCAAGACAACCTGCGGGCAGCCGGGGTGGACCTGGAGTTTGACGAGGTGACCGTGACGCGGCGGGTCTTCCGGGACGGCGGCAGCGAGTATTTCATCAACAAGACGCCGTGCCGGTTGAAAGACATCCAGCAGCTCTTCATGGGCACCGGAATGGGCCGGGCCAGCTACAGCATCATGGCGCAGGGCAACATCACCCAGTTGCTCTCCAGCAAGCCGGAGGACCGCCGGATGGTGTTCGAGGAGGCGGCCGGCATCACCCGGTTCAAGGCGCAAAAGCGGGAGGCGCTGCGCAAACTGGAAAGCACGGAGCAGAACCTCCTGCGCGTTTCGGACCTCATTCGGGAGGTGAAGCGCCAGATCATTTCGCTCCAGCGTCAGGCGGGGAAGGCACGGCGTTACCAGCAATACCAGGCGGAGTTGCAGCACCTCGACACCCAGCTTGCCCGCCATCAACTCGATCAGCTCCAGGGGCAGATTCACGAACGGCTGGGCACGGTCGAAAAGCTGCGCGCCGAGGGCGAAACGCTCACCGGCCAGGTGGTCGCCCGGGAGGATGAGCTCGCGCAACTGCGCGCGCGCCTGGCCGAAGCCGACCACGAGATCAGCGAGTCCCAGCAGCAAGAACTGCGGATCCGCTCCGAGATCGAACGCCACGCCAGCCGGGCGCAGTTCAACGAGGAGCGCCTGCGTGAATTCGGCGAGCAACGCACCCGGGCCCTCACGGACATCAACCAGGCCGCGGAACGCCAGCAGGTGACGGAACAGGAATTGGCCGGGGTGTTGGTCCGGCTCGAGGAGTCACGCGCACAGCTCGAGGCCAAACGCGCCGGCCTGCAAACGCGGCTCGAGGCATTCCAGCAGGTCGAAGTCGCCCTGCGCACGCAGCAGGACGGCCTGCGGGAAGCGCAGAGCGGCCTGTTCGCAGCCGCGCAGCAACTGGCCCGGGTGCGGAACGAAATCAACGCCCTGGACCTGCAGAAGCAGGGCAACCAGATCCGGCTCGAAAAGCTTTCCGCCGAGAAGGCGCAACTCGAGGAGGAGCGGGTACGGGTCGAAGCCCGCCTCGCCGAGTTCGCCCGCGACACGGAAGCGGAGCAGCAAGCAGTGCAGGCGCGCCGGTTGAGTCTCGAGGAGCGCCAGCAACGATTGCGCGCGTTGCAGCAGGAGATCGCCCAGGTCCAGCAGGACCTCGACGCCCACCAACGCCAGCAGGCCGAACTGCAGTCGCGGCTGGCGGTGCTCCAACAACTGGACGCCAGCCATGAGGGCTTCAGTTCGGGCGCGTTGGCGGCCCTGCGCCAGTCGGCCGCGGTGATCGGTTCGCTGGCGGACTTCATTCGCGTGCCCGACCCGTACGTCGTGGCCATCGAGAACGCCCTCGGCCACAACCTGCAGTTGGTCCTGACCGAGAAGCCCGAATCCGCGCAACAAATCCTCTCCGACCTGGCCGCCAACAAGCAGGGGCGCGCCAGCATCGCCGCGCTGGCGATCGAATCGCCCGACGCGCGGCAGTTGACATTCCCGGGCGACCTCAGCCCGCAAACCGGCGATGCCCCGCCGCGCCCGCCGCAGGCGGCGACCGCGCCCGGTGAAGTGCGCGCTCTGGAGGTCATCGAAGCCGACCCGTGCGTGGATCGCCTGCTGGCCGGGTTGTTGGGGCGGACGTGGATTGTCCCCGACCTGGCCGCCGCCACCGCCTCGATCCAGAACGGCCACGCCGGCTGCGACTTTGTCACCGTCACCGGCGATTTGCTCAACCGGCACGGCGTGTACACCGGCGGTTATCTGAACGGCAGTTCTTCGAGCAAGGCGCCGTCCTCGATTCTCGGCCGCAAGAACGAGATCGCCGACCTCGAGCAACGCCTCGCGGCTCTGCGCGAGCAGATCACCGCGCTCAGCCAGCGCAAAGGGGGCCAACTCAGCGAACAAACCGCGCTCCAGGCCGGCCTGCAGCAGGGGCAGACGGAATTGCGCGCCCGGGAAGTGGCCCTCGCGACCCGCCAGGGCGAGTTCCATGCGCTGCAAAACGCGCTGCGGGTCCTGCACCAGAGAATTGACACGGTCGTCTATGAGGTGCAGAGCCTCGCGGCCGTCGAACGCGAAGGAGAAGAAAAGCGGGCCGCGCTCAGCGCGCGCCTGAGTGAATGCGAATCCCAGGAAGCCACCCGGCAACAGCAGGTGAACGAACTCACCGCCGGGATCGAGCAGTTGCGCCAGCAACGGGACGCGGCCAACGGAGAACTCACCGAGGCCCGTGTCGCGCTGGCGACCGAAGAACAGCTTTGCGCATCCTTCCGCGCCCAGCAGGGACCGCTCGAACACCGCCTCCGGGAGCTTACCCAGCTCGCCGCGCAGCGGCGCACCGAAATTGCCGGTCTCGATCAGCGTCAGCAGCAGGCGGAAAGCGAAATCGCCGACGCCCGGCAACGGATGGAGGCCCTCGCACACGAGCAGAGCCAGCAGGAGGTCCGGACGGCGCAGCTCGCCACCCAACGCGATGCCGTCGGCGGCGCGGTGGCCGTCCGCGAGGAGGATTTGCGCGAGGTCCGCCGGCAGTTATCGGCACTGCAGGACCAGCGAGCCGCGGTGGAAGTCGAGCTGGCGCAGCAGCAAATGGCCGCGCAAAACCTCCGCGAGCGCATTCAGCAGAAATACAACGTCAACCTGGACGACGTGCGGAGCGAGAGCATCCGGGTGACCTTTGCGGACGAGGGACCGGCCAAGGTCGAGATCGTGACCGCGGAGGAGATGGCGGCGGCGGGTCTGAGCACGGATTGGGCGGCGGTCGCGGCACAGGTCGCCGCCCTGCAGAAGCGCATTGACGAGATCGGCCCGGTCAACCTGGTGGCGATCCAGGACTACGAAGAGGCCGAGCAACGCCACAAATTCCTGAGTGACCAGCACGACGACCTGGTCCGGGCCAAGGAGCAGTTGGTTGAGGTCATCAACCGGGTCAACACTCAGACCCGCGAGATGTTCACGACCACCTTCCAGCAGATTCGCGAGAACTTCCGCGGCCTGTTTGCGGAGATCTTCGGCGGCGGCAGCGCCGACCTCTACCTGGTGGATGAGGGCGATGTGCTCGAAAGCGGCATCGAGATCGTGGCGCGCCCGCCCGGCAAACAACTCCGCGGCATTTCGCTCCTCTCCGGGGGCGAGCAAACCATGACCGCGGTGGCCCTGCTGTTCGCGATCTATCAGGTCAAACCGTCGCCGTTCTGCGTGCTGGACGAACTCGACGCCCCACTCGACGAATCGAACATCATCCGGTTCATCCGCGTCCTGCAGCGGTTCCTTCAGTTCTCCCAGTTCATCGTGATCACCCACAACAAGCGCACCATCGCCATGGCCGATGTGCTCTACGGGGTCACGATGCAGGAGCAGGGCGTCAGCAAGATTGTTAGCGTCAAGTTCCGCCGGAGCGGCGACACGGCGGCGGACGAACCGCCCCGGACCCTCGAAACCCCGGTGGCCGTGCCCTCCGTGGCCGGCGAGGAGGATCGCGAAGTCCGCCGGGATGAGACCCTCGAAGTGAGCGTCGCGAGTTGACATCTTCCCGCCAACCCGCGCCGCGACCTGAGCAACATCCGAACCTCCTGCCCGGCCGCCCGGCGGCGGGCGCCGCCGTCGGCTTCGTGCCCGCGACTTGACCCAGTCGCCCCCGCCCGGCTCAATCCGCGCCGCCGAGATGAACAACCGCCCCGCGCCGCCGCCCTTGCCGCGCCCCCGTTCGACCAGCCGCGACCTGCTCACGCAGCCGGTGTGGCGCGCCGAGGAATTGGGCCTGGCTTTGCCAGCCTCACCCCACGCAGTGTCGGTGGCCCTGCCGCGCTGGCAGGACGTGGTCGGCTACGAAGAGAAGCGCCCCGAGGTGCTCGACCGGCTGCAAGGCGGCTACCCGCGGTTTGTGATTCACCCGCTGGTGCGCGAACTGGCCCGCCGCATCGCCGGTGATGACCGGCCGTGTCTGCCGCTGCCGTCAGCCCGCGCTGCGACCTGGGGCGCGGAGTTCATCGCGTGCCAGTCCGGCGCGGCCACGACCGTCATCCCGCACGGCGAAATCCACGCTTTGGCGACCACGCCGGCCGGCGAGGGCGCGCTGCGAGCCTTCTGGCAGCACACGGGCCTGATCGTCTCCACCCGTCAGGCCGAGGCGATTCTCGGCGGACACGCCCGGTCCCCGGCGGACGAGGCAACCGCCATGGAACGCGCGCTCCGTGCGCGATTGGCCGCCCTTTATCAGTGCGCGGAGGACGACGTTTTTCTGGCCCCGACCGGCATGGCGGCGCAGTTCGCGGCGCTGCGAGCCGTAACCGCGCGCGCCCCCGGGCGGGCCACGGCGCAGCTCGGCTTTCCCTACGTGGACACGCTGAAGCTGCAGGAAAAACTCGGCGGCGGGGCCACCCTGTTGCACAACCTCGCCACCATCGCCGACGACCTGCGCGAACTGGTGCGGACCTCGCCACCGGCGGCCTGCTTCTGCGAGCTGCCCGGCAACCCGCTGCTCGGCTCGGCCGATGTGCGCCGCATCACGCCCATCCTCCGCGCGCAGCGCATCCCGCTGGTGGCGGACGACGTGGTGGCCACCCCGGTCAACGTGGACCTCGGTCCGCACGCGGACCTGATCGCGACGAGCCTGACCAAGTACTTCGCCGGCACCTGCGACGTGATGGGCGGGGCGCTGATCTGCAATCCCCAATCGCCGCTGCACGCCGAGTTGAAATCCCTGGTCCGGGCGCAACACGAGGACCTGTTGTGGCCCGGGGATGCCGCGGTACTGGAACAGCGGCTGCACTCGTTCCCGCACCGGATGCAACGCCACAACGCCAACGGCCTGCTCATCGCGGAACGTTTGCGAGCACACCCGGCCGTCGAGCGCGTCTGGTACCCGAAGTGGGAATTCGCAGACGCCTACGAAGCCGTCCGCCGCCCGCTCGGCGGCTGGGGCGCGCTGGTCACGTTTTTACCGCGCGCGGCTGCAACGGAAGCGCCGCGCATCTACGACCGGCTGGCCGTCTGCAAAGGCCCCAGTCTGGGAACCACCTTCACGCTCGCCTGCCCCTTCACCCTGCTGGCGCACTACACGGAACTGGACTGGGCCGAAGCCTGCGGCGTGCCGCGGCACTTGATCCGGCTGTCGGTCGGCCTCGAGGAGCCGGAGGAACTCTGGCGCCGGATTGCAACGGCGCTGGACGGCGGCTGAATCGCGGCGGCGGGACCGGTCGCGATCAGCCCGGCGCCGGCGCCAGATTGGGAGCGCGTCACCATTTGGGCACCAGGGCACTCCCCTCCTCAGCCGCCGCCGCGCGGGCCATCAAAGCGGGCCCAGGGCCACCGAATCCTGCGTACCCGTCGCCCGTGTTTCTCGGAAAAGCCGTTTCTTCAAACCGGGCGTCTCGCGGACTTCGATCTCCCCGTTGACCTCGCGAATGATCCGTCCCTCGACGCCAGGTTCCGAGCCGAGCAGACGTAGGCCGGCGACCGGTCCAAGGACACTCACCGCGGTTGCCAGGCCATCGGCGGTCATGCCATCGGGGGCAAACACCGTCACGAGACTGTGGTCAGTAAGACCCAATCCCGTGCGAGGGTCCAAGATGTGGGAGTAACGAACGCCCTCGATTTCGACGTACTGGAAAACATCGCCGGAGGTGGCGAGCGCGCCGCCGCGTAGGCTCGCGTACCGAACGGGAGGAGCGCCCGGGGCCTCGAGGGGAGCCAGTTCCACCCGCCAGCCCCTCTGGCCGGGAGGCGGCTCGCCCGCGGCCAGGTCGCCTCCGCCTGAGACCAGCGCACACGGGAACCCGCGGGTCTCGAGGAACCGCAGCGCCTCCTGCACAGCATATCCCTTGGCGATGCCGCCCAGGTCCAGCCGCATGCCCGGCACGGTCAGCCGGGCCCGGCGGCGGGCCGCATCCAACTCGAGCCGTTGCCAGCCCGTCACCCGCCGGGCTTCGGCGAGACGGTCCGAGGCGGGCAACTGCCGTTGCCGGCGGGCGCGACGCCATAACTGGACCAGCGGCCCGACGGTCACGTCAAATGCGCCGTCGCTCCGGCGCGCAAGTTCCTGCCCGCGCGCGAGGACCCGCCAAAGATCATCGCTCAGGGCAACCCACGCGCCGGTCGCCGACGACCGCGAGAGCCGGCTCAGTTCGCTGTGGTCGTCGTAGTCACTGAGAATGCTGTTGAGTTCGCTCAACCGGGCGAACGCCAGTTCCGCCACCCGCCGGGCGACGACCTCATCCCGAGCGTAGAGAACAATGCGGAACGGGAGCCCCATCTGGGGCTCGGAGAACTCGAACCGGGTCAGCGGCGCCCGCCCTCCCGCGGCGCCCACCGCCCAAGCGGCCGATGACAGGGATGCCAGAAAAGCCCGGCGGGTCAGGGTGCTGGCGGGACGAAGCAACGACACCGCAGCAGGCTACCTCCCCGACGGCGTCGAGTCGAGTCAGCCGCTGGCGGGTTGGCTGGGCCATTGGCATTCTCGACCACCACGGTCCAACTCCGCGCGCATGCTGCGGGACCGGACCAAGGACTGGCCGACCTACAGGGGCGCTTCCGCAGACGCGTCGGGATTTCCGCGTCGCGCCGCCGGACCAAATCTCCTTTTGCTCCGGAGCCCAAGGTGGCGTAGCTTGATGCTCAGCGTCAGTTTCCGACGGATTTGTGCCCGGGGCGTCGTTCGCACTCGGGGATGCTTCCCTGGCTTCCTGCCGCTGGCCGGCCAGTTTTATCGGCGGGCCACCAAACAGGATCTCATGTCACAGCCACAGATTATTCAGGGCGGGATGGGGGTTGCGGTGTCGGGCTGGCGCTTGGCGCGCACCGTCTCGCAGTTGCGTCAGTTGGGAGTTGTCTCCGGCACCGCGTTGGCGGTGATGCTGTCCCGGCGGTTACAAGCCGGTGACCTCGACGGTCAAATGCGCCACGGCCTGGCGCACTTTCCGTACCCGGCCATCGCGAAACGCGTGCTCGATGAGCACTTCATTCCCGGGGGGAAGGCCCCCGATCAACCGTTCCGGCTCACGCCGATGCCCACCCTGACGCCGCGACCTTCGCTCGTCGAATTGACGGTCGTCGCGAATTTTGTCGAGGTGTTCCTCGCCAAAGAGGGCCACTCGGGCCCGGTGGGCATCAACTTCCTCGAAAAGATCCAGTTGCCGGCGCTGCCCTCGCTCTTCGGCGCGATGCTGGCCAACGTGGATTATGTGCTGATGGGAGCCGGCATTCCGCGCGCCATCCCGGGGCTGCTGGACCGACTCGCGGCCGGCGAGGACGTCACGCTGCGCGTTGACGTGCAGGGCGCCGCCGCCGGCGAAGAGCACCTCACCCGATTCTCGCCACGGGAGTTCTGCGCCGAAGCACCGCGGCGGCTTCAGCGGCCGCAGTTCCTGGGCATCGTCGCGTCCGCCACGCTGGCGCTCACGCTCGCGAAGAAGTCCAACGGGCGCGTGGACGGTTTCGTCGTTGAAGGCGAGACGGCGGGCGGCCACAACGCCCCGCCCCGCGGCCCTCTGAAGCTGACGCCGGAAGGCGAGCCGCTCTACGGCCCCCGCGATGTCCCCGAGCTCGACAAGATCGCCGCGCTTGGTCTGCCGTTCTGGCTGGCTGGCTCGTACGGTCGCCCGGGCGGGCTGGCCGACGCGTTGCGCGCCGGCGCGACCGGCATCCAGGTGGGCACGGCGTTTGCGTTCTGCGAGGAGTCCGGGATTGATCCCGAGTTGAAGCGCCAGGTGATCGAGCTCAGCCGCCAAGGCCGGGCGGGCGTGTTCACCGACCCCGTGGCATCCCCCACGGGCTTCCCTTTCAAGGTGGTCCAACTGGCCGGCACCTTGTCCGCCGCCGCCGCCTACGATGCCAGGGAACGCATCTGCGACCTGGGCTACCTGCGACATCTCTACGTGCGGCCCGACCGGTCCATCGGCTACCGATGTCCTTCCGAGCCGGTCGAGAACTATCTGCGCAAGGGCGGCAAGCTCGAGGAGACTGTCGGCCGCAAGTGCGTCTGCAATGGTCTGCCGGCAACCGTTGGCAGCGCTCAGGCGCGCGCCGACGGCACCTGGGAGCTGCCGCTGATGACGGCCGGCAACGAGGTGGCGAATGTCGCGCAATTCCTGGCGCCCGGGCGCTCATCGTACACCGCGGCCGAGGTGATTGCGAAGCTGCTGGCCGGCGCTGCTGCGCCGCCACCCCTCCCGACCAGCGAGCCGGCCGAACCCCGCCGGCAGCCGGCCGAGGTTGCCGCTTGAGACCGGTCCGGGCGGGCCGCCGTGCGCCTCAGCCCGCCGTCGGCTCCGGCCAGACCAAATGATAGCGGCCGGGAGCGGATGCGTATTCGCGCGGCGTGATGAAGTGAGCGAACGCCGCTTCGCAGGCCCGCTCGTGGGGCTTGACCCAGGTTTTGAAAGCCGGCGTCACCACGAAGACCTCGTGATGGTCGGCATCCTGCGCGAAACCGAGTAACCCGCTGCCGCGGAACTCGTGCGGCTCTGCGCCAAGGGACGGCTCGATCACACACCGTTCCGGGCCGAACTCGACGTGCAGCCCTTTGCAGGCATAGACCAACACGTGGTTGCGCTCGTGGAGGTGTGCGCGATAGAAGCCGTAAAAACCTTCGCTGCGCAGGTCGAACAGGGTCACGATCTCCTGGTCCTCAAAGCTCACCACCTCAAACAAACGGTTGGTAAACACGTGCGGCAGACTCAGCCGGACGGACTGCACCGGCAGGCAGAAGAACGGTCCCAGGCGCCGGAAGATCTCCTCAATCACCCGCCACCCATCCGTTTCGCGGAACAGCAAGGCCGCGGGCGGCTCGGGCTCCTGCCCCGGCGGCGCGGCAGCCACCGACGGCTGGGCCAACGGCGCCGTTTCCCGGATCCTTGGGCCTCCCAGCGCCACCCCGGCGGATGGTGGTGGCGACGAACGCGGCGGTATCGCCGGCGGGGGAGGAGGCTCGCGCCGGGCTGATGACTCCGGCTCCGGTGGAGGCTGTGGCGGCGGCACCGGGACCGGCGCGACCGGCGACGGCTGGGGCGCGATTGGCGGAGGTTCGGCTTTCGGTTGGGGCACGAACGGGCGGGGTGGCTTGAGCGCCGCGGTCAGCCATTCACTCGCCCGCCTCAGAACCGCCTCGTCGCTTTGCCACGAGAGGGCCAGCTTTTGCTCCTCACCGGTGGTCTCGTTGAGAATGGACAGGGTCTGATGATCGAGCGAGAGCGAGACGACCAGCTCCGGTCGGAAGACGCCGGCCTGCTGGAGATCCGCGACGTTGTGGTGGGTGAGCGCGCGCCCGACCGGCGGCCCGCCGGCGGTGGTCAACGATTCCAGCCACAGGAAGCGGCGGTTTTCCGGGTTGCGGGTGACGCGCAGGCTGACCAGGTCCGCGATGGCCTCATGCTCGGGGTCGGCATCCAGCGTCGGCGCGTCACCCCGGCGCAGCAGCGGGTGATTGAAGATCTCCTGCAACTTGCCGGCCGTCACCGACCGGTAGCGCAGGTCCGGCAGTTCGGGAATCGGCTCCTCGCCCCCATCGGGCCGGCGGCGCCGGATCACCAGCAGTGGCGGCGAAATCCTGAGAACAATTCCCGGCCGCAACAGATCGCATTTCGCCGGGTCCTGCAGGATGTCGAGATTCTCCTGCGACAGGTGGCCCTTGATCTCGAACTTGGCGCCGGCGCGAATCGTGACGAAGTGGATATCAAAGCCAGTGGCGGAGCCGGGGTTTTCCTTGATCTCGATTGCCACCCCGCCCGCACCGCCCACGCGGGCGGCGTAGCGGGTATTCAAGATCTCCCCCAGCGCCCGCGCGCCCTCCGGCGTCACGTCGAAGCGTGTGCCGTCGAGGTCCACGTACTGTTGCAGCGGGTCCACGTGCAACTCGCGGGCCGGAAGCATCAGTCCGTTCTGAATCAGCGCGGCCAGACCGCGCAGACCCGTCTCCACCCTCTCCGTGCCGTGCCGACACTCAATCTGAAGATGGCCCAGATGATCCAGACGCACCCGAAACACCGAGCGATCGGTGGGCAGCGCCTCCTTGGGGACCGTCACCCGCGGCGGACCGCTCGGGACCAGCAGGTGCCGCTTGTTGATCTCCGCTTCGAGCCGGGCCGCGCCGTCCGGCTCACTCAAGCGGATGTTCTCGCCGTTGATGTCCACCGAGCCGTCAGGATGGACATGGAAGGACTGCGGCTCCTCGATGACGCCCCGAGTGACCCACTTGAAATGGTCCACCTGCAGCCACGACCGCTTCGGCTCCAGTTCGATTGTTTCCGAGCGGTAGCTGAGCCGGAACGCCCGCGGCACGCCGTCCGGGCCGAGGGCGCGTTCAACGCGAACCTTCGCCGGGGGCGCTTCCCCTGACACCATTCCCATAAGGACCAAGGGAACCAGCCACCCGATCAGCCCCGTGAGCGAGCCGTCGGCCGCCATCACTCCCAGCGTGCCGACCGTCCCGGCCAGTCCGACCACCGTCGCGGCCACCAACCAACGTTGCAGGGTCATGGAATCTTTTCGGATCACAGTTTGACCGGCCAGCGACGCCGGACGCACGGCTCCCGGGGCGGGCTCCGCGTCGCCGAAGCACGCCGGCCGCCGAACTGAGAATAAGCGGAGGGTAAGCGGGAGCGCATCCAGCGCAAGGCCGCGTGGTCCTTTACCAACGGCCGGGACCCGGCAGCGCCCGGCGACAATCGCCCGCCTGGACAACCACCTGCCGGCCCCAACCGCACCTACGGGCCACCGGTCCCGGGAGTGGTGGTTTGCGCGCCACCGGGACGCCACCATTGGCGAAGATCCAGCTCGAGCTCCCGTGTCGGGCGACCGTCGCGGAGCGCAGTAAGGTTTTCGATCGTGCGATCGGCCGCGCGCGCGAGGCTGGGATCGGTGAGGTTGGCCCTGGTGGCCTCGAGCACGGCGATGCGCGCCTCGATGGTCCCGGGGTCGGTTGGGGTTTCGATGCGCACCCCGCCGCGGTCGGCGCCGGCCAGCGCCCCGATCGCCAGCGCCTTGAGCGGTGTGGGCAGCGTTTGATTGGTCAACACGTCCTGGAACATGCGATTCGCCTCCGGACTCGGCCCCACATAGTTGAACGCCGTGCCGACCAGTGGCGCCTTTTCCCATTGATTGGTGATGCGGGGGTCCAGGTACGCCTGATAGATGGCGTCCATGGCCTGCACCTTGAGCGCGCCGTTGAGGTAGTCGAGCACCGTGCGGTCAATCCGGCCATCGCCGCCAATCAGCAAACTCGGGGCGTACTGCGCGAAGGAAGTGTCGCCCCAGCTTGACAGCAGGTTCAGGAGATACGCGCGGGCGTTTTCGTCCAGCCGGTTCGGCCGCTCGATTGCGGGCGGATTCAGCAGCAGCTCGTGGGCGGCGGCAATGGCCGCGGGCCGATGGACCACGGGATTCATCTCGTCCAGCGCCCGGGCCACGTAAGCCACCTCCACGCCGCGACCGGTGTGGGCGAGCATCGTCGCGAGCGCGGCTTCCGCGTCGGCCCCGCCGATGCGCCGCAGCACATCCACCAGCCCCAGGCGCAGCGACGGCGGAAAGTCGAAGTCCAGCGAGACCCGCGAGCGGTTCTGCCACGCGCCGAGCGCGGGATTTCGGGCGCGTCCTTCGTCGCCGCTGCGCGATTCCGCCTCCGTGTAGTCCACGTCCTCCATGCGGTCGAGGAACTCGCGGATCACCGGGACCGCCGCGGGGCCGGCATCCACGAGATTCTCAAGCTGATGCACGATGCGAAAGCGCGCGTCGCGCCCCTTCGGCCCCGGCGCGGGGCGCAACTGCTGCAGTTCGCGCAGCGCCTCCGCCGGGGAACGGCCGGTGACGACCGTTACCGGCGGCGCGCTCGGCGCGGCGGCGCGCTCGGCGGTTTGCCGGGCTCGGGAGGCTTCGGCTGCGAATTCTTCCATCTCGGCGCGCAGGGCCGCGATCGCTTCCGCATGGGCCTGTTCCGCCTCGGCCGCCAACCGCTGGTGACGTTTCGCGAGCTCGATCCAAACTCCGGCCCCCACCAGCGCCGCGAGCAACAGCAGCACAATGATCGTTTTCATCAATCTGGCAGAGTAAACCACAAAGGGACCCCGCGCGCCAGCGGGCAGGCGGTTCCGCTGCCACGCTGCGCCGGGCAACGGCTTCGGACCGCGGTTCCCCTTACCCGGGTCCGCACCGTTCGCGGCTGCCCCCGACCGAGTCCGCGGGGGCCGGCTCAGTCCGTCAACTCAAGCGCGCTGGAGAGAGTTCAAGATTCCCGCCAGCTCGGCCCGCAATTGAGCACCCATTAGATCCAGTGGGGGAAGCTGAGTGGCGGTGGCGATCAGGCAGACGCCCCGCGTAATCAGCAGGCGCTGAAACTGAAACAACGGCCGCCCGAGGGGATCACGACCATAAAAGACCACCAGCCCGCTTTGCGTGGCGTCGTCCGCCTCGGCGTTGACGACGGTGAATCCCGCCGCCTGCATTTGATACACCGACCGGGCCAGGTAATCACGGATCGTCAAGGGCCCCACCTGCTCGGCGAGGATGTTGACGTTCGGCGCGAACCCCGCAAGGGGCACGAGGCTGTAGAGGACCAGGACCAACCGCAGGTTCGGCGTGAGCATCGGGTTGAGCCCCATCTGCGCCTGGAGACCCGCCAGTTGGAATGGATCGGTGATGGCCTGCCAGCCCGCCGGCGGCCAGCCGATCTCGAATCCAAACTCCCGATTCCGGTGACTGTGGAGACCGGGAGCAATTTCGGCGAGCGAACGGGCGCGCAGCGGTGCCGGCTGGGAGATGTCCATGGTTCCCAGCGGCGTGTCCACGGTGCGCACTTCGCCCTCCAGGGGAGTGACGCGGTGCTTGAGGTACTGCGTCAGGTGCCGACGCGCCAGCGCTTCAAATTCGGTCGTATCCTCGAAGCTCCACCACAGCCCCTGCTGGAACAGGGGATCGCTCTGGAACGCGCGCACCGCCGCCCACTGGGCCTCATCCGCGGGCGAGAGTTCGGCCGGCTTGCGGGGGTTGAAATAGACCATGATCTGCGGCTGACCGGTTCGCCGCCACGACTCATAGGCCCCGCGAATCTCGTGCTCGGTGCCCGAGCCGGCACCCGGTACCGGCGTCCCAAAACGCTTCCAAAAAATCCCGATCAACAGATCGCTCTCCGGCACCTTCAGGCCGCGATCTATCTGCGACTGGGAACCAGCGGCGTGAAAGCCGGGAAACGCGTCGGTCTCCCAGCGGACGACGTCCAGGCGCACGCCGAGAAGATCACCGACGCCCCGATTCAGCTCCGCGGCAACGACCTCCAGACGGTCCCGTTCGGGTTTCACGTCGCCCGGCGAGGCGACCACCACCTTGAGCAGACTGACTTGCTTCATGGGCTTGGGGCGAGTTGAGCGATTGGCGCGGAGCGGCCATTGGATTGGGCTGGGGCACGGTAGGCCGCGCTCGGCCCCGGTCAAGCGCGGCAAATCCACTTTCCTCGCGCCCACCTCTTCGCATAGCGTGCGCCGCATGAACTGGCTGCGGTGGCTCGTGAGGTTCGGGCTGATCAGCGGCGCGGCGCTGGCCCTGCGTGCCGCGGAGCCGCCGGCGCTGGTCATGCGCGGGTTGTCCGCGGAGGGACTCGTGGAATTCGACGAACAGTCCGGGGTGGCGACCGACCCGGCGGGCGTCGAGGTCACTTACGAGGACGCCACGCTCACCGCGCGGCGGGTCCAGATCAACCGCCAGAGCGGCGAGATCGCGGCCGAGGGAAACGTCCGCCTGCAGCAGGGCCGCCAGTTGTGGACCGGCGACAGTCTCCGCTACAATTTCTTCACCCGGGATGTCGCGGCCGGCAACTTCCGCGCCGGCATGGCCCCGTTTTTTGTCGCGGGCGAGGGACTCGACTCCGCGCAAACCAACCAGGTCCGGTCCGCGACCAACGCCACGATCACCACGGACGACCTCTACACGCCGGGCTACCGCGTCCGCGCCCGAAGCATCCGCATCGTGCCCGGCGAATACATCGAGGCGAAAGGCGCGACGCTCTATCTGGGCAAGGTGCCGGTGATGTATTTCCCCACCTACCGGAACAGCCTGCGCTACCATCGGAACTTCTGGGTGGTCACGCCGGGCTATCGCAGTCTCTACGGGCTGTACGTGCTGAACGCCTACCACTGGAACGTCACCACCAACCTCGAGGCGGTGCTGAACTTTGATTACCGCGTCAAACGCGGCCTCGGCGGCGGACCGGACCTCCACTACGACCTCGGCCGCGCCGGCCGCGGCCAGATCAAGTCGTACTACACGTGGGACGACGATCCGCCGGAAGAACCGACCGGCGTGGCGATTGACGCCGATCGCTACCGCATCAATTTCGCGCACTCGACGTTTGTCTCCTCAAATCTGACCGCCAAGGCGGCGGTGCGGTGGCAGAGCGACGCCACGGTCATCCGCGACTTCTTCGAGACGGAATACCGCGAGGATGTGCAGCCGAAGTCGTTTCTCGAAGTCAACCAGCTCTGGCCCAATTTCAGCCTCAACCTGCTGGCCGTCGGCCAGGTCAACGACTTCTACCAGACCATTGAACGGCTGCCCGATCTCAAGCTGACGGCGGCCCGCCAGCAACTGGGCGTCTCGCCGTTCTACTACGAGAGCGACACCTCGGCCGCCTACCTGCGCTACCGGAGCAACGACCTCGCCGACACCAATTACGCAGCGTTTCGCGCCGACACGTATCACCAGTTGCTGCTCCCGCAGACCTTTTTCGGCTGGCTCAACGTGACGCCCCGGGTGGGCGGCCGGTTCACCTACTACGGCGCGTTTGACGAGTGGAACGATCCCCGCGACGAAGGCTCCAGCGAGCGGTGGGTTCTCAACACCGGCGCCGAGGTTTCCACCAAGATCTCCCGCGTGTGGCCGGACGCCCGCAATCGGCTCTTTGAAGTGCAGGGCCTGCGCCACATCGCCGAACCCTCGGTGAACTACGTCTTCGTGCCCGCGCCCAGCGAAGCGCCGCGCGACCTGCCGCAGTTCGATTACGAGTTCCGCAGCTTCGAGTTGTTGCCCGTGGATTTCCCGGACTACAACGCCGTGGACTCGGTGGACGCCAACAACGTCTTCCGCCTCGGCCTCCGCAACAAACTCCAGACCAAACGCGGCGAAGGGATCGAGAACGTCGTCAACTGGCTGGCCGTCGTGGACTGGCGCGCCGACCCGCGCGCCGACCAGCAGACCTTCTCGGACCTGTATTCCGACCTCGATTTCAAGCCGCGCTCGTGGCTGACGTTGAACTCAGAAATCCGGTTCGACCTCAACCAGGCCGAGTGGAATCTGGCCAATCATACGATCACGCTGCAGCCCAATTCCATCTGGCACTGGAAGGTAGGGCACCGCTACCTGCGCGAACAGCCGGGCTACGGACCGACCTCGGCCAACGATCTGTACCTGAGCAGCCTGTTCGTGCGGCTGAACGAAAACTGGGCCGTGCGGCTCACCCACCACTTTGAGGCGCGCGATTCCACCATGGAGGAGCAGTACTACACGATCTACCGCGACTTCCGCAGTTGGACCGGCGCGCTTACCCTCCGCTTGCGCGACAACCGCGACCTGGGCGAGGACTGGACGATCGCCTTCAGCTTCAGCCTGAAGGCCTACCCGCGCTTCAAGCTCGGCGAGGACCGCGACAAGCCGTCGCTCCTGCTGGGCGGGTAGGACGGCCGGGCCGAGGTCCGGCCGCTCCGGGAATCACCGCCGACAAAACTCCTTAAACGCGCCGCCAAAGAGCAGCCGCACGTCGCGTTCCACCTCCGCGGCGGTCTCTTCCCAGCCGGTGGCGATCAAGTCGGTGTATTTCTCGATCAGCACCCGGGCGATGATCCGCCGCGAGTGGTCCCACTTGTAGAGCAACTGGTCCAGGACGCGCGCGTCGGAGTGCTGAGCGGTAAAGCTGAAACCGAGCAGTTCCAGCCGCAGCCGGGTAATCTCGTCAATCAGGTGCGGGACATTCGTGAACCACCAGCAGCCGAAGATGTGCAGGTTCGGAAACTTTCGGGCCAGCACGCACAACTCGTGCTGGTTCTCGCGCGAGAGCACCGTAACGAGGAATCTGTTGCGCGGAAACGCCGCGCACAGGTTGGCCAGGGCGCACAGATCGCTGCGGCCCGCCCCGTCACCCGCCAGCCCGAGCTGCGGATTGACCCCGCGGCGCACGCCCAACATCAGCGCCAGCGGCAGCCCATGCTCCTCACAATGCGGCAGCACACACTTCTCAAGCACTTGCGCGGTGTCCGAATCGCCCGGAAACGCGAACTCCGGCGGCAGGGACACCATCAAATAGGCGGCCTCGATCAACCGGGTCCAGTCGGCGAGAAAGCGGCGCACCTCGCTGATGGTGTTGGCCGAGAGTCCCTCCCCCGCCTCGTAGCCCCACCGCGCCACCCGCCGAACGGCATTCGGCCAGTCCACCAGCAACGGGTCAATCCGCAGCGCGCCGACGAACCGATCGTCCCGCAGCAGGCCGTGTTGCCAGGCGGGCGCCTCCGCGTCGTCGAACGGCGAGTTCGTCATGTAGATGGTCTCGACGTTGGCAAGCTCCATACAACGGGTGACATACGCCTCGGCCGGCCATTGCTGAAACCAGTCCCGCAAGGCCGGCAGATCCCGCTTCTTCACGTCCAGCCCGAGCCGGTGCAGGGTGGTCAGAACGCCCTGGCAGGCTTCGGAGATCGGGGAGCGTTCAAGGAAAAGCGTGTTCCAAACGAGGTCGGCCTGCTCGGTCTTGGACATGATCCAGAAGCGGTCGTAGGGCACCTGATGCACCCGGAACGCCTCTGCCACCAGGTAGTGGTAGGTCAGCAGGTCATCAATGCCGTAGAGCAGCAACCCGCTCAGGGCCGGATCGTAGAGGTGGGTGTGGATGTCGGTCACCGGGGTGGCCTGCACGACGCGCTCGACAAGCGAGATCAGGGAGTTCCGGCGAAATTCGGTGATCGGGCTGCTCATGGAAGCAGACTAGTCAGCCGGCCGTTCCGCCGCAGCAACATTCTGCGGCGAGGGCGGCGTCAAGCGCCCTCCCTGACAGCCGGCGGGCGTAGTGCACCGGCTGGGAGGCTCGGATGTGGTCAGCCAAGACGCCTGCCAGCGATCAATTCTTGGGCGGGTAGAATTCCTCGGGTTTCCTGGGTCGAAGGCTTCCGCGATCGCATTGGCCCGCAAAGTCCGTGACCAAGAGCAACCGATGCACGAACTCGCGATCCAAGTTCGATCCGACAATGACTCTGCCCACGCGAGTGCCACTCGCTTGGATGTACTGGGGCACGGAACCCGTCCTCGAGAGCCATCGCTGCACCGACTGGCTTCGAAAATCTACCACGTAAGCCTCATGGTCTTTGTCCCAGCGGAATTTGAACGTGACGTTGGCTGTGTTAGCAGCCTTTTTGGGGAAGTCCTCGGTGCGAATGAATACGGCGGCGATTGTTTCTCCGCCGCGATTGAGCAGATCCAGTTGCACCCGGAAGTTGGCAGCGGGTGCGGTGGTGTAGAAGACCACCCGCCGCTCTACTCGCGAGTAAGTCCGCCCTTTTCCGGGAGGGTCATGCATGCCTCCGCGCTCCCAGTCGCAGTATCCGCTACCAGGTTCTTCTTTGCGGGAGAATCCGGGGTAGCCGGTCATGATTCTGTCAAACAAGTCGAACTATTCCTTGGCAGTAAGTGATTTCTTCATAGTCGCAAACTGGGTTTGGTGGGAAGACGAAGCAGTCAATCCGCCAGTTCGAGCACCTTGATCCCCGGCAGCGCCGCCTGGCCGATGATGCCCTGCAGGTCGCCATACATGAGCGCGGTGGTGTTGACCACCTGGTCCAATTGCTTCTCCCGCTTGGCCCATTGCTTGGCCATCGCACGCTTCTCGGCATCGAGGTCGGCTTTCATGTTCACGAAGGCTTCGACAATCGCTTCAATGCGCTGACGGAACTCGGTGCTCGACAGGTAGGAGTACAGCACCGCCATTTTCTCTTTCTTGCCGCTTTCGGCACGGCGGACGCCCGCCACCCCCAGCAGCCCCTGCCGCAGCGCCCCGGCAAGACCAACGGCGCAGGCGAAATCCGTCACCCAGACGCCGTCCAGGGCCGCGAAGTGGGTCACTTCGGGCGGCAGCGCCGAAGTCAGCAGCACCGCCAGTTCGGCCCGGTGTTCCCGCTGGTCCTCTTTGAGCTTGGCGATCCAGCCCTTCTGCCAGTTCCGGGTGCGCTTGGCTTCCCAGATGATCGTGCCGCAGTCCTGGCCGGAAGCCGTCCGCACGCGTTGCAGGATGTCAGCGCCGCGGACGCCCGTCGCCACCGGGGTTATTTCGTCGCCGGGGAAGCTGGCGCGAAGCTGGTCCTCGAAGGCGAGTTCGAGCGCCTCACCCTGGGCCTGCTGCGACCCCTGCTCGGCCTTCTGCCTCAGGGTTTCAATTTGCCGTTGGAGGTCGGCAATGAGCTTTTCCTTCTCCCCCAGACGCAGGCGTTGTTCCTCGGCGGCGGCTCGCTGGGCGGCTTCGCGAATCTGGGCGCGCTCGGCGTCGAGTTTGCGGGCCACTTCCAGTTCGAGGGCCTGCTGGCGCTCCTCGAGTTCGCGGCGCTGCTTGCGCAGGGCGAGTTCCGTCTTCTGGGCCTCGGCCAGTTTGCCGGTTTGCTCGGTGAGCTTGGCGCGGAGGTCCTGCAATTCGGCCGCGAGGGTAGCCTCGGCCTGCTGGCGGGCATCGGTGAGCAGCTTCTTCTTTTCCTCGGTCAGCCGGCGTTCGACTTCCTCGGCCAGGGATTTCTTGCCCGCCTCGAGCTGCTCGCGCAGCGCCTTCAATTGCACCTCGCGCTCGGCGAAGGTTTTTTCCTGCGCGCGCCGTTGGGCGTCGAAGTCCGCCTGAAGCTGCTGGCGAACCTGATGCGCGACGGCCTCGGTGAGCGGGATTTCCCGCTTGCAGTGGGGACAAACGATGGTGTTCGGGCTCATGGTTGTTCCTTCGGTTGGGAAAGCGGCGCCAGCTTCAGGAGCCGGCGCAATTTGCTGGCGTCCGTTCGCGGATCCCACCCCATCTGGTCCATGACCGTCCGCGTGCGATCCTTGCCCCGGAGGCCGGCGCGGGTTGCGCGGGACCAGAACTCCGCGGCGCGCTCGGCATCTTCGCGCAGGCCAAGCTGGTTGAGGCTGAGCTTGGGACCCTGCTTGCGGACGCCGCGCGCCCGGTGCAGCGCCGTGATGCCGCGCCACTTGAGGTCTCGCTTGGGATCGAAACTCCAGTAGGCCGGGATGAAAATCATGGTGCCATACGGCGTCAGGTTGACGGTCAACTGCATCAGCAGCGGCTCGTCCCCTCTCATGCCGTAGAGGTTCCAGCGCCAGCAGAACACGTCGAACACCGCCTGGAGGCGCTCGCGGGGGCTGGTCCAGTTGAACTGCCAGTCCGTGCGGTAGTTGCGCTCGGGCAGCATCCGGCGCCGGATGATCCTTTTGCGGTCCTGGAAACGGGTCACGTCAAACGCGGCTTTGAGTTGCCGCCAATCCTCGAGAAAACGCGGGTCCCGCGCCAGTTCCCGCTCGAGGATTTCGAACTTGTGCTGCGCGTGAATCAGGGAGCCGTAATCGCCCGGCTGAACCAGGTGCTCATGCTGCATGGTCACGGCCACGGCCGTGTCATCGGGCGGCGGTCCGAGGAGCGCCAGGAGCAGGCGCAGCCGCGGCGCCAGGCGCCGGCCGCGCTCAAGCTGATCCGCCACTTCGCGCCCCACGCCGTCGAGTTGCAACGGCCACAGTGTCAGCGGCACGAACAGCCACGGATAAAAGGCCTCCACAACCGGCCAGTCCGGATGGGCTCGCGCGGTTTGACGCAGGCGGCGCAGCCGGCGGACGAGGTCCGCTCCCCATTCGGCGCGGTGAAACGCGAGTTGCGCCAGCCGCCGCAAGTCGGATTTCAGAGTGGACCTCACGCCGCACACCGTACCGGGCTGGGTGGCCCCTCGCAGCCCCAATCTGAGGGCACTCTTTGGGGACAATTCTCGCCCGCCGCGAGGCCCCGGGACCCGGCGCGAACTCCCGGTCCCGGCACTTCCGGCTTGTAACTTCGGCCGCCGTCTTGTCTCTAGACGGCAGTGCCGACGGCCGTGTCTGCCCTGACCGGTCGCCGGCCGTTGATTGATGAGCAGCACGCAGCAGCAGCCCGCCCCGCCCACTGAAGCGCGGGTGGCCCAAGAGTCGGCCATGCAGGAGGTGAACTGGCAGGATTTCCGGGATCACCTTGCCACCGCCGACCAGGAAGGCCGCCGCATTTGGATTTACCCCAAAAAACCGGCCGGCCGGTACCACCGCGCGCGGGTGGCGGTCGCCGGGGCGTTGCTGACGCTGATGTTCGCGGGACCGTTCATCCGCATCAACGGCAACCCCCTGCTGCTGCTGAACGTCGTCGAGCGCAAGTTCTCGATCCTGGGCCAGGTCTTCTGGCCCCAGGATGCCATCCTCGCCGCCCTCGCGCTGCTGCTGTTCCTCACGGGCATCGTCGTCTTCACGGCCGCGTTTGGCCGTTTGTGGTGCGGCTGGACATGCCCTCAGACCGTGCTCATGGAGATGGTGTTTCGGAAGATCGAGTACTGGATCGAAGGCGACGCGCCCGAACAGAAGGCGCTGGCGCGCGCGCCCTGGACCGCCAGCAAGGCCCTGAAGAAGGGCGCCAAGCATCTGATTTTCTTCGCCCTGTCCTTCCTCATCGGCAACACGCTGCTGGCCTACATCATCGGCACCGAGCACTTGTTTCAGATCGTGACCGACAACCCGCTCAACCACCTGACGGGCCTGACCTTCATGCTGCTCTTCACGCTGGTGTTTTACCTGATCTTCGCCCGCTTTCGGGAGCAGGCTTGCACCTTCATCTGTCCGTACGGCCGCTTTCAGTCCACGTTGCTGGACGAAAACACCATTGTGGTGGCCTACGACCACAAGCGCGGCGAGACCCGCGGCCATTTGGACCGCCGGCAATCGTGGGCGGACCGCCAGGCGGCCGGCCGCGGCGACTGCATTGACTGCAAACAATGCGTCGCGGTCTGCCCGACGGGCATAGACATCCGCAACGGCACGCAGATGGAGTGCGTGCATTGCACGGCGTGCATTGACGCCTGCGACGACATCATGACCAAGATCGGCCGGCCGCGCGGCCTGATTCGCTACGCCTCGCTCGACGGCATCGAGAAGGGCGAGCGTCTGCGCCTGACGCCGCGCCTGGTCGGGTACACCGCGTTGCTGGTGGTGTTGGGGCTGATCTGGGGCACGCTGCTGCTCACCCGCTCGGACGTCGAGGCCACCTTGCTGCGAGCGCAGGGTGCGTTGTTCCAGAAGATGCCCAACGGCCGCTACAGCAACCTCTACACTCTGAAGCTGGTCAACAAGACCTCGCACGAAGTGCCGGTACAGCTCAAACTGGAGAACCTCGAGGGCACCATCACCGTCATGGGCAGCGACCTGCGGGTGCCGCCGCAAAAGCTGGCCGAGTCCTCGCTGTTGATCGAGCTTGCGCCCGAGGCGCTCCGCGGAGGAACCACCCCGCTGGTCGTGGGCGTGTATTCGGGCGACAAGCGGCTGGAAAGGGTGAAGACGGTATTTGTCGGGCCGCGGGACGATCGCTAGCCAACCATGAGCACCCCGCGCGTTTTCAATCCCTGGCCCTGGGCCATCGCGGCGGCCCTGATCCTGTTCGGCGCCGGCACGGCCGCGCTGGTCGTCATCTCCACGTGGAATCGCTCCGAGCTGGTCAGCGACGACTACTACGAGGAGGAGCTGCGGTATCAGCAACAGATGGATCGCCACGCGCGAACCGCCGCCGAGGCCGCAAGCGCCAGCCTGCGTTACGACGCCAAACAAGACTGCCTGTTGTTCAGCCTGCCGCCCGACCACCTGGCCAAACAGCCTGAGGGCCGCATTCAGTTCTACCGGCCCGCGGCGGCCCGCGACGATCACACGGTGAGGCTCATTCCCAACGCCGAGGGCCGGCAGACCATTCCCACCGCCGCCCTGGCCCGCGGCCGCTGGCGGGTCCGGGTGATCTGGACCGTCGAGGGACGCGAGTTCGGGCTCGAGGAAAACTTCGTGTTCGCGCCGCCCGGTTCGTGACCCGTCCCCCGCGTCGCCCGCCGTCACCATGGAACTCTGGACCGCCTTCTTGCTCGGACTCGCCGGCAGCGTGCATTGCGCCGGCATGTGCGGGCCGCTGGCGCTCGCCTTGCCGGTGACGGGCGCCGGCTGGACCCGTTTCGGCCTCGGGCGGTTCATCTACAACCTGGGGCGCGTCCTGACTTACGCGCTGCTGGGGCTCATCTTCGGCTGGGTTGGCAAGACCCTCGCGATGGTCGGCGTGCAACGATGGCTTTCGCTGACGCTGGGGGCGGCGCTGCTGGCCAGCCTGCTGGTGTCCCGCCGTCTCGCTTTGGCCGCGCCGATCGTGCGCGCGGTGGCTCTGCTGCGGCAGGCCATGAGCGGCTTTCTTCAGCGGCGCTCACTGACGGCCCTCGCCGTGCTGGGAACGCTCACGGGCCTGCTGCCCTGCGGCCTGGTGTACGTGGCGGCCATGGGCGCCGCAACAACCGGAGGACCGCTGACCGGCGCGGGTTACATGGCCGTCTTCGGACTGGGAACCATCCCGCTGATGCTGGGAATCAGCCTGTCCGGACGGCTGCTGCGGCCGGCGTGGCGGATGAAGCTGCGGTACGTCATGCCGGTGTCCGTGTTTCTGGTGGGCTCGTTGCTGGTGCTGCGCGGTCTGGCGTTGGGCATTCCCTATCTGAGCCCCAATCTCGAGGCCCAGGATGCAGCGTGCTGCCATAGTGGCGGTGGCGGATCACCCCTCGAGAGCGACGCCTCTCCCTGACGCCATTGCCGGCGCCGCCGCCGATTAACGGCCAGCACGGAGCACGGGAACCCCGACGACTCGCGGCCTCACCGGGCTGACTTCCCGGCGCTCGACGCCCTGCGGTTCGTAAACCAAAGTCCGGCCGGTGAGCGTCCGCTGGCTGCCGAACATTTTGAACCTGCGCTCTGCCCTGGCCGTGTTGGCGGGCGTGACGCTGGCGCTGGCCTTTCCGTTGCCCGGCTGGGCCGGGCTGGCCTGGGTGGCGCCGGCGCTGGCGCTCACCGCCGCGGCTGGCGTCTCGCCCGGACGCGCCTTTCGGCTGGGCTGGGTGAGCGGATTCGTCTTCGCGCTCGTGGCGCTGCGGTGGTTGCTGGAGATCCCCTTCCCCGCCGGCGCGGTGGCGGGCTGGCTGGCCCTCAGCGCGTACGTGGGGCTGTTCCCCGCGATGTGGGTCTGGCTGGCGCACACCCTTCTCCACCGGCTGCTCGCGCGGTCGCAGGAGCAAGCATCGCGTTTTCGCCTCCGGATCGAAGCTCCCCCGTCCACCCCAACGGCGGAGAGCGACCAAGGCGGAGCGACGACTGATGTTGACGCGAAGACTTCCTGGCCCGAGCGGTTCGCGCAACTGGGTTGGGCCTACCGGACGGTCTGGGCGGCAGCCACGGCTGCGGCTTGGGGGGCCGTCGAGATGGCGCAAGGTCGTCTGCTCTCCGGTTTTCCCTGGAACTTCCTCGGCACCTCCCAATACGCGCTCACGCCGCTGATCCAGGTGGCAGAAGTGACCGGCGTGTACGGGGTGTCGTTCCTCGTGGCGTGGATGTCTGCCGCCCTGTTCAGCGCGGGCGCCAAGCTTGTCGCCCGGCTGACGGGCGAACGCACCGGGTCCCCCCCCTCTGGGGAGACCAACTCAGCCTTCCCCACCCCGCGGCCGCGTGCCGGGATGCTGGTTTCGTTTCGGCTCGCCCTGTTTACCGATTTGGCCCTGCCGCTGACCTGCTTGCTGCTCGCCACCTTCGCGGGCGGACTAAAACTGGTACGTCCCGGCCCCGCCCTGGCCGAGCTGCGCGTGGCGCTGATTCAGCCCAGCATTCCCCAGCGACTGATCTTCGATCCCGGCGAAGCGGACCATCGTTTCGAGCGGCTCATGGAATTGAGCCGGCTCGCGGCGGCGACCGCTCCTGACCTGCTGGTGTGGCCCGAGGCGTCCCTGCCCGATTTTTCCGAGGCCAACCAACGTGCGCTGACCGATTTGGTTCGGCAACACCGGCTGTGGATGGTCTTCGGCGCGGATGAGGCCGTGCCGCGCGAGTCGGTCGGAGGCGCGCCGGAATACGATTTCTACAACTCCGCTTTCCTGATGAACCCGGAAGGCCGACTGGTGGCTCATTACCGCAAGCGGCGACTGGTCATCTTCGGTGAGTACGTGCCGCTGGCGGATTGGCTGCCCTTCGCCAAATACCTCACGCCGATTCAGGGAAGCTTTTCGCGCGGCACGCGACCGGAGACTTTCGCGGTGGGGGCAACGCCGGCCCGCCTGGCACCGCTGATCTGCTTCGAAGATGTCTTCCCACACGGTGCGCGGGAACATGTGCAGCCGGACACCGATTTGCTGCTCAATCTCACCAACAACGGGTGGTTCGGCGAAAGTGCGGCGCAGTGGCAGCATGCCGTCGCCGCTCTCTTCCGCGCCGTGGAGAATGGCGTCCCATTGGTCCGCTGCACGAACAATGGTCTGACCTGCTGGATTGACGAGCGGGGGCGGCTGCGTGAGTACGGGCTGGGCGAGCCCGGGGACATCTACGGGCCGGGGTTCACCATCTACCGCGTTCCGTTGCGGCCGACCGAGCACCGCCGCCACCCGACGTTCTATCGCCAGCACGGCGACCTTTTCGGTTGGACCTGCGTGTTACTGACGGTGGCCGGGCTCGGTCTTGCCCTCCGGCCGCAACGCCCCAGGGGCACTCCGGGTCGGCCTGACAGCGGGTCAATGCCGGACGTTCATGGAGTCACCACTGCCGGGACGCACGCTCCTCCAAGCTCCGCGGCGGCCCCAACACAATGCTCGCCAGTATCGCCTGACGCAGCGACGTCGGATTCCCCAGCATCTCCCGGAGGCGGGCCGCGGTTTCCGCCGAACGCCTGAGCGTGGCCCTGCCCACGGCCGCGGGCTTGGCGCTCGCGACCTGCTCCAGTGCGGACTGCAGCCGGGCCTCGGCCGTTTCGATCACCTGTGTGCCGCGCAGAAACGCCGCCGCCGACTCTTGCAACCGCCCCCGCCCCCCGATGGATACGTCCTGCGTTTCCGAAGTCGTGACGATCTCCGGTTGCGGCGGCGGCACGTCGGGAACCGGCGGTGGAGCGTCGAACACGGGCACCGGACTGGGCACGACCGGCGGCGGGGGCGGCAGCGGCGGGGGCGGCGGGGCGGGCCGGGGCTGATCGCCCTCGAGAAGGCGTCGCAGTTCCTCCTGCCAGTCCAGTGGTTTGGCAACCGGACGCAGCGGTGGCAGCGTTTCCAGGTCTTCGTCGTCCTCGAACACCGGCCGGGGCGCCAGTGTCGGCGGGACCGGCCCCTTCGGCCCTCGCGCCTCGGCCTGCTTTCGCTCCTGCCGCTGCTTGAGCCAGTTCGACAACGCGGAGATGAGCACAATGGCCGCAAAGACCAGAATGCTCTCCAGCGAGGCGAACAGAGGGGGCAGACCAGCGCTCACGTCAGGGAGCCTTGGGCTTGGATTCGTTGGTCGTGCCGGGCGCGCCGCCCGCGATCGAGTCCCGCATCATGGTATCGGCCTGGATGTTCTTCATGCGGTAGTAGTCCATGATGCCGAGATTCCCGCTGCGGAAGGCCTCGGCCATGGCCTGGGGCACCAGCGCCTCGGCTTCGACCACCCGCGCGCGCATTTCCGCGACCCGCGCGGTCATTTCCTGCTCGGCCGCCACGGCCGCAGCCCGGCGAATTTCCGCCTGCGCCTGGGCGATGAGTTTGTTGGCCTCCGCTTGCTCCGCCTGCAATTTCGCGCCGACGTTTTCACCGACGTCCACGTCCGCGATATCAATCGAGAGGATCTCGAAGGCGGTGTTGGAATCCAGCGCCTTGTCGAGCACGGTTTTGGAGATGCGGTCCGGGTTTTCGAGCACGTCCTTGTAGCTGTTGGCCGAGCCGATCGTGCTCACGATGCCCTCGCCCACGCGCGCGACAATCGTCTCCTCCGTCGCGCCTCCCACGAAGCGATCCAGGTTGGTCCGGACCGTCACGCGCGCGCGCACTTTGACGGCGATGCCGTCCTTGGCCACGGCGTCAATCGTGGTCTTGCCCGAAGCCGGGTTGGGGCAATCAATCACCCGCGGATTGACCGAGGTCTTCACCGCGTCGAGCACGGTCTTGCCAGTGCCCTTGGTAGCGAGGTCAATCGCGCAGGCCCGATCAAAGTTCAGGTGGATGCTCGCCTTTTGCGCGGCGATCAGCGCCCGCACCACCATCTGCACATCGCCCCCGGCCAGGTAGTGGACATTCAGTTGGTCCACGCTGATGGCCAGGCCGGATTTGCGCGCATTGATGTAGTTGTCCACGACCAGGCCGACCGGCACCCCGCGCAGCCGCATCGCGGCCAGCTCGATCAGCCCCACATAGGCGCCCGACACCCAGGCCCGGATGAAGATGCCGAAGAAGTTGAACAGGAGGATAAGGAAGACCAGACCCACCAGGCCGACCATGGCCCAGAGGATCAGGCCAAAGGGAACCTGGGCAAACTGACTGGTTACAGCGATCATAATTGTGTTTCGAGTTGGGGTTTGAGTTCCGAGATTTAGACAGCCCGAACGACGACGCGCAAGCCTTCCACCGCCACCACCTTTACGGTCGCGCCCTTTTCGATCAGCGTTCCGTCCGCCACCACGTCCACCCGCCGGCCATCAATTTGCGCGATGCCCGAGGGCCGGAGAATGGTCAGCGCGGTGCCAGTCTTGTGAAGCAATTCGGGTCGCTCGACATCCAGGCCGCCAATGGCCTGCCGCGACACAAACGCCTGCCCGAGCCGACTGTGGGGAAAGAACCGAATCCACAGCACCCCGAGGGCAACCAGCCCGGCCGTGACGCCCAGCAGAACACGGTTGCCCAGTGACGGCCCGTGATCCACGTAGGCGATCACAATCCCCGCCACCAGGCACCCGACACCGATGACTCCAGCAATCATGCCAGGCAGAACCGTCTCCAGCAGGATGAGCACCGAGCCGACCACCAAGAGGATGATGACGGTCTCCATTGCGCTGGAACCATACGCGCGGGCGGCCGACCCGCAAGCAGGGAAGCAGGCGAAGTACGGCCCGTTTCCAGCTAGGCGCCAGTGGCTTTGAGAAAGAATCCGCGCTGTTTCTCGGAGATCGGCATGCCCAGTCGCTCCATCACCTTGAGCATGTCCTCCCACACTCGCCGCTTTTCGAGCAGGGCCTGATTGCGCAACAGGTAGGCCGGATGGTACGTGGGCATGACGGGCACGCCGCGAAAGCTCAACCACGTGCCGCGCAGGCGGGTGATGCCGTCGCATTTGCCGAAGAGCCCTTCCACCGCCGTCGCCCCGAGCGCCACGATGACCTTCGGTTGCAGGATGCGAATCTGCTCGAGCAAGTACGGCAGGCACGTGGCCATTTCGGTCGGGGTCGGCTTGCGGTTGCCCGCGGTCTGACCCGGGGTGTCCGGCCGGCACTTGAGGATGTTGGCGATATACACGCGGTCCCGATCCAGCCCCATGGTCTGGATGATCTTGGTCAGGAGTTGGCCCGCCTTCCCTACAAACGGTTCTCCCGCGAGGTCTTCGTCGGCCCCTGGCGCTTCGCCCACGAACAGCAGGGGCGAGTGAATGTCGCCCACCCCGAACACCACGTTCCGCCGACTCCGGGCCAGGTGCGCGCATTGAACGCACAGCAGGACCCGCGCCCGCAGCGCTGTCATGGCCGCTTCCTTCTCCGCCGGCGAGAGCGGGGTGCCAATCAGCGCTGGCTCGCCGGGGCCGGTCGCCGCCAGCGGCCGGGCCGGCACGGGCTCCCGCCGTACTGCCGCCGCCGCGCGGGTCGGCGCGGGCGCAATCCGGGGGGCCATCGGGCGCGACGGCGCAGCCGTCAAAAATGCCAGGGCTTGCGGCGATACGGCAACCGACCGGATCCCCTGCGCGCGCAGGCCCTCCAGGTGGTGGATCGTGGCGTTGAGCAGTTCGCGGTAAGCAGACGACATGCGGGCAAGGTTAGAACCCGGCGTTGGCGAAGCACGTCAAAAGACTCGACCCACCGGCACTCTCGCCCAAAAAAAGAGACCGGGCCGAAGCCCGGTCTCTCTGATTCTATTCGGCTGAGGTCAGCCGCGGCCTACTTGCGAAGGCGACCGAAGAGCGCCGGTTGATCCGGCGTGAACGTGAACGGACTGGTCGCGCCCGCCACGTCCTGCCACGGCCCGTTCACCGTCGGCGCCGCCTGCAGCGTCCCGCCTCCCGTCCACTCGACGGTAATGGTCCCGTTGGCGTTCTGCCGAATGCTCGTGAACTGCGGCGCCACCTCGTCCGCCGCTGGCACCAGGAGCATGAAGTCCCAGTCACCATTGGTGGTGTTGTACCGCAGCGTGGTCCGGCCGCCCAGATCCACCGCCAGCGGCGCGGTGTCCGTCGCCGCCGCCTTCAACGGCAGCAGCGCGTTGTTGCCCCAGCCGCCGGTGGCCGGCCCTTCGAAGACGCCCAGCGGTGTCTCCGTCCCGCCCGCCATCTTCGACAAGGTGCCGCCAATCCGCGTCTCGGACGTCGGCGCGTCGCCGTGCGACACCGCCGCATACACGTTGTACTTCCCGGCCGGGATGTCGCGAGTGTAGTTGTACCATTGTCCGCCGCCGATCCAGCCCAGCTTGTAGTTCACCACCACTTCACCCACCCCGCGCGTGCGGTCACCCGTGCGGTCCATCGAGACCCGCGGGTTCACACCGTGGCGATACAAGGGCGAGGAACCCGAGTCACCCCGGCTGTAGTCGGTGTCCGAAACCGCTGTCAGGCCGGCATACGCGCCGCCCAGATACGGCATCTGGTTCGCCTCCGGCCGGCTCTGCCCGCCGCCGGTGTCGAAGTCCTCAGCTTCGATGAAGAAGGTCGGCGTCTTCATCGCGCTCGTGGTCCGGAACTGCCAGCTCACGGTGCGGTCGCCATAGGTAATCGCGGCCGTGTGCAGGCCGTCCGCCCACGGGGTCGTGGGCGTGTACTCGATGTGCAGGTCGCCATCCGGCCGTGTGACCGTCGGCGTCACCGCCGTCCCATCCACCATCATGCTCACCGCCACCCCGCTCAGGTCCGCCGCGCCCCGCGCCACGTGCAGCATCACTTTCGCGTCGCTGCCCGCCCGCGCCTGGCTCAGCGCCGAGGTCCGGTCCCGACCCGGCGCGAACGCCTTGACGTACGGCGCCCCGGCATGGCCGATCGGATACCGATAGGCCTTGAGGTGGCCCGCGGTGTTCACGTCGTTGATGAGGATCGCGTTGGAGCGCGCCGCCGGGCTGTACCCGGTCTGCGGATCCCGCCCGCGCGAGCTCCACTCGATGTTCGCCCCGCCGCCACCCTCGTACCACACCAGCCGGAACGGATAGAGCCCCGCCTGCTGGATCACGAACGAGAACGTCGTGCCGTCCCCAAAGCCGCCGCCGTTGCCGCGGCCGCCGCTGAACTCACCCACCACCACCGGTAGCGTGCCCCACTCGGCCGGGTTGCCGATCATGGCGATGAAGCCGTCGTCGCTGTTCACGTTCATCGTGATCAGCCCCGCCGGCAGTTGCAGCACCGTGAGGAACTCGCACGAGAAACTGTCCGTGCCATTGTCCCCGTAACCGGTCGAGGGCGGGGAACCGCTGCCCACGGTGTGAATGCCCGGAATGCCCGGAATGTTCACGTCCGGCAGGAACGGCTCGTTGGCCCCGGTGAAATACCCCGAATCAGCCGGGTCGCCCGGCGAGCCGGAGTTGTTCTGGTTGTAGTTGACCACGCCGGTCTCGATGTACCGGTTGCCCGGCCCGGTGAACTGGCTCAGGTCCGCAGTGTTCGGCAGCCCGAGCAGGCCGTTGATCTGAGTCTCGGCCGGGTAGGTGTCATTGGCCCGGTCGCCGTAGTCGGTGTACTGCGCGTTCTGAACGGTCTTCACGAGGAACCCGACGTTCGCCGTGTTGACCGCGCCGGCCGGCAGCGCCAGCGACGGCGGCACGGCGACGCCCGTGACCGCGAAGGTGGTCTTGCCTTCGTAGGTCTGCGCGCCCGCGGTGAACTGCACCGTCAGTTCGTGGTTGCCCACCGGCAGCGGTGCCGGCGGTGCGTAGGTGACCGTCGTAGTCGTCCCCGACTTGCTCGGGGTCGCCGGTACGGCCGTGCCGTTGAGCAGCATTCGGATCGAGGCCTGGTCCACCGCCGTGTCGCCATCTTCAATCTTGGCCACCAGCGACATCGTGGACAGGTACGGATTACCCGAGGTGTTGAACGGATGCGTGAAGCTCACCACCGCCGGCCCCCGGCCCGTCCGCGAACGGTACGCCTTGATGGAATCCGCCGCGGTCGAATTGAGCAGTTGCCGCGTGGTGGTCGTCGGGATGACCTGCCGGCCGGACCACTCGAAGTTCGCCCCGCCGCCGCCCTCGAACCACACCGTGCGCATCGGATAGTAGCCCGCCTGCGGCACGTACACGGTGCTGACCGTGTCCGCCGCCCCGCGGCCCACGTCCGCCTGGCCGACGATCGTCGCCGCCAGCACGTCGCCCACGCCACTGTAAGCCGTGGTGCGGAAGCCGTCGTCGCTGTTGAAGATCAGCTCGTACACGCCGGCCTGCGGGAAGTGCAGATACGTGGTGATCTCCGCCGCGATGTTGTCCGTGTAGTACGACCCGTCGTCGTTGAACTCCGTCGCGCTGGGGATGCCCGGAATCAGCACGTCGTCCGCGCCGTTGTTGGCCTGAAAGGCGCCGTTTTGCTCCGGCGTCACGCCATCCGCCGTGGGCTGGCTATAATTGATGACGCTGGTCTCGGCATGGACCCCGCCGCTGAAGCCGGTCAGATCGGCCACGTTGGCGCCGCGCAGCCCCTGCAGTTGCTGCTCGGCGCGGGCCACGGTGTTCTCCTGCCCGCGCGCGGCGGTTTGGTGAACCTTGACGTTGAAGCCGCGCTGGCTGGTGTTCACGCCGGTTACGGCCCATGCCGGCGGCAGAGTGGCGTAGTCCGGCACGGTGA
This sequence comes from uncultured Verrucomicrobiota bacterium, assembly GCA_964396005.1. Classification (GTDB taxonomy): domain Bacteria; phylum Verrucomicrobiota; class Verrucomicrobiia; order Limisphaerales; family J093; genus JADJWF01. The sequence continues at coordinate 5,125 of CAYNCT010000015.1, read as the reverse complement.
AGTTGAGGTTGGCCGACACCTCGCTCCCGCGGGTGTCCTTCGCCGTGATACCCACCGCATGGCTGCTGCCCGGAACGAGCGGCGACGCGACGTCAAAGTACGAGATCGTCGAAATCCCGCCGTCCTTGGTCACGGCGCTCTTGGTGACCGTGGCGCCGTCGAACTGCAATACGACCGAGTTCGGATCGAGGATCGAGCCGCCCGAGTCGGTCACGGTGACATTGAAGCCGACCGGTGTGCCGGTGGCGTTGCCGATGACAATCTTGTCGGACGGGATCGTGGTGATCTTCACATTGTCAATGTGCGTATTCTCGTTCGCGCCTCCGGTGCGGCCGGCAAACACAATGCGCCCGGCGCTCGGGGCGAAGCCGGTCGGAACGTTGTTGACGATGACAGTGGTCTTCCAGGTCACGGTGACGTTCCCGTTTTCCGCCAGCTCCACTTTGAGCGGCGCCCAGCACAACTCGTCCGGAGCCCCATTGAGTTCGGCATTATACGGACCGGTTTGCAGACTGGTGGCATCCGTGCAGGAACCGTTGCGTGTGGCCATCGGCACGCGGGCCACCGTGGTGTTGTCCACGCGAACAATGATGCCCTCGATGTCGGTCTCCCCGCTCGGCCAGGTGTTGCCCGACCACGTGTCGAAGCAAATCGAGACCCCGGTGGTCGTGCCACCTTCCGGGGCGTTGGGAATCGCGTAATTGTTCCAGTTCACGACGGGCGGCTCCTGGTTCAGATCGAGCACCACCGGGTCATTGGACCGGGCGTAATTGATGCTGAAACCGTCGGCCGGACGACCGTCGTTGCCGACCGGATTGCCCACGCGCAGGTCACACTCAAAGGTGAATGCCTTCACCACCAGCCCGGTGTCGAAGTCGGGAATCAGGAACGCCGCGTACTGGCTGTTGATGGCGTCAAACAGGGCCATGTATCCACTGTTGTTGACGCCGCCATCCGCACGCCATTCGGCGTTGCCGACGAAGTTCAAGTCGGGGGGAGGGGCACCGTTGAAGTCATACGTGGCCGAGCCCGCCAGGGCCGACACGCATGCCGCGACGATCCCCAGCCCTGCCAGCGACCGTGGTTTGTTTATTCGCATAGTGTTGTTTTGTCTTTCTGTTGTTCTTGGTTCTGGCCAGAACCGTGGCGCTCATACCGGAACGCCACACCATGATGAGGTCCGCGAACCGCCGGCTCGCGCCACCACCCGGCTGAGGGACTCTCTCGGCCCACCGCCCTGTGGCGAAGCGAACGCACGGCCAACGGGGCCGTTGGTCGTGGACTTCATCACCCCAAGCGTCCGCCGATCGTTGCCGCACCGCTTGGAAATTCGTGCGAAGAGAGCGACCGGATTGCGAAAAACCGCAGCACGGCGCGGGCGTGGCGGCGGGCGCACGGAGGAGCGATTGCCGGCTGCGGAGACCGTCCCGGAACGCGCCCCAACCGCCGCGCGAACTCCCCGGAACGCCGTTGCTGCCCGGGTCCGCGCCGGGCCCCCGACCAATCAAGCGCCGTGGCGACGGAAAGCCCGCGGGGTCACGCCGAAGGCGCGCTTGAACTGGCTGACCAGGTGGCTCTGGTCGTAAAAGCCGGTTTCCGCGGCGATCTCGGCAATGGTTCGGTTGCCGGCAAGCAACAACTCGCGCGCGCGCTCAACCCGGCACTGCAGCAGGTATTGGTGGGGCGACACGCCGGTGCTGCGCTTGAACATCCGGGCGAAGTGGAAACGGCTGAGCCCCGCCTCGCGCGCCAGATCGTCGAGCGAAATGTCCGCCGCCAGATTGGCCTGCAAGAACTCCAGCGCACGCCGCAGTTGCGCCCGCGCCAGGCCGGCTCCCGGTTGGCGGGCCAGGGGCGGCGGATTGACAGCGAACCGGCGCAGTAAATGGGCCGCGAGGGCATGCGTGAGCGCGTCCCCGTACCCGACGCCCGCCGGGTAGCCGCCCTTCGCCTCGTCCAGCAAGGCCAGCGTCACCGAGGCCAGGAGGGGATCGTCCAGCGGCAGCGCCGCCCGCCATTCGATGCGCCCGGGATCAGACACCAGTTCGTGCGCGATCCGCCGCACCACGGCCGGGTTGATACTGACCGCCACGAATTCTCCCATGTCCGGCGTCCGGACCTGATGGGGCAGCATGGCGGGAATGAACGCCGCCTGGCCGGGCCGCAAGGTTACTTGGGAAACCGCTCCGTCCACCGCCCATTCGAACGTCACCGGCCGTCGCTGCTGAACGACCACCAGATGCGACGGGCTCGCCAGACCGGGGTTCTCGTAAAACCCACCGGCGCGATGTTGCTCAATCAGGATGTCCGCCCAGGGGCCACCGGCGCTTGAAAAGGCCGGCGCCGCCTCGATGGCCGGCCGGCTGCGGCCTGTTACCAATTCGGTCAGCAGGTGTCGCTGACGCCCTGCGCAGGTCCGCGCCGCGAAGGTCTCCGTCGCCGCCACCGCAGCTGGCGCGACCGACGGCCGTGCCGCCGGGTTGTTCCTCGGAATCTGCATAAGCTTGAAATCCTCTGCCACCGGGGCTTGGAGCCAACCGCCCGGCGGCCTTGTTACGGTCCCAGCGGAACCACCCCTCGGCCAAACGGGGGCGGCACCCAGCTACCGGCTGGGTACCCGCCCCCCGGACTGCCACGCCGATGCGTGTCGTGTTGTTCGGCGGACAGCCGTTCCCAAGACCTCAATCTCACCCGCGGGAGCGTGAGGCCCGGCAAAGATCCGGCGGGCGAACCGCGGCCCAGCAACGCAACCGCTGCCCGGGCCTCCACAGCGCGGAAACTGCTTCGCGTTGCGATCCCCAGACCTGGCCGATGGTCCTCCGCCCGAGGCGCCACGGGACAACAACCGCAGTCGCGGCCCTCCATGAATCAAGGCGTCAAGCGGCGGCAAGATCCGCCAACTTTCGTCGCGACGGCAGCAACCTCATCCCGCCGACGGTTGGTTCCAGCCAGGGACTCGCGGCCGGTGTTTCACGGATTGGGAGCCTGCGTGGTTCTCCCTGAAAACGTTGATCCAGCCCGGGACGCGGGCAACTCCAACGAAAGGACTGAGGGGAGACCACACCGCAGCGCGATCTCCCCTCTCCAGTAACCAACCGCAGCCTCGGGTGGCAGCCCTCGGTCGCCGCACCCAGCGAACCTTGGGCGTGGCGGGCTTGCCACTCGATCTTACCAGTGATGTTAGGCGCGAACTGCCACGAAAATCCGCCAATCCCCATTTGGGCTTCGCATGCACTTCCCGGCCGACTCGCGCGGTAGGCCTCGCGCTGATTGCCGAACTGCGACCGGCCACGTCACGTCGCGTAACTTTGGCGTCGCGGCTGCTGTCTAACGCCGCGTGAGCGAGGTGACCAAGATCCTGCAAACGCTGCCCGAAGACGGGCCCCGCGCGGCGGAGGAGTTGCTCCCCTTGGTGTATGCGGAACTGCGCCACCTGGCGTCTGGCGCTCTGCGCCGCGAGTCCCTGGCGTTCACGTTGCAGCCCACCGCGCTGGTGCATGAGGCCTGGCTGCGCCTGATGCATCAGCACCCGGGACGCTTCGAGAACCGGCAGCATTTCCTGTCCGTCGCCGCGCAAGCGATGCGCCGCGTGCTGGTGGACGCCGCGCGACGGAAACGCAGCGCCAAGCGAGGCGCCGCTCCGGAACGGGTGGACCTGGAAGAAGGCGAACTGGTGCTCAGCGCGCCGCCGGATGAAGTCCTGGCAGTGGATGAAGCGATGGAAATCCTCGCCCGGGAAGACCCCCCCGCGGCGGAGCTCGTCAACCTGCGCTATTTCGTCGGCCTCTCGATGGAGGAATGCGCCCTCGCCCTGGGACAATCCGTCCGCTCCACCGAGCGCCTCTGGACCTTCGCCAAGGCCTGGCTGCGGCGCCGGCTCGGGCCGGAGTTGAACCGGCTCGGGACGCCCCCAGATCCGCGAACCGCTGGCCTCGAGCCGCCGCCGGCCCCGCCCGCGCCCGACGCCCGCCAGCCATGATCCCGGCGCCCTCAGCCCACCGGTCCGCGAGCGAGCGCGAGGCGTTCCTCGAGGCGCTCGAGCTCGAAGACCCCGTCGCTCGCGGCGAGTTTCTAAGCCGGGTGGGCACGACCGATCCCGCTCTCCGCGAATCCGTTGAGGCGCTCCTGGCGCACCATGCCCGGGACGAATTCCTCGAAGCGCCGGCGTTTCGCCCGGCCCACGCCCGTGGCCACGTTGCCGCGCTCGGCGCTCCCCCGCCCGCGGCCTTGGGCGAAAAACCGGGGGATCACCTGGGGCCCTATCGGTTGCTGCGGGAAATCGGCGAAGGCGGAGGCGGTGTGGTGTATCTGGCCGAGCAGGAAGCGCCGGTGCGCCGCCAGGTGGCCCTGAAGATCCTGCGCCCCGGCATGGACACGCGCTCGGTCATCGCGCGGTTCGAGCAGGAGCGGCAGGCGCTGGCCATGATGGACCACCCGCACATAGCGCGGGTGTTCGACGCCGGTGCCACCGCCGCCGGCCGGCCGTACTTTGTGATGGAGCTGGTGCGCGGCATCAGGATCACGGAGTTCGCCGATGCCGGGCAGCTCAGTGCCCGGGAGCGTCTGAAACTGTTGATTCCGGTCTGTCACGCCATCCAACACGCGCACCAGAAGGGCGTGGTCCATCGCGACATCAAGCCGTCGAACATCCTGGTCACGCTGCACGACGGTGTGGCGACGCCCAAGGTGATTGACTTCGGCATTGCCAAGGCCCTGGGCCAGCCGCTGACGGACAAGACCTGGTTCACCGATTTGCGGGCGTTTCTGGGCACGCCGGCCTACACGAGTCCGGAGCAGGCTGAACTCGGCGGCGCGAAGGTGGACACGCGCACGGACATCTACAGCCTGGGCGTCCTGCTCTACGAGTTGCTGACCGGCACCACGCCTTTTGATCCCCGCCAACTGGCAGCCGCGGGTCTGGACGATTTGCGGCGGACCCTCCGCGACACCGAACCCGAGCGGCCGTCAACGCGCCTCCAAGCCCTGCCGGACGCGACCGTGGTCGCCACCGCGCGCCGCCGCCAGGCGGAACCCGCGCGGCTGATCGGGCTGGTTCGCGGCGATCTTGATTGGATGGGCAAGTGTCATCAGCAGTTGGTCAGGCGAGTGACATCAGCTCTTGGTC
>CAYNCT010000014.1:0-38406 GCA_964396005.1 uncultured Verrucomicrobiota bacterium | reverse complement strand
CATCTCAACTCGTCGTGTTCAATGTCTCGTGAGACTTTTTCAACAACCTGTTAGAAATGGCAAATGGCGAATAGCTGATAGCTGATGGCTGATAGCGGATGGGGCGGGTGGTGCAGGGTCCGGCGCGGGCATCTGCAGGCGTGCGGGTAGTCCAGCGGAGGCGGCCGGCCCGACCGCACCTGGCTCTTACGCCGCCTTGCGCAGCGGCGGATTGAGCGCGGCCACGCGCTGCGTTTCCCGGACCGACCGGCGAGCGTCCTGCGCCGCCGCCGGCACGTCGGAGAGGCCGGTGATGATCCGGGCGCCGCGCTTCCAGGTCAGGTAGGAGTAGCACCATTGGAGCAGCACCCCGAGCTTGTTGTCGAAGCCGATGAGGAAGATCAGGTGGACCAGGAGCCACGCGAGCCAGGCGGGCCAGCCGGTGAACTCGAGCGCGCCGATCTTGGCTACTGCGGCCGACCGGCCAATCGTCGCCATCGTGCCCTTGTCCCAGTACCGGAACGGCGGACGGGAGGCGGTTTCGCCCGACGCAGTTTCGCGGCGCAACTCGCCCTGAATGAGCCGGGCCGCGTGGCGGGCCATCTGCATGGCGGCCGGGGAGACGCCGGGGACGGGGCGGCCGGCCTCGTCGAGAACGAGCGCCAGGTCGCCGATGGCAAACACCTCCGGACGGCCGGGCACGCTGAGGTCGGGGCACACCTTGATGCGGCCGGCGCGGTCCACTTCTACGCCGAGTTCCCGAGTGAGGGGGCTGGCGGAGACGCCGGCCGCCCAGATGATGTTGGCGGCGGCAATGGCGGTGCCGTCGGTCAGTTCCACTTCGTCACGGCGGATGTCCCGGACCGGCACGCCGGTGCGGACTTCGACGCCGAGCGCGGCAAGTTTGCGGGCGGCGTTCACGGAGAGACGCGGCGGAAGATGGGCGAGGAGTCTGGGCCCGGCCTCGATGAGCACCACGCGCGCCGCTGCGGGGTCTATGCGGCGGAAGTCCTTGCGAAGGACGACTTTGGTCAGCTCGGCGAAAGCGCCCGCCAATTCCACGCCGGTGGGGCCCCCGCCCACCACGACGATGGTAGTGAGGCGGCGTCGGTCGGCGTCGTCTTCGGCGCTCTCCGCGCGTTCGAAGGCGAGTAGGACGTTCCGGCGGATGTGGAGGGCGTCGTCGAGGGATTTGAGCCCCGGAGCAAATTCCGCCCACTCGGGATGGCCGAAGTAGTTGGTGACGCCGCCGAGGGCCAGCACGAGGTAGTCGTAGTCGAGGGTGTGCTGGTCCAGGCGCACCCGGCGTTGCGCGAGGTCCACTGACCGTACCTCGTCGAGCAGCACGGACGTGTTGGCGTTGCGAGCGAGGATGGCGCGGACGGGTTCGGCGATGTCCGGCGCCGACAAGCCGGCCGTGGCCACCTGGTAGAGCAACGGCTGGAACAAGTGGTGGTTCTGGCGGTCCACGAGGGTGATTCGGGCTTCGGCACGCGCCATCCGCTTGCAGAATTCAAGGCCCCCAAATCCAGCACCCAGCACAACGATGTGCGGCAGTTTCTTCTCCATGCGAGCAAGTTGTGCTGGTCCGAAGTGGAAGCAAGTCGGCGGTCCAGTTTTGCAAGTTCCTTGGAGTCAATATCTTGAATGCAATTCCTCGCATATGAACAAAAAATAAACAAAAAACGGACAAACATTTGACGACAAGGAACTGCGGTGCATCTTCCGGGCGTCGCTCCTGAGTGGGAGATGACAAAAGCCGGCGTCGCTGACGGTTAAAAATTAACAGGGCGACCGGCAGCGGCGACCGGCCGCTCTTTGACGAGAACGTCGGTAACAACAAGAAAGTACAAAAATGAAACTGAATAGTTCGATGATGGCGTTGATGGTGGCGGGCGCGATGGTTGTGCCCGCGATGGCGGACACCTGCGCGGCGGACAAGCAAACCACGAGTGCCAGCAGCAGCTCGAAAACGATCGTGGCCGTGGCGAGCGAGGCGGGGAGCTTCAAGACGCTGGTGGCGGCGGTGAAGGCGGCGGGCCTGGTGGATGTCCTTCAGGGGGACGGTCCGTTCACCGTGTTCGCGCCGACCGATGAGGCGTTTGCGAAGCTGCCGGCGGGGACGGTCGAGAACCTGCTCAAGCCGGAGAATCGGGAACAGCTCAAGGCAATCCTCACCTACCACGTCGTGCCGGGCAAGGTGATGGCGGCCGATGTGAAGCCGATGCAGGCCAAGACGGTGAATGGCCAGAAGGTCAACATCCAGGTGATGGACAAGACGGTAAAGGTGGATAACGCCACGGTGGTGAAGACCGATGTGGCGGCCAGCAATGGGGTCATCCACGTGATTGACACCGTGATTCTGCCGAAGACGCAGTCCTAAGAGACAGCGCAGGGGGAAAAGTTGGGTTAACGGGGCGGGGCTAAGGCTCCGCCCCTTTTGTTTTGGGCCGGGTGCCGCGACGGAATTACCGATTACTTTTCGCAGGCCGCCTTCGCCACGTGGCCGGCGAACCCGGCCGATCGCGGGGAAACCTGCCCGGCCGGGCCGGTCAATTGCCAAGGATGCCGCTGTAGTACGCCCCCCACCAGCTCAGGATGCGAAAGGCGAGCAGAAGACAGATGGCGAAGTAGGCGAGGCGCGGGGTCCACTCAGCGAGATGCCGCAGCGCGCTGGCAGCGCGCTCTTCGTAATACACCTGGAGCCGGCGCAAGGCGTCATCCAGCGTCCCGCTGATCTCGCCGGTGCAATAGAGATTGACGAACAGTTCCTCGAACATGCGGCTGCCGCGGAGAATATCCGCCGGCGTCAATCCTGCCGCGAGTTTGGGCCCCCAGGTTCTTACTTCCTTCACCAGCCGGGGCGAGCCACTGGCGGCCGCGGCGAGTTCCCAGGCCTCTTGGATGTTGACGCCGGCGTTGAGGAGGGCTTCCAGGGCGGCCACCAATCGCGACAGCGCGAGACGCCGGCGGGCGAGTCCAAGGATGGGAACGGGATCGGTCAGCCGCTCGATGAGGGTTCGCCAGAATTCACCGCGCCGCCCCTGACACAGGTACGCCAGCAACCAGCCCCCCAGCCAGCCGGGAATCAGCATGCCGAAGGTCTGCTGCAGATAGGAATTCCAGTTGCCCCGCAGGAAGGCCTGGGGAAACGGGATGATGAACACGGCGAAGTGGACCAAGAACACCGGGTAAGCCAGGTTCGAGAGGACCTGGCGCGCGAGCTGGGCGCGGTTTTGGTAGTAGGTGGCCAGCAGGCGACAGCACGTATCCAGTCGCCCACTTTGCTCGCCCGCCCGCAGCAGGGCCGCATCGAATGCGGGCAACCAGTCAGGGATTTGGGCGACTGCCTCGGTGAAGGCGAGGCCGGACTTCAGCGAGGCGGCGATTTGCGCGAGGGGCTGGCGAAAGTGCCGGCTGGGCGGGGCCGAATGAAGTTGATTCACCACGGACGCCAGCGGCAGACCGGCTGCCAGCATGGCGCCGATTTGATGGTACAACTCCCCCCACTGCGCGAGCCGGACCGGGGTGACGATCAGCGGCATGAGGGCAGGCCGCTTGGCCGGGGCTCAAGCGGGCGAGAGCACCCGCTCGATGATCGTCTTGAGTTCGCGTTTGCTTTTCAGCCCGACGATCGTCTCCTGGACCACGCCGTCCTTGAAAAGCAGCAGGGTGGGAATCCCGGCAATCCGATATTCTCCGGCGAGTTGCTGATTCTCGTCCACGTTGACCTTCCCGATCCGGAGGCGACCCTCGTATTCCGCGGCGAGCTCGTCCAGCAGCGGCGCGATGGCCCGGCAGGGGCCGCACCACTCAGCCCAGAAATCCACCAGGGTCGGCAGGGAAGATTGCAGGGCTTCCGCGCGGAAATTCGCCTCGTTGAGGATGACGATGTTACTGGCAGCCATAAGCCGGAAGTCGGGAAGCGGGATCAACCGTAGGTCATTGGACAAACATGCCCTGGATCATGAACACCCGAACGGCCGCCAGCACGCAGATCACCGCCGCCGCAATCGCCAGCGCGTTCTCGAGGACCCCCACCGAGGAGGCCGCTCCAGGAGCTGCGGCGCGCGGGGCCATAGCTGGCCGCGGAGCGGCTGCCGCTGCCGGAGCAGCCGGAGCTGCAGCGGGCGTGGGCGCAGCCGCCGGACGTGGAGCAGGTGGCGCTGGTGCGGCGGGCGCAGCCGCCGGAGCCGCCACCGGCGCAGCCGCAGCCGCGACCGCGGGCGTCGCCGCCGCTGGGGCGGGAATGCGCACGGTCGGCGCCGCTGTTGGCTTGGGTGGCAGGCTGATCCGGACAGTCTCCTTCTTGGGCTGTACCTTAACGGGCTCCGCGGGCTTCGGCGGGACAGGCGCGGCGGGATTGGTGGGATTCGCGTCGGACATATCTCGTGGGCGCAACCTAGAAATCGGGTTTGGGGGTGTCAAACACTATCGCAGAAGCGGCCCGCGCGCGGTTGTTGCACCCGGGAGGCGCGCCCATTGCCGGCGGGATTCCGGTCCTGAATCGTCTTTCGCCGGGCTTCGGGCGTTGTGGGGAATATCCGGGCGACGAGGGTTCGGATTAGTTTCCCGTGGTCAGCAGGGGGGAGGTCAATTAGGCTGCCGCCGTGCGAAAGCCGTTCCGGACCTTGATCATCCTGGCAGGCATCGCGTTGGTCGTGCTGCTCGGCTGTGGTCCCCGGCCTGCAGCCAACGGACCTTCCGCTTCCGCGCTGCCGGTCCGGGCGGTGCAACTGGTCCGGGCGGAGCTTCGGCCGTTGGAGCGGTCCCTCGCCGTTTCCGGCACGCTCGCGGTGCGGGAACAATCCACGTTGAGCGCGAAGGTGCCCGGCCGGCTGCAACGGTTGAATGTGGACCTCGGCAGCGTGGTGCGCTCGAACGACGTGGTCGCCCAGGTGGATCCCCGGGATTACGAACTGCGGGTTCAGCAAGCCGCCGCCGCTTTGTCTCAGGCGCGGGCCGAATTGGGCCTCCCGCCGGAGGCACAGGAAGATGCGCTGGTGATCGAAGAACTGAGCGCCGTCCGGCAGGCGCGAGCGGTGCTCGAGGAGGCGGAAAAGAACCGGGATCGCGTGGAGGCGTTGTCGCGATCGGGCATTGCCTCCGCGTCGGAACTGGACACCTCGGAAGCTGCGCACAAGGTGGCCCTCACGCGCTACGAGGTTGCCCTCGAGCAGGCCCGAACGCGGGTCGCGGCGCTGGCCCAGCGCCGGGCGGAGCTGGCCATCGCGCAAAAGCAACTGGCCGACACGTCGGTGCGCGCGCCGTTCGACGGAGCAATTCAGGCGCGGCCGGCTTCGGTGGGGGAGTACGTTGCGGCGGGGGTGCCGATCGTGCGCCTGGTGCAGACCGATCCGCTGCGCCTGCGGCTCGAGGTGCCGGAGCGGCTGGCCGGCAGCGTCCGAACTGGTCAGGTGGTCCGCGTATTGGCGGAGGGCATCACCAACGTCGCCCTGGGGCGGATCGCTCGGGTCAGCCCGGTGTTAAGCGACGAGACTCGCATGTTGACGGCTGAAGCGGACGTGCCGAATCCGGATGGTGTGCTGCGGGCCGGATTGTTCGTGTCCGCCCGGATCGTCATCGAGGAGCGGGAGACGGCGGTGACCCTGCCGCCGGGAGCGCTGGTTACGTTTGCGGGCATCGAGAAGGTGGTCACCGTCAAGGAGGGCAAGGCCATCGAGCGAACCGTGACCAGCGGCCGCCGCGGGAGTGGTTGGGTCGAGGTCGTGTCCGGCCTGGCCGCCGGCGAAGCGGTGGTGAGCGAACCGGGCGGGTTGCGGACGGGGCAGCCGGTGCAGGTGGTCGGCGAGGCACCGCCAGCCACCGCGGCGGTTCCGTAGTCGGTTGCTGGTGGCGCCCGATGCAAAAGCTCGCCGAAATCTGCATTCGCCGGCCGGTCTTTGCCTCGATGCTGATCCTGGCCCTGGTCGTCGTGGGGGTCGCGGGTTACCTGAATCTCGGAGTGGACCGCTTCCCCTCGGTGGACCTGCCGACGGTGCGCATTTTCGTGCGGCTGCCGGGCACCTCGCCGGCGGAGATGGAATCGCAGGTGGCGCAGCCGATCGAGGAGGCGGTGAACACGATCGAAGGCATCCAGGAACTGCGTTCGGTCAACGGCGCCGGCAGTTGCTTCATCATCGTCACCTTTGATTTGCGGCGAGACATTGACGCCGCCGCGCAGGATGTGCGCGATCGGGTGGCGACCGTGTTGCGCGACCTGCCGCGCGACACCGATCCGCCGATCATCACGAAGGCGGACAACGATCAGCAGCCGGTGCTGACGCTGGCGCTGTCCGGCGAGCGGTCGCCGCGGGAGTTGCGGGAACTGGCCGACAAGTTCGTCAAGACAGTGATCGAGCGCTCGCCCGGGGTGGGCGAGGTGACTGTCGGGGGCGGCCTCGAGCGCGCGATCAACATCTGGGTGGACGCGGACCGGCTGGCCGCCTACCAGTTGCCCATCACCGCGGTGCGCGAGGCGGTGGCGCGGCAGAACGCCAACATTCCCGGGGGCAACGTGACCGGGCCGCTGCGGGAGGAGACGCTGCGGACCATGGGGCGGTACACGGAAGCCCGGCAGTTCAACGACCTGGTGATCGCCACGCGCCACGGTTCGCCGATCCGCGTGAGTGACATCGGCTGGGCGGAGGACGGCACCCGGGAACAGCGCTCCCTCTCGCGGCTCAACGGAGTGCCGACGGTGTCGCTGGACGTGCTGCGGCAGTCCGGCGCGAACACGGTGGCCGTAATCGAGGGGGTGAAGGCGCGGCTGCGGGAATTGAGCGCCCAGTTGCCCTCGGATGTGCGGGTGGAGGTGATTCGCGACCAGTCCACCTACATCTACGAGGCGCTCCATGAAATCCATCGGCACCTGATGCTGGGCAGCCTCCTCGCCTGCCTAGTGGTGCTGCTGTTCATGCGCAACTGGCGGGCGATGGTCATTGCCGCGGTGGCCATTCCGGCGTCGGTCATCGCGGCCTTCGGCCTGATGAAGGCGCTGGATTTCACGCTCAACAGCGTGACCATGCTGGCGCTGGTCCTGATGGTGGGCAGCGTCATTGATGACGCCATTGTGGTGCTCGAGAACATCTTCCGATTCGTGGAAGAGAAGCGCCTGGCACCTTTCGCGGCGGCGCAGGCGGCCACGGCTGAGATCGGCCTGGCGGTCATGGCCACCACCTTCAGTCTGGTGGTGATCTTCGTCCCGGTGTCGTTCATGTCCAGCATCTCGGGGCGGTTCCTGTACCAGTTTGGAATCACGGCGGCCGCGGCCGTTTTGGTGAGCTTGCTGGTGTCCTTCACGCTCACGCCCATGATGAGCGCGCGCCTGCTGCGGTCGGCGGGCGGCGCCGGAGCTGCGCCGCGGTCGCGGACCGGCTTTTATGCCCGGTTGGACGGGGCTTACCTGGCGGCGCTGGGCGCCGCGTTACGGCATCGCCCGCTGGTGGCCGTGCTGGCTCTGTTGGTGATGGCTTCCGCAATTCCGCTTTACCATGCGGTGCGCCAGGAGTACCTGCCCGGCGACGTGGATGAGGGCCAGTTCGACGTCAGTCTCACCGCCCGCGAGGGCACCGGACTGGCGCCGATGAATGAAGTGGCCCAGCAAGCCGAGGAGCTCATCCGTACCGTTCCCGGCGTGCAATCGGTTTTGACCCGGGTGGGGTCGGGCTTCCTGGGCGGCGTCAACAGCGTGAACTGCTTCGTGCGGCTGGTGCCTCACCCGGAACGCACGTTCGGGTGGCGGCGGTTGCTGCAATGGCCGCCGTGGCGCGCCTTCGAGAACCATTGGCCCCAGGCGGCGGTGCAGCAGGAGATTCGCCGGCGCCTGTTGGCCAAATTCTCGGACGTCCGCCTCGCCATCCGCAACCCGCAGACCTTCGTGGGCGGAGGGCCGAACTTCGACATTGATTTCGCGCTGCTGGGACCGGACCTGACCACCCTGTGGACCTACGCCGAGCAGCTCCGCCGCCGCGCGCCCGAGCTGGGGCTGATGGACGCGGACATCACCCTGAAACTCGACAAGCCGGAATTGCGCGTCGAGATCGCCCGCGACCGCGCCGCCGCCCTGGGCGTGGACACCCAGGACATCGCTGCCGCGCTGCGGATCATGGTGGGGGGCGACACGCGTGTGACGCGCTTCCGGGACGAGCAGATGAACGAGGACTACGATGTACAGGTGCGCCTGAAGGAAGGCGACCGCAACGACGCCGAGACCATCGCGCGGCTGTTCGTGCCGCGGCAGGGCGGCGGTTTGGTGCGCCTCGACAACGTCGTCACCCTCGCTCCCATGCAGACGGAATCGCGCATTGATCGCCTGGATCGGCAGCGGCAGGTAAGCCTGCGCGCGTCGGTGGACCGCGCCCGGGGCTTCGCGCAGGCTGACCGCATTGCCGCGCTGCGCGCGGAGGTGGGCAAGATGGGCTTGCCGACCGGTTACTCGACGCGGGTGGCGGGGCGGGCGCGGGAGTTGGAGACCACTTTCAACGAGTTCCTCTGGGCGTTCGCGCTCTCGGTGGTGCTCATGTACATCATTCTGGCGTCGCAGTTTGAAAGCCTGGTGCATCCGTTCACCATTCTGTTGTCGCTGCCGCTCTCGGTGCCGTTCGCGTTTCTGTCGCTGCTGGCAGCGGGGCAGACGCTCAATTTGTACGCGGCGCTGGGCCTCCTGGTGCTGTTCGGCGTCGTGAAGAAAAACGCGATTCTCCAGATTGACCATATGAACAAGTTGCGCGAGGCCGGCCAGGACCGGGCCAGCGCCATCCTGCAGGGCAATCGCGAGCGGCTGCGCCCGATCCTGATGACCACCTTCACGCTGATCGCCGGCATGTTGCCGTTAGCGCTGGGGACCGGCCCGGGCGCCGAGGAGCGGCGGGCCGTGGCGGTAGTGGTTATTGGCGGGCAAACGCTCTGCCTGCTGCTCACGCTGGTGGTCACCCCGGTCGCGTACTCGCTGCTGGACGATCTGCGGCAACGCGGCCCCTGGCGCGAACTGGCCTCGCGATGGACCAGGTCGCAAGCCGCCGCTCCCGGCCGGGACGCAGCGTGAGCGCCGACGGCGGGGCAGCCCGGCGAGCGTGGCGACGTGGGCGACCGGCGGATGGCGGCTGAGCCCGGCGACGGGGACTTTCCCCCACGGCCGCAACGCGACCGCGAAAAAATCCCCGGCCCGAAAAGTCCGGCCGCCGCCCCGGGGGCAACGAACCTCCCCGAAAACCCCGGAATTTCGGCGTTTCGATCAGTTTCGACTGTCGGCATGGGACTTGCACAAAGGGAGGCAGACGATGATCCCCGGTCAATCGGACCGAGGAACGACACCGTGCGAAAAAACAGCAAATTGGGAAGTATGAGCATGACACGTTATCTGATGGCAGGCGCGCTGGCGACGGTGCTGGCGGCCTGGAGTGGCTGGGCGGCAGGACAGGAAAACCGGGGGCCGGACTTCGACCAAGTGGTCAAACAAATCCGCGACCAATGGGCGAAGCAGCACCCGGATCGGCCCATGCCCGCCCTCCCGGACGATCTGAAAGAGAAGATCGAAGAGGCCAAGGCTGCGGCCAAGCAGTTCGCGGAAGAGCAGGCCGCCCTGATGAAGCAGTTTCGCGATGCGGCGAAAGAGGATCGAGAAAAGCTCCGCGAAGAGCTGAAGGCCCGACTCGAAGCCTTCCGCGAGCAGCAGAAGGAGAAGATCAAGGAGATCAAGGATCGCCTCCAGGAACTGCGCGAGAAGTTCCGTGAGGAACGTCAACGCATGCTGGACGCGGCCAAGGAGCGGGAACGCGAACGCAAAGGGCGCTGAACCGCGCAGAGGCGTGAGGGAAAGTCGCCAGCCGGGCTGGCGCCGTTGGGTGGTTAAGTGGGTGTTCACAGGGTAGAGTCAGGCGGTCCGTGAGGGCCGCCTGATTTTTTATGATGCGCGCGCTGGGCTGGGCGTTGGGACTGGCGATGACGGCCGGGGTTCATTCGCAGGAGGAACCCGACCCGTTGTCCGTCGCGCCGCTGCGGCTGCCCGTCTGGGATGCCACGGTCAACGTCCGCGGCGGCGGCGGCTACAAGGACAACGTGCTCTTGAGCGCGGCGGAACCCGCAGCCAGCGGCTTCGCCTTGGCCGGACTGGATGTCCTGGTGCTGCGGCTCCCGGTGGATGGCACGGAGTTCAGCGCTCTGGTCACCGGAGATTTTCGCCGCTATCTGGACACGCCCGAGGCCGAACAGGAGCAGAGCGTCTTCGCCAACCTGGAGTTCAAGCAGACCCTGGGCGCGGCGTGGAAAGCGGGCGTTGCGGCCCAGTACTTTTACTTCGACCAGGTCTTTGACGCTTCGACCAGCGAGGATCCCCAGTTGGGGATCGTAGAGGGCGTCGGACACAACATCACCCTGCGACCCAAAGTAATGCGCCAGATCGGACCGGCCACGTCCCTGGTTCTGGAAGGCCTGGCAGGTTGGCAATTCTACGAGGAGCCCCTCGACGACCACGAGGATTTCGGCGGCCGACTGACCTGGCGCTATCAAACGCTGTGGCGCGCCACGTTCGAGGCGTGGTACGAGTTTGACTTGCGCCCCTACGACACGCGGGAGGAAACCACCGCGACCGGCGTCCCCCTCCCCGGAACCACCCTCACGTACCAGTACCACCGGGTGGAAGCCGGCTGGCGACAACAGTGGGACGCCGCTGGCCGGTGGCGGACGCTGCTGCGCCTGGGGGCCGAGCGGAATCACGACAGCGGGGCCGGCTACTACGACTACACCCGCGTCTTGGGAGCCGTGCAGGTGCGCTACGTCCGCGACCGTTGGGAAATCCAGGCGGGAGTCCGGCTGAACCGGTACGATTACGACCAGCAAACGACCAACTTCGACAACCCCGAACTCCGGCACAAAGCGACCCTGATCGCCGGGCTGCGCGCCGAGTGGGAGTTCGTCAAGCGGCTGCGGGCCTTCGCCGAATTCGAGCGGGAGCAGTCGGACGGCAACGACGCTGCCGACCGCTACCGGGCCAACTCGGTCTGGGGCGGCGTGGATGTGCGGTTTTGATCCGCGGCCGAAAGGCGCTTGGCAAGGGGGCCAGTCTCGACCACTTTCCGCCCCATGTTCGTGATTGTTGGAATCTATCTGGCGTTGCTGGTGGCAGGGGGTTGGATGGGCTACCGGAAGGCCGGCAGCAAAGTGTCGCTGGTGACCGCGTTGCTCGCCGCGGCGATAATTGCGGTGTGTGTCTTCGCGCTGGGCCGACCGGGCCTGTATGCCGCCATGGCTGTTCAGGGCTTGCTGCTGGCGGTCTTCGCTGCCCGCCTGGCGAAGACCAGGAAGTTCATGCCCGCCGGTTTGATGATCGTGGCGACGGCGGTGGCGTTGATCGGCGAATGGGTGACCCTGCGCTAAGCGGCCCGGGGATGGCGGCGGTTGCCGCCGGGGGGGCTTTTCGGGATTGATCGCGGAGCGGCTGCGGGGGAGGGTTGCCGACGGAGGGCGCTATGAAATGGTCGTTTCGCGTGGGCCGGTTTGCGGGCATTGACGTGTACGTACACGTCACGTTCCTGATGATTCTCGGCTTTCTGGGGCTGGCGAACTGGTTCGCCACCCGGAGCCTTGCCAGCGTGGCGGACGGCCTCTTGTTTTTCCTCGCGCTGTTCCTCTGCGTGGTGCTCCACGAGTACGGGCACGCCCTGACCGCGCGGCGCTACGGTATCCGGACGCGGGACATCACCCTCCTGCCGATCGGCGGCGTGGCGCGCCTGGAAAGCCTTCCCAAGGAGCCGATCAAAGAGCTGTGGATCGCCGTCGCGGGGCCGGCCGTGAACGTGGTGATCGCCGGACTGCTGGCCGTCTGGCTGACCCTCGGCCAACACTGGCAACCGCTCGCGCGGCTCAGTCCCACCGAAGGCCATTTCGCCGAACGCCTGCTCGCCGCCAATCTCATCCTGATCGTCTTCAACCTGCTGCCCGCTTTTCCCATGGACGGAGGCCGCGTCCTCCGCGCGTTCCTCGCTATGCGGATGGATTACGCGCGCGCGACCAACATCGCCGCCCTGCTGGGCCAGGGTATCGCGCTGGTGTTTGGCTTTATTGGTCTGTTCATCAACCCCCTGCTCGTCCTGATCGCGCTGTTTGTCTGGATTGGCGCCGGGCAGGAAGCCAGCCTCGCGCAGATGCGCAGTTCCCTCGCAGGGGTGGCAGTCGAGCGGGCCATGATGACGGATTTTCGCTCGCTCGCGCCCGACGACAGTCTCGCGCGGGCGGTGGACCTGGTGCTCTCCGGCTCGCAGGCGGACTTTCCGGTTGTCGAGGCGGGACGCCTGCTGGGCGTGCTCACCCGCGCGGACCTCGTGTCGGCCCTCGCCAAGGGCAGCCCCGCCACGCCGGTTCGCGAGGTGATGAAACGCGACCTGCCCGTGCTCCGCCCGGACGATTCGTTGGAAGACTCGATCGCCCGCGGCAAAGCCCTCGAAGTGCCCGCGATTCCCGTGGTCGCGGACGGGCGGCTGGTGGGGCTGCTGACCATGGAAAACGTGAGTGAGTACGTGCTGATCCAAAATGCTCTGCGCGAGTTCCGGTCGGTTTCGTGACGCCCGCCGGCTCGCGAGAGCGAGTCGCGGCGGCCCCGGGCCGCTTAGCCGGAACGATTCAACTGAAGGCAGGCAGGCACGGGCCTCTGGCCGGTTCGCTCGGGCGCCCCGCCCGACCGTCGAACGCCCGAGGGTGCCACTGAATGGGGGGCAGCGACCATGCACACGGCTGGGCGGCAAGATGCCGCCGGGGACGGCCAGGTTGGCCGTTCCCCCAAAACCTACCGCCATGTTCCGGCGTGGTTTCGCCCGCAACCGGCTGGCGCCGGGTGATTTCAGGATTGTCGGGCCGTTGGCGATTGGCCTTCATCGGGCATGACCAATCAGGAAGCCCTGCAAATCTTCCGCGACACTGGCGCCCTGCTGGAGGGGCATTTCATTCTGCGTTCGGGCCTGCACAGCCGGCAGTTTTTTCAGTGCGCGCTGGCGCTGCAATCCATGCCGGTCGTCGAACGCTTCGGCGCGGCCCTGGTGAGTCGGGTGCGCGACCTGGGCGCGGAGACGGTGGTGGCCCCGGCGATGGGCGGCTTGGTCATCGGGCAGGAGGTCGCGCGGCAATTGAGCAGCCGCTTCGTCTTTGCCGAGAAGGAGGAAGGCCGGCTGGTATTGCGCCGCGGGTTCCGCCTCAAGCCCGGCGAGCGGGTCCTGGTGGTGGAAGATGTGGTGACCCAGGGCGGCCGGGTGCGAGAAACCATGGACCTGGTTCGCGCCCAACAGGCCGAGGTCCTGGGGGTCGCGATGCTGGTGGACCGCTCGGACGGCTCCGTGCAGTTTGGTGTCCCCACGTTTAGCCTCATCCGCCTGCACGTCGAGGCGTTCCCCGCCGATCAACTGCCGCCAGATCTGGCAGAGACACCGGCCGTCAAGCCGGGAAGCAAATAGGCGGCGACTCGGACCCGACCGGGCCCTTGGCGGTACCGGGGGGAGTCCGGGCCGGGGCTGAGACCCGGCGCCACTTGACGCCGCGCTCGGTCACGCTTCACTTCCGCCCGTCAGCAACCCAAAAACCATGAATACCAGTCTGGCTGCCGCGTTCACCGCCTCGGCGCAATTACACGCCGCGAAGACCGCCGTCTTCTGGGGTGAGGAAACCTTCACCTTCCACCAGCTTCTCGAGCAGTCCAAAGCGGTGGCCTCCATCCTGCGCCGGATCCAGGGGGTCAAACCGGGCGACCGGGTGGGCATTTGGTTGCGCAACTGCCCCCAATTCATCCCCGCGCTGTTCGGCATTCTTCAGGCCGGGGCAACGGCGGTGCCGATCAACAACTTTCTGAAACCGGACGAGGTCAATTTCATCCTCGGGGATGCCGGGGTGGACGTGCTGATTTCCGAGGCGGCGGTGAACGAGGCGCTAACCCGCCTAGTGGCCGGGCGCCCGGGCCTCCGGGTGCTACGAGTTGAGGATTTTCCCGCGGTGGCGCCTGCCGACTTCACCCCGGTCGAAGTTAGCGCTTCCGACCTGGCGGTGCTCATCTACACCTCGGGCACGACGGGCCACCCGAAGGGCGCGATGCTGACCCACGCCAATCTGCTGCACAACGTCGCGAGCTGCAAAAAGGTGCTCGAGGCCGTGGACGTAGATCGGTTTGCCCTGCTCCTGCCGATGTTCCACAGCTTTATGCTCACCGTGTGCGTGCTGTTGCCGTTGCTGGTCGGCAGTTCGATCGTGCTGATCAAATCCTTGCACCAGCCGAAAGCGATTTTCGAGGAGATCATCCGCCACCAGGCCACCGTGCTGCCGGCGATTCCGCAACTGTTCCGGGCCCTCGCCCACGCGCCGGTGCCGCCGAATCTCTGCCTCCGCCTCTGCATTTCCGGGGCCGCCCCCCTGCCGGTCGAGGTGTTGAAGGAGTTCTCCGCCCGCTTCCCCTTCCCGTTGATCGAGGGGTACGGGTTGAGCGAGGCGAGCCCGGTGGTTTCGCTCAATCCGATCCACGGCGTCCAGAAACCGGGCTCCATTGGGCTGCCGATCGCGGATGTTGAGGTCAGCATCCGGAACGAAGACGGCCAGGAGCTACCGGTTGGCGAGACCGGCGAGGTTTGTGTCCGCGGCGGAAACGTCATGGCGGGCTACTGGCAGAAGCCGGAGGAAACCGCGCGCACCATCCGCGATGGCTGGCTCTACACCGGCGACATCGGGCGGAAAGACGAAGACGGCTATTTTTACATCACCGATCGCAAGAAGGAC
The DNA here is from genome assembly GCA_964396005.1 of uncultured Verrucomicrobiota bacterium. Classification (GTDB taxonomy): domain Bacteria; phylum Verrucomicrobiota; class Verrucomicrobiia; order Limisphaerales; family J093; genus JADJWF01. The sequence continues at coordinate 23,679 of CAYNCT010000014.1, read as the reverse complement.
ATGCTGCTGGTCAACGGCATCAATGTCTATCCCCGGGAGGTGGAAGAGGTAATCTACCAGTTTCCGGGAATTCGCGAGGCCGCGGTGATTGGTCGGCCCGACCCGCGCAAGGGCGAGCAACCGCTGGCGTTCGTGGCGGTCAACGACGGCGTTCCGCTGGACACGGCCGCGCTCCACCGCTTTCTGCGGGAGCGGTTGGCCGACTACAAAGTGCCCCGCCACATCGTCCAAGTCCCGGCCCTGCCGCGGAACGCCACCGGCAAAGTGCTCAAGACCACCCTCCGGACGCTGCCCGTGGAAGGTTGACGGTTTTTCCCGTCCGAAGCTGTTGGTTTCCAAAAGCTTACCGCTGGAAGGGTGCGCTCCATTACGCTGCCTTTCCGAGTTGACGGTCCGTTTTCCCGGCCCGTAACCTTGGCGAGCTTTTCAACCGGCGCCGTTGGGCGCCCCATCAGGAGATTCGTTATGCCCGAGGGTTATTGCGTGAAGTGCAAATCAAAGAAGGAGATTTCCGACGGCGTAGAGGAGGTTATGAAGAATGGTCGGAAGGCCATCAAGGGCCGTTGCCCCACCTGCGGGACGGTCATGTTCAAAATCCTGGGCGGCAAGTCCGCCGTCCCGCCGGCGGATCCCGCCGCCCCGGCCCATTGAACCTACCCGATAGCTCGCTCCAACCGCTCCATCGCCATGTCTGACCAACTCGCCTACGCCATCATCACCCCGTATTCGCTGCACAAGTCCCGGACGGGCGGCATCATCGCCCGGCTCCTGGCGCGAACCGGCTTGGAACTGGTCGCCACCCGCATGTTTTCCCCCAGCCAGGAACTCACCCGCGAATACTCCGACGCTATGGTGGCCGCGAAGCATCCCGAGGATCGTCAGGTCCAGGAGCTTATCCGGGACTACGTGCGGCTGAACTTCCCGCCTGATCCCAAGACGGGCCGCCGCCACCGGGTCATGATGCTTTTGCTCCGCGGGGAAGACGCGATCCACAAGGTCCGAACGGTGGTCGGGAACTTCAGCAAAGAGCGCCGCGGCGGTGAAACCATCCGGGACACGTACGGCGATCTGGTGCTCGATGACGCCGGGGAGGTTCGCTATTTCGAGCCAGCGGTCCTGGCCGCCCCAACGATCGAGGAAGCCGAAACCAAGCTCAAGATTTGGGCCCGTTACTCGGACCGCGATGGCGGCCTTCTCGGCGATGTCATCCCCTATCCGCCGGGCGAGACGCCGGAACGGACGCTCGTCCTCCTGAAACCCGACAACTTCCGGTTCCCGTCCGGTCGTCCGGGCAACATGATTGACCTGTTCTCGCGCACGGGGCTCTTCATCGTGGGCATCAAAGTCCACCGCATGAGCGTGGCGGAAGCCATTGAGTTCTATGGCCCGGTGCGCGAGATCCTCCGCACCAAGTTGAACGGCGTGGTAGCCGCCCAGGCCAGGGCAGCACTGGAGAAGGAACTGGGATTCAAGATTCCGCCCGGCGAGGAACGCCAGTTGGGGGAGGTGCTGGGGCCGTTGTTTGGCGAGAATCAGTTCGAGAATATCGTCCGCTTTATGGCGGGCCGCTCGCCTGCCGAGTGCCCCCCGGAACAGATGACCCAGCCGGGCTCCGAGAAATGCATCGCCCTCGTGTACGAAGGCGTCAGTGCCGTGGCCAAAATCCGGGACGCGCTCGGACCGACCGATCCCAGCAAGGCTCCGGCCGGCTCGATTCGGCGCGAGTTCGGCTCCAACATCATGGTCAACGCCGCCCACGCCAGTGATTCCGCCGAAAACGCCCGTCGTGAGATGCGAATCATCAACGTGGGCGACAACGGTTTCAAACGGATCGTTGAGTCCGTGTACGGCCGAGTGTAGGCCTCTGGCCGGCCCCGAGACGGCGTCTGCCGCGGCGCATTGCAACTCAGTTGCCGGTCCGGGCGGAAAACCACAGCCCTAATTCGCGGCGCGCGGAGGCCGGAGAGTCCGAGGCATGGACGAGATTCTGCACGCTGCGGTCGGCGGCATCGGCCGTGGCCACCGAGTCACTGCTCAAATCCCCGCGAATCGTGCCGGCGGGTGCGGCCAGGCAATCCGTCGGGCCGGTCAGCGCGCGAACTTTGGCGATGGCGTTCACGCCGGAAACCCGCACCGCGACCACCTCCTTGCCGAGGAAAAACCGGCGGGCACGGGCGAAGATCACCGGGTGTTTCACGCGAAGCTCGGCGTAGTGGCGATTCAAGAGGGGCCCACTGAACCGCACCCAGCGGATGCCGGTGACCCGCAGGCCGCTCGCCTCGATTCGCCGGAGAATCTCCCCGCACAAGCCGCGCTCGAGTGCATCCGGTTTGAGCAGCAGCAGGGTGTGTTGCATCTGCGACATTCCGAAATTGCGCGTCCGCGGCCGACGTGCGGTCAAGTGCGGACTCATTCGCCCGTGGCGTCCCGCGCGAAAGCGGCGAGGTAGTGGGGGCTTCGACCGCGGCAGCCTCGGCCAACCTGACCTCATCGCGAGATTTGTCCTCGCCGCCTGCCGGACCCGGCTCGAGGCGGCGGATGGCAGACAACGGCTTAACGGTTTGCTGCCGGAGTTTGTCAAGCGCCGTCCCGGTCGTGCTCTTGAACCGGTGGCACATCACTTCCGCCACCCTCGCGTCCGCCGGGGACGGCGCGCTGGGCCGGTTTGGCTTCCTGTTCGGCCCTTCGGGCGGCGTGGCGGGCGTGGGCGCGGGCTTCGATCTCGGCCCGGGCCCGCGCCAGCGCGGCCTGGCGCTCCTGCCGGCGGGTGATTTCCGCGGCAATCATCAGGCCTTTCTGCACCGGCGCGGCAATCGCAGGGATTTTCGTTGACTGGACCTGGAGCCCCAAAAACATAGGTGACCATGAACCCGGCGTTGCGCAGCCTCGGGGATGCGCAACGCCGGACGAACCCAAACAACATTCCGTTGCTATGATCACCTTCCGACTCACTCCTCGGCTGAACCGGCTGGCCATGCTCGCCGTCGCGGTGTTTCTCGGCGCCTCGCTCGGCTCGGCGCGCGTGCTGGATGATTTCAACGACAACACCAAGACCGGCTGGACCGACTTCACCTTCCAGGCCGGCTTCGGCATTCCGACCGAGACGGGCGGCCAGTTCCGTTTCGAGCAGCCGCCAGCGGGGCGGCCCATCTTCAGCGCCAGTCAAAAGGTCTCGGAGGTGTTCGAACTCAAGGATGGTCGGACCATTGAATTTCGCGTGGACGTAGCGCAGGGCGGCGCCAAGGACTCCTTCGCGGTGCTGGCGTTCATTCCCACGGCCAACTCCCCCGGCACCCTCGCGGGCTACGGTCTGGCCAAATCCACCACGGACGTCCTGATCACCAAGGGCATCGGCAACTACTTTGTCAATGACGCCACCAACCTGAAGCAGGACAACACCACGCTGGTGCTGCGCTTGACGGCCCGGGACGGCAGCGTCGTGATCCACGGCCAAGTCCTGGACAAGGACGATAACAACGCGGTCATCTGGGAGCAGACCGTGGTGGACACGCCGGCGGCGGACGTGATGCGCAACGGCACCGACACCCCGGCAGCACCCTTCCTGACCGGCGGCTACTTCACGCTGTACCTGTACCAGGATTTCGACGCCGGCGCGCCGGAGAACCCCTACCGCACCTGGTACGACAATGCGGAGGTATTCGTCACCGACACGACGGTCTTGGACGACTTTAACGACAACACGAAGACGGGTTGGACGGACTTCACGTTCCAGCCCGGTTTTGGGATTCCGGTCGAGACGGGGGGCCAGTTTCGTTTCGAGCAGCCGCCGGCAGGACGGCCCATCTTCAGCGCCAGCCAGAAGGTGACGCGCGTCATTGAACTCCGCGACGGCGACGAAATCAGCTTTCAGGTGGACATCATCGAGGGCGGCGGCAAGGACTCCTTCGCGGTGCTGGCGTTCATTCCCACGGCCAACTCCCCCGGCACCCTCGCGGGCTACGGTCTGGCCAAATCCACCACGGACGTCCTGATCACCAAGGGCATCGGCAACTACTTTGTCAATGACGCCACCAACCTGAAGCAGGACAACACCACGCTGGTGCTGCGACTGACCGCGCGGGGCGGAAGCGTCGTGATCCAGGGTCAGGTGCTGGACAAGGACGACAACAACGCGGTCATCTGGGAAAAGACCGTGGCGGACACGCCGGCGGCGGACGTGATGCGCAACGGCACGGACACCCCGGCGGCGCCGTTCCTCACCAGCGGCTACTTCACGCTGTACCTGTACCAGGATTTCGACGCCGGGGCGCCCGAGAATCCCTACCGTGCCTGGTACGACAACGCGATTGTCTCCGCACCGCCAGTAGCGGCCAATCTGCCACCGGTTATCACGGAGATCGCGCCCGAGGAGTTCCGCAATTTCCTGCCGGCGAGCACGCGGATTTCGTTCAAAGCCTCGGACGACAAGCCTCTGGCCAACGACAAATTGGCCATCGTGCTCAATGGCACCCGCTACACCGTCGCCAACGGGCTGACGGTCTCCGGCACGGGCAATGTGCTGACCGCCTCCGTCGGCGGCTTGGCGGCCAATCAGAACTATACCGCGTTGATCGAGGTCGAAGACGCCGACGGCGACAAGACCGCGGCAACCCTGGATTTCGACACGTTTGACCCCAACACGCTGGTGATCGAAATCGAGGACTACAACTTCGAGGGGGGTGGTTACTACGACAATCCGGTTCCCATTGCGGAGGGTTGGGGCCCCTGGCCCAACAGCTATTGCAACATGGAGGGGATGCGGGACGTGGACTTCCAGGACACGCGCCCCGGCCCTAGCGGCGGCAACTCACCCTGGCGCAACTTCGATCCCGTCCGCATGGCCCGCTCACTGGACTACGTGCGGGCCAAGTACACCGCCGCCGGGGGCGCGGAGTCAGACGTTTACGATTACGTGGTGGGCGACATTGCTGCGGGAGAATGGCTCAACTTCACGCGCACGTTCCCGCCGGGCAACTACGAGGTGTACCTCCGCCAGTCCGTCGTGAACATCACGACCGCCGAAAGCGTGCTCGAGTTGGTGACCGGCGATCGCACCCAGCCGGAGCAGACCACGCAGGTCCTGGGGTCGTTCCTGGCGCCGCAGAACGGCTACAAGTACCGCAACACGCCGCTGACCGACGGCGCGGGGCTCAATAAAGTCATTCTCCGCCTCAACGGTGTGACCACGTTGCGGCTGCGCCAGGTGACGCCCGATGGTGCCGGCGGCTCACGCACGCAGAACTACCTGGCTTTCATTCCGGTCGCTGATCCGGGCATCCAACGAGCCACGGTCACGTCCTTGTCGCCGGCCAACAATGCGGTGGCCCAGACCGTTGAGCCGCGGATCGAGGTCGTGATTCAGAATCGCGACACGGCGGTTGATCCCGGCTCGGTCCGCCTGCTCGTCAATGGGACGCAGGTGACGCCGGTGGTTACGCCCACCGCAACCGGCGCGACCGTGACCTACGCGTACCCCACGCTCCCGCCCAAGGGCGCGGCGCAAGCGGCGCGGATCATTTTCGCCGACAATCAGGCGTTCGAGCAGACGAACGACTGGAGCTTCACCGTGACCTATCTGGAGCTCGACCCCGCCACGCGCTACGCCGGCCCCGGTCCGGAACGCGGCCTTCGCGTTCGCGTGGTCCAGGCACCGCCGGAGGGTGGTCTGCTGGAAAACAGCCTGTCGCGCGCCGAGAGTCAATTGGCCGCCAACTCGTCCATTCCCAAGGCGTATGACCTCACGCAGACCCGGCCGGTGATCAACTTCTCCCAAAACGCGCCGTTCGGCAGCGCCGGCTATTTCGGTGACGACCTCGAGATTCCCGGCGCCTCCGAGGAGTTCGGCACCGACAACTACGCGATGGAAGCCCTTGCCTTCGTCGAATTGCCCGCGGGCATCGTGCGCTTCGGCGTGCGCAGCGACGACGGCTACAAGCTGGCAACCGCCGTCATGCCCACCGCCGCCACCCCGCCCCTGGAGTTTCACAATGGCGGCCCCGCGGATGAGGTCTTCGACGTGGTGGTCCATCAGGCCGGGGTGTACGCCTTCCGGCTGGTGTGGTACGAGCGGGGCGGCGACGCCCACGTTGAGTGGTTCACGGTGAACCGGACCAGCGGCGAGCGCACCCTCGTTAACGCCGACGCGCCCGGTGCGGTCCGGGCCTTCACCTCGGCCCTCCAGCCGCAGCTCAAACTGCAGGCCGCCGAGGCAGTGACCGGGCCTTATGCGGATGACCCCGCCGCCACCATCAACGAGCAAACCAGGACCATCACCACGACCGCCAGCGGCGCGACGCGTTTCTACCGGCTGGTCGGCGGGGCAGAGTTGCGATTCAAGACCGTTTCCGTCCAGGGCACCTTGGTGACGCTGACCTACGAGTAGCTTCGCGTCTCCGCAATCCTGAAGTCACCGCCGGCCGCGTGGAGGTGCTCCGCGCGGCCGGTTTGGCTTCGGGCCAGCGCGGGCGCGCGGGGATCCCGAGCCGGTCGTCACGCGCACCGGCGCGGTCGAAATTCATTGATCCCCGCCACGGGTCGGGCATCTTCAGCCCGACACTCAACCAACCAAACTGAATCACGGTATGAGACTATTCATTCCCTACTCGACTCACCGGGCGACTCGGCGCGGCCAGGGGACGGCGGCGATCGTCGCTCTCGCCCTGGGGCTTGCCGGGGCCGCGACGACCGGCTTGCAGGCGCAGACCGACGACTTCAACGACGGCAACGACGCCGGCTGGACGCATTTCGATCTCGGCGGCCTCGGTCTCAACGGGGCTCAGTACACGTTCCCGGCGGACGGCGCCGGGGGACGGGCGTATCGTATCTACGCGCCGCCACCCTTGGTGGATGTTGGGGCGCCCGCGCTGGCCATCTCCTACACTGCTCCGATCTACACCCGGTTCGTGATTGGCGTTGATGTGCTCAACTGGGCCACCGGCATCAACCAGGCGTTTGGCATCTTTGGGCGCGCCTCGGAGATCGGCTTCCCCACCATTGACGGCTACGTGATGAATTACAACGTCGCCGACGGGGATCTCCAGATCAACGAAATCACCGACGTGGGCGGACAAAACACCCGCGCGGAACTGGCCGTGGCACTCGACCCGCGCGAAGGTCCGTATCGCTGGGTGTTTTCGGGATACGACAACAACTTCCTCGGCCAGGTGTTCCGACTCCCGGACACGCTCAACCCTATCGCGTCCGTCATCGGGACGGGAGTCATCGGCTATGAAGCCGGCCACAGCGGCCTCTTCGTCTTCAACCGGGACGGCAACTTCACGGCTCCGACCTCCTTCGCGGACGCCACCTACGACAACTTCGTCTCGTCGGCGCCACCGGCGGGTTCGCTGCGCGCCACCGTGTTGGAACTCCAACCGCCCCCGGGCGGGGTGACGAGGACCGTTCCCGCGGTGATCAAGGTCGCCATCGTGGACCGCGAGACGGCGGTGGATCCCGCGAGCGTTCAGTTGACCGTGGATGGCCAGTTGATTCCAACGTCGGCACTCACGGTTGCCAACGAGGTGGTGGTGCCCAACAACCTTGATCCGTTCCCCGGCGTGACGGTCACGTACACCGCTCCCGCGCCCTCGGACCTCGCGGGCGTCCACACCAACCGCGTCAGCTTCCGCGACCAAACCGGCTTCACTCAAACCCACGAATGGACCTACACCTTCGCCTATTTGAAGGCGGCCAACGCGGCGCCTCCCGGATCCGGGCGGGATCCGGGGTTCTCGGTGCGCCTCGTCCAGTCCCTCCAGAATCAGCCCCTGGCCAACAGCCTCGCGCGGGCGGAGCAACAACTGGCCACGCCGCCCCAGATCCCGATTGACCTGACCACCAACACCACCGCCCAGGTCATCAACTTCACCCAGCGGCTCGTCCCCGACGACCCACCGCCCGCCGACGGCAATTTTCAGGATGCCGCCACCTTCCCGGGCCTTGACCCCTTCGGCAACACCGACGACATCGCCATGGAAGTCCTGGCCTATCTCGAATTGACCGCCGGCCGGCACACCTTCGGGGTCACCAGCGACGACGGCTTCGAGCTGCGGTCGGGCGCGTCGTTCACCGATCCCAACGCTCTGGTGCTCGGGGTGAAGACCTCCGGTACGTACGACGGCACCTTCGACGTCATCGCCGAGGCAACCGGGCTATATCCGTTCCGTTTGGTGTGGTTCGAGCGCGGCGGTGGCGCGCATCTGGAACTGTTCACGGTGGATCCGGCGACCGGTGACCGCCTGCTGGTGAACGACCCCGCGCAGCCGCGCGCCATCCGCGCGTTCCGGGAGGTCGCTCAGCCCGAGGTAATCCTGCAAGCCGCCGGCGCAGTGACCGGACCGTACGCCCAGGACGCCGGCGCGGTCGTCAATCAACCGACCAAGACCATCACCACGACCGCCAGCGGCGCGACGCGCTTCTACCGGCTGGTGGGCGGGGCAGCCTTGCGATTCAAGACCGTGTCCGTCCAGGGCACCCAGGTCACGCTGACCTACGAGTAGTTGCGCGCTTACCGGGCTCTCGAAAAACACCGCCGGCCGCGTGGAGGTCCTCCGCGCGGCCGGTTTGGTTTTGGGCGGGCGCGCGCAGCGGACGCATCGGCAGCGGAGCCCGGCAGTTGAGGTTTCAATAGCCCGCCACGGCCTCCGGTTTAGCCCGAAGTGACGTGGTCCGTCTGGTCAGGACACTCTTCCTCGATTCGCCGGCGAGCAAGATAGGCGTGGATTTCGTTGGCAGCGCGGCGAGCCTCCCGAACCGACTGGACCACCAGGCCGGGGCCGCGCGCCAGATCGCTGCCGGCGAAGACCCCGGGCAGGCTGGTCATGAACCGCTCGTCCACCCGCAGCGCGCCGCGCTCGTCGTGGGTCAACGCGCCCAGTTCGTTCCAGTGCGCGAGGGGGGAGGTCTCGAAGCCCAGAGCCACCACCACCAGATCGGCCGGCTCGATGTACTCCGAGGCCGGAACGGGGCGGTGCGTCGGGGCGCCGTCGGGTCCGGTGATCAGTTCGACCCGCGCGCAACGAAGCCCGACGACGCGCCCCTCAGTGTCGCCCAGCACTTCCACGGGCACGGTGAGAAAGCGGAATTGAGCGCCCTCTTCGACCGCGTTCTCGTATTCGCGGCGACTCGCCCGAAGACCGGCCAGGTCACGTCGGCAGATGCCGACGGCCTCCCGCGCGCCCGCGCGCAGGGCCGTGCGCAGGCAATCCACGGCAGTGTCGCCCCCGCCCAACACCACGACCCTCCGGCCCTTGACCTCGGCCTCCGGAAGCTCCACCGGCAGGGCGGTGTTGTGGCGGATGATAAACGGCAGGGCGGACAGCACGCCGGTCAACTGCGCTCCGGGCACCTCAAGCGGGCGGGCCCTGGGCGCGCCGAATGCCAGAAACACCGCGTCGAACTCGTGCCGCAGGCCATCGAGCGTCAAATCCGTGCCGGGGCGGATCCCCAGGCAGAATTCCACGCCCCGTTGGCGCAGGCGCTCGACGCGATGGGCCACCACCGACCTGTCCAGCTTGAACCCGGGGATCCCGCTCACCAGCAGCCCCCCCGGCGCGCTGTGCGATTCAAACACGGTCACCGCATAGCCGCGTCGCTCCAATTCGTCTGCGCAGGAAAGACCGGCCGGGCCGGAGCCGAGCACGGCCACCTTGAAGCCGTTGCGGGGCGCGGGTTGTGCGGGTTCCAGCCCGTGCCGGACCGCATAGTCGTTGAGAAAACGCTCGATGCTGCCGATGGCCACGGGCTCGGCCTTCTCACCGAGGATGCAGCCCGCCTCGCACAGACAGTCTTGCGGACACAGGCGGGCGCAAATTTCGGGCAGGACGCTGGTTCGGGCGCAGAGCGCGGCGGCTTCGACGAAATGCCCCTCGGCGGTCAGCAGCAACCACTCCGGGATGCGGTTGCCGAAGGGACACATGGCGACGCACTGCGGCTCAGGACACTGAATGCAACGGCGCGCCTCCTGCCGGGCGGTCTCCTCATCGAAACAGCCGTAGATCTCGAGGAAATCCGCCAGCCGGTCGGCCGCCGACCGCTTCGGCGGCTCGTGATGGGGCAGGTCCCGCCACGCGCGGGACTCGTCGCTCTGGCTGCTGGCGCTCATGAATATGCTGAACTGGCGTTCTCCTTCGCACAACCCCCGCCGCCGCGCAAGACCGCATTCCCGCACGGCGGCTGGAGCACCGTCGGGCGACGGCCGGTTCGCGGCGTCCGCAGGAACCGGACCGCCTTCGAGCACTCGCTGCCGTGGTCAGCCTCGCGGCTCCGGCGAGAGTTTCGGAAAGAACCGCTCCGCTGCGGTGCAGGTGACGGCGCTGAGTTCGGCCAGACTGCACCCGCGCACCTCGGTGGCGGTGGCGGCCGTCAACGCCACGTACGCAGGTTCACAGCGTTGGCCACGATGCGGCGGCGGCGCCAGATAAGGCGAATCGGTCTCCAGCAGGAAGCTTCCCGGAGGCGCGGCCGCCAGGCTCTGACGCACCAGGTCCGAGTTCTTGAACGTAAGGATGCCCGTGAAGCTCACCACGCCGCCGAGGGCCAGCACCTGGCGCATCGTTGCCGGATCATCCACAAAACAGTGGAACTGACAGCGCGCGCGGCCGACGAATTCTGCGGCGATCGCCAGCGTGTCGGCCATCGAGTTGCGCTGATGTACCACGACGGGCAGCCCCAGCTCCGCCGCCAGTTCGAGTTGCTGGCGGAAGGCGGCCGCCTGCCGGGCCTTGAGCCGCCGCGCCAAACGATCGTCGCCGTCGTCCGTCTTGGGCAGATGGTAGTAATCCAGGCCGGTCTCGCCGATGGCGACCACCTTGGGGTGCGCGGCCAGTTCGCGCAGTGCGGGCCGGACATCATCCGGCGCCTCCGCCACATCGCAGGGATGCCAGCCCACGGCAGCGAAGATCTCCGCGTGCTGCTCGGCCAGGGCGACGGCCGCCCGGCTGGTTTCCAGGTCGGTCCCGGCGTTGATAATGCGGGTGACGCCCGCCTCCCGGGCTCGTTGCACCACGGCGCCAAGGTCCGCCGCGAATTGCCGATGGTGAAGATGCGCGTGGGTGTCGTAAAACGAGTGCATGGCTGCGCGTGGCGGTCGTTGACGGCGGGTTAGCGGGCGAATCCGGTCGCTACCCGGCCCTCGCCAAATAAAGCCACCGTTCGCCGGCGCCCACGAGCGGAAACGTGCCACCACCTCCCGAGCGATCCGCGACCCCCCCGGCGGGAACGATGCGGTAGGTTTTGTTGGAACGGCCAACTTTGCCGGCCTGGTCGGCAACTTGCCGCCCAGCGGTGCGCACGGAAGCCGTTCACCCAAAAGCGACCGGCCGACGGCCCGAAGGCCGCCGGCCGGCGGAAACGGTGGAACGGCGGGCAGTGACTGCCGCGGTCCCCAGGGTTGCGCGGGTCAGAAGGTGTAGCCGATGCCCGCGATCAACTTGAAGTCGTTCTCCGTGCTGCCGAACGCGGGCCGGCTGCGGTAGGTGTCCTGAGCCACCACCCGGAGGTCGAGGCCCTTGGTGATCAAAGTGGCAATGCCGATCTCGGCGTTAATGACGTAATCGTCCCACTCGTCCACTTTCGGACTGTAGTCGAACGACTGCCAGAGCTTGGAGGTCTTGCTGATTTGCCAGGTGAAGCGCTCGCCGAGACGCACGGTCAGGTACTCCCGGTCATCCCAGTAGCGAACGCCAGCGTCGTTCTGCGCGGCCAGTTGCTCCCAGACCCAGCCCACGCCGGCTTCGCCAGCGAGGGTGAACTTGTCGTTCTTGAGCAGGTAGTAGCCGGCGCCGGGGCCGAGGGTGATGCGGTAGGAAATGTCCGCCACGTCGTCGTGCAGGGCGTCCAGGCGGGCATAGCCGTAAAAGCGCTCGGTGAAGAGGCGGTTGTACTGGCCGAAACCGTTGACGGTGGCCGCCGTGACCGCGTCTTCGGTCTCGCCGTAGGTGAAGCCGGCGCCGAAGCCCAGCTCGTTCTTGTCCCACTTCTTCGAGGTGTTCAGGCCGCCGGCCGCCATCACGGTGTCGCTGTTACCGCGGGTGACCGTGGCGCCCAGGGTTGCGGCGGATTTCCAAGCGGTCGGATTCTCGTCGGCATTGGCTGCCGTCGTGGTCAGGACGCTGCCGGCCAGGGCACTGAGGCCCACCGCCAGACAGCGCATCGGTGTCGTCGTTTTGTTCATAGGTCGCTGTGTTTGCTTCGCAGCGCGAGGGCTGCGGTTTGCTGGCTGCCGTGACAGCCCGGAACCACTCGATCCCGGGCTCGGGCCAGCCTTTCGAAGCATTGGTGAAGCGCTGTCCCTGGCAGTCGTGAGCGCGGGAATCTGGGAAATGGCCGGCGGGTGTCAAGCGGGAGTTTGGACCGTGGATCGGTTCCACGGCCAATTCACGAAAGAGTAGCGAGGCTGGGGCGGCGGGCCGTGGGCAACGAAAGGCCGGGCGAAGCTGCTTGGCGGTCATCGGTGAAGAAATGAGCCCGAACTCCCAAGTTCGTTTTGCAGAAGCCAACGAAGGGAACGAAGGAGCAACGGGAACGGGATTCTCCTCCAGGCACTGTTCCTGGCCGTCCGATCCCGGTGGAAGCCCCTTCACCCTTCGTTCGCTTCGTTGCCTTCTGTGAGTCCGACTTCGGTTTTCGGGTGGGTGGCGGGTTGGCGGGCCTTTTCTGCCTGGAGGGTCATACCCGGAACAGGCTGTGCCTGCGGCGCCGCCACATCGTCAGCAGCCGGATCGCCCGCGGTCGGCGCACCCGGCTGGCGTCCTCACGGTGCGTTACCTTGCGCCGCTTTCGATGTCCCCAGTCACCCCCTTGGCCGCCTGGCATCGGGCCGCGTCGAGTTCACCGTGCGGCAGGCTCGTGACCGGGCGACCACTTCGGGCGACGGCCTGCCGCACGGTCCGGGCCGGGGCTGTCGCGCGATGCGAGCGTGGCCATGCAGGTCTGGAGGTTGAAAGGCCTCCGGGGCAACCTCCGACTCGACCAGCCAGATCTTGTTCTCTCATCCACTTGACCCCGCCAGGGAATTGGCCGCCCCGCCCCGGACTCGAACCGCTCCCGAATCCGTCTCCCGCCTCGTTGACACTGTCCGCCGAAAGGCCGATAACCGCTGTATGAACAGCACGTCACCGCTTCCCCGACGCGAATTCCTGCGCCGCGGCCGGAACCTCGGCCTCGGCGCGGTCGCGCTCACCGTCGCCCCCAACCTCTTCCTGAACCGCACTCGCGCCCAAACGGGCGAGAACCCCAGCGAACTGGTCCGGGTCGGCATCATTGGCACCGGCGGCCAGGGCCGCAGCAACATGAACGCCCGCTCGATGATCAAGCACGTTGTCGCGGTGTGCGACGTGGACAAGCGCCACGCGGCGGTGGCGCAGAAGGAGATCAAGGACAAGACCGGGGTGGATGCGAAAGTGTTTTACGACTACCGCAAGCTGCTCGAGGACAAGTCCATTGACGCGGTGCTCCTTGGCACCCCCGATCACTGGCACGCCCTGCCCGCGATCCATGCCTGCATGGCGGGCAAAGACGTCTATGTCGAGAAGCCCATGACCCTGACCATCGTCGAGGGCCAGGCGATGGTGAAGGCCGCCCAGTATTACAAGCGCATCATTCAAAACGGCAGCCAGCAACGGTCCTGGCCGGATGAAAAGTTTCGGCGCGCGGCCGAATACGTCCGCTCCGAGCGCATCGGCGAGATTCGCACGGTGCGGGTGGGATTGCCGGGGGTGAACTACCTGGACCGCGCCAAGCCGCCGCGCGTGCCGGACAGCGCGCCACCGCCGGAGCTGGATTATGAGATGTGGCTGGGTCCCGCGCCTTGGCGCCCCTACAACGTGAACCGCGTTCATTACTTGTTCCGCTTCTTCTGGGATTATTCCGGCGGCCAGATGACCAATTGGGGCGCGCACCATCTGGACATCACCCAGTGGGCGCTGAACATGGACCAGAGCGGTCCCACCGAGATCAGCGGCCGCGCCGAGTTCAATCGGGAGGGGCTCTACGAAACGCCGCAATGGTTTGAAGTCACCTACAAGTATGCCAACGGCGTCACCGTCGTCTGCGGCAACAGCCATCGCATCGGCACCACCTTCGAGGGCCAGGACGGGATCATCTACGTGGACCGCGGCCGGCTCGAGAGCACCGTTAAAGGTGTCCTCGAAGAACCGCTCGGTGCGGACGAGGTCCATCTCGAAGTCAGCCGCGACCACCACCAGAACTGGCTCGACGCCATCAAGAGCCGCAAACCGCCCATCTGCGACGTCACCATCGGACACCGGTCTGCCACGGTCTGCCACTTGGGCAACATCGCAATCCTCGAAGGGCGCACGATCAAGTGGGACCCGGCCAAAGAACAGATCCTGGGCGAGCCCGTCAAAGCCAAGCAGCACCATTACGAGTACCGCAAACCCTGGGAACTACCGAAGATTGGTTGACGCCCATCCCGGTGACGCGAGATCCCGGCACGCGCCTTGAGGCCATGCAACATCGTCGCCCTTTTCGCCACAAACGCCGCCGGTTCCACTACCACCCGGCCGCGTTGGGCCACCCGGATGCCGCCGCCGACGAAACCCCCGCCCTCTCGCGACGGGGAGTCCTGTGGACCAGCGCTGCCCTGCTCGTGCTCTCCGCTCCGTTCGCCCTCGCCTTCGTGATGGCGCTGCTGCTCGGCCCCGACAACACCCGTCGCTGGCTTTCCGCAGTGAACGCCGAGTGGCTGGCCCCCTGGCTGAAGTGAAGCTTCGGTCCGGCGCTCCGGGTTGCGGTCCACAGCGCCGGCGCTTCACGCCGGCAGAGCGGGCTGTCCGCCGGTGCTGCCGCGCGACCACGCTGTATCGCCGCGCCCTGGCAGGCGAGCGTCCGTCCGCAAGACCGTTGCCTCGCGCGGGCCGGGCGGTGAAAGCCTTGCTGGCCGGCCGGACCGCGGCTTGAATCGGGGCGTGTCAACCAAAGTGATCGCCGTCGCCAATCAGAAGGGCGGCGTGGGCAAAACCACCACCGCGGTGAACCTGGCGGCGTGCCTCGCAGATCTCGGCCGGCGCGTCTTGCTGCTGGATCTGGATCCCCAGGGGAACGCCACCAGCGGTCTGGGCTGCGAAAAATCGGAAGGCGGCTCCGCCTACCGCGCGCTGCTGGGCGAGGAGGCGTTGGCAACGCGCATCAAGCCCACCGGACGCGAGAATCTGGCGCTGATTCCCAGCGAATTGGATCTGTGCGGCGCGGATGTCGAGCTCGCGCGACTACCGGATCACCTCGTGCGCCTCGCCCGGGCCCTGTCGCCGGTGCGGGCCTCGGAACAGTTTGAGTTGCTGCTGGTGGATTGCCCGCCGTCGCTGGGAATCCTCACGCTCAATGCTTTCACGGCGGCCGATTACCTGCTGGTGCCGTTGCAGTGCGAGTACTACGCGTTGGAGGGGATTTCCATGATCACCCGGCTGCTGCAGCAGTTGCGCGAGGCCGGCACGAATCCGCATCTCCAGTTGCTCGGGGTGCTCATGACGATGTTCGACGGGCGCACCCGGCTCTCGCCGCAGGTGGTCAGCGAGGTGCGGGAGCATTTCGGCGACGCGGTCTTCGAAACGGTGATCCCGCGCACCACGCGCCTGGCGGAAGCTCCGAGCTTCGGACAGCCGATCATCCAGTACGACCCCTACAGCGCCGGTGCCTCCGCCTACGAAGTGCTCGCCCAGGAGGTGCTGCAGCGGCTCGAGAAGTTGCGCGCGACCGCGTGAGACCGGCGGGTCAGCGCCCTGACAGGTGGCGCGCCAGGAAGCGAAACTCGGCAGCCTGGAGTTCGCGGGCAAAACGATGGCGGGGGTCGGTGATGGGCCAGCGCGCGGCGGCTTCGCAGAAGTCCACAAAGGTGAGCGGTTCCCAGCGGCCCGGCGAACCGCCGAGGTCAAACGGCTTGAACTCCGGCGTGGCCTCGCGCCGGGCACGGGCTTCGCCCGCCAACTCGGGCCAGATCGGGTGCGCGGTCACGCGCCGGAACCAGTACTTGGCGTTCCAGTAATCCGGCTCCCGCCGGTGGACGATGCCGTGGACGTAGGCGGCGTCCGCGTCCGGCAGGTCCTGAACCATGGCGTGCGCCGCGTCCCAGTGGTCGTGCCAGAGGAGGATGAGGGCGCGCAACGTGGCGCGCCGGGCGGTCGGCCCGGCGGGAAGAGCTGCCAGCACCGCGTCGAGCTCCGCGACGCTCCTGACATCCGGGCGCGGACCGCGTCCCAGTTCGGGCGGTTCGCCCGTCAGGAGGAGGGCCGATGTGTCAGCCAGAGTCGGCTCGGCGAGGTCGTGATTCATGCGCCCTCGGAGTAGCGGCGGGCGGGCGCCCCGGCAACTGAAAACGCCCGCCCGGCGACGCGGTGGGGCCAAGGGTGTGAACCGGGTGTCTGCGTCGCCAGCGGGTTCAGGTCAGACCGATCTCGCGTTGATGGGCGTAGTGATGAGCGGCGGCGATGAAGCCGCGGAACAACGGGTGGGGCTGGTCCGGCTTGCTCAGGAACTCGGGGTGGAACTGGCAGGCCATGAAGAACGGGTGGTCGCGCAGCTCGATGAGTTCAACGAGTTCGCCGTCGGGCGAAGTGCCGCTGAAGACGAAACCGGCGGCCTCAAATTGGGCGCGGTAACGGTTGTTGAATTCGTACCGATGGCGGTGGCGTTCGTTGGCCGAGAACGCCCCGTACAGCCGCGCCGCCCGAGAACCGGTCTTGAGCTGCACCTCCTGAGCGCCCAACCGCATGGTGCCTCCTTTGTGGGTCACTTCCCGCTGCTCCTCGAGCAGAGCAATCACCGGGTGCGGTGAGGACTTGTCGAATTCGGTGGAGTGGGCGCCCTCGAGGCCCAGCACGTAGCGGGCAAACTCAATGGTCGCCACCTGCATCCCAAGGCAAAGGCCGAGGTACGGCACGCCGCGCTCGCGGGCGTAACGGGCGGCCAGGATTTTGCCCTCGACGCCCCGGTCGCCAAACCCGCCGGGCACGAGGATGCCGCCCAGGTTGGCGAGCAGCTTGTCTGCGCCCTCCTTCGGCAGGCTCTCGGCCTCGATGCGCTCGAACTCGATGCCGCAATCGTTGGCGATGCCGCCGTGCGTCGTAGCCTCGTACACGGATTTATAGGCGTCCGGCAGCCCGATGTACTTGCCCACGACGCCGATGCGCACCCGGTGCTGCGGGGCCACCAGCCGGCGGATAATGTCCTGCCAGTGAGCCATGTTGACCGGGGCCGTTTCCAACCGGAGCAGCCGGCAGACCAGATCATCCATGCGTTCCCGCTGCAGCATCAGGGGCACCTCGTAAATGGTATGGTCCACGTCCTTTTCCTCGATGACCCCCTCGTACGGCACGTTGCAGAAGAGCGAGATCTTTTCCCGCAACTCCTTGCCGAGGGGCTTCTCGGTCCGGCACACAAGGATGTGCGGCGTGATGCCGATTTCCCGGAGCTTGGCGACGGACTGCTGGGTGGGCTTGGTCTTGAGCTCGCCGGCGGCCTTGATGAACGGCACGTAGGTGACGTGGATGAAGATCGCGTTGTTGTAGCCCACCTCGAGGGCGAACTCGCGAATGGCCTCGAGGAACGGCAGCCCTTCGATGTCGCCGGTGGTGCCGCCGATCTCGGTGATGAGGACATCGGGCCTGGTCAGTTCGCCCAACTCGACGATGCGCGCCTTGATCTCGTCGGTGACGTGCGGGATCACTTGGACGGTCTTGCCGAGGTAATCGCCGCGCCGTTCCCGCTCGAGCACGCGGGCATAAACCTGGCCGCTGGTCAGGTTGTTCTTCCGCGTGAGCTTGGTGCTTGTGAAGCGTTCGTAGTGCCCGAGATCCAGGTCCGTTTCGGCGCCGTCATCCAGCACGTACACCTCGCCGTGCTGGTACGGGTTCATCGTGCCCGGGTCCACGTTGAGGTAGGGGTCGAACTTCTGGAGGCAGACCTTGAGGCCGCGGTTCTCGAGGAGGGTTCCCAAGGACGCCGCCGTAAGCCCCTTGCCCAGCGAACTCACCACCCCACCCGTCACAAAAATGTACTTCATCGTCTTCATGCGAGCCGCCCCACCCTGCCGTCCGCCCACCGCCTACCGTTCCAGCAACGCCAGCACCCGCTCCACGTCCGGCGGCACATCCACGCCCACGCTCTCGTGGTCCACGCGCACCACGGCGATGCCCATCCCGTTTTCCAGCGCCCGCAACTGCTCGAGCCGTTCCGCCTGTTCCAGCGCGGAGACCGGGCAGTTCACCAGCCGCAGAAGTGCTTCCCGCCGGTAACCGTAAATCCCGAGGTGCTTCAAAAAAGGAAACGCCGCCAGTTGTTCACTCACCGAACGACTGGCGGCGTCACGCAGGTACGGAATCGTGCGCCGCGAGAAATATAGGGCGCGGCCGGAAAGGCTGACAACGACTTTCACGACGTTCGGATTGTCATAGTCCGCGACATTCCGGATCGGCGTCGCTGCGGTGGACATCTCCGCCCCGGCGAGCGCGCCGGCCACGGCATCCACCACGGCCGGGTCCATCATCGGCTCGTCACCCTGGATGTTCACCGCCGCGTCCGCCTCGAGGCGGCGCATCACCTCGGCGATGCGGTCCGTGCCGCTGGGGTGCGCGGCCGAGGTCATTTCCACGCGGCAAAACTCCCGGGCCGCGGCCGCGATGCGCTCGTCGTCGGTGGCGACGATCACCTCGGCGAGGGCGGCGGCGCGGCGACAACGTTCGACGACATGCTGGACGAGGGGTTTGCCGGCGATGGGGTGGAGCGGTTTGCCCGGGAAACGGGTCGAAGCGAACCGCGCTGGGATGATGCCGACGATGCGCATCGGCGGGATTAAGCCACGCGCCACCCGCCGGGCAACTGCGATTTCCGGGAACCTCCCGAACCAGTCGCGCCGGCGACGCGCCGGGCCGAGAGGTTCCCGCCCGCCATCCGAAGCGCGTCCGGCGCTTTCGCTGGCGCACCCCAAAAAAACGAACGGGGCACCGGCCCGGAAGGGACCGATGCCCCGAAGCAACACCGCGCGCGGCAGGCAGACTACCGGCCCATCAGGTGCTCGAGGACGAGTTGATCCAGCGCCGCGTAGTTGCGGTCCGCGATCAGTTTCCGCGCCTCGGCTTCCGGGTAGGTGCGCGCCTTCTCGACCAGTCGCAGGAACGTCCGCCGGCTGTTCTCGAGGTGGGCGGTCCAGTGCTCCACCTTGGTGGGGCGGAACGGATGGACATCGAAGGCCACGTACTCGCCCCGCTTCCCGTACCCGTTGCGCTCCAGGGCGCGGACCTGGTTGAAGGCCACGCGCAGATTGGCCGAGCCGAAGGGCTTGTCCTGGTCGAACTTCAGCCCGTTCTGGTCGTTGAGGTGCAGCGACCACAGCTTCCCAAACGAGCAGGCGAAATCAATTTCGTCCGCCGGATCCAGACCGGCGAGAATGGCGTGGGCGGATTCGATCAGGCAGCCGACCCGCTTCGGATCGCTCGTCTGGTTGGCCAGGGCCAGGGCGTGCCCGATGGTCGGCACGTACGCCAGGTCCATCGGCTCGTTGGGCTTGGGCTCGATGGCGATGCGGATCTTCTTGTCATGGGCGAGCATCAGGTCCAACGACTCGAACAGGTAGTCAACGCACTGGCGGGCGTTATTTCTTTCGCGTATGTACGATCCTTCGCGGGCGAGCCACAGCACGATCAGGTCGCAGTCCAGGTAACGGGCCACGTCAATGCAACGCAGCGAGCGCTCGATGGCGTACTTGCGGCACCTGGGGTCGTTGCTGGTATAGGCGCCGTCCACCGTGCGCGGATCGAACCAGAGCCGGGGCGCGACGATCTCGGCGACGATCCCGCCGTCGTCGAGTTTCTTCTTCAACGCCTTCGCCTCGGCCTTCAACTGGGCGTCGGATTTGTTGTCAATGTCCGGCACAGCGTCGTCGTCGTGAAACATCATCGCGTCGAAGCCGAGCTTCTTGAGTTGTTCCAGCTTCCAGTCAAAGGACTGGACGGGGCGGGTGGGCGGGCCGTAGGGGTCCTGGCCTTCACTTAGGTTCCAGGGGCCGAAACAGAATTTGTAGGTCGTGTCTTTTGCCATAGCGCTTCGGGCCGGAGGTTAGAAGAGCGCCCCGCCCGGGAAAGTAAAAAGGCGCGGCTCGCCGCCGCGGCCGTCGCCAACACCGCGATACGTTGCCATCCGGATGTCTTACGCCCCGCGCCGGTCACGGTCGAACGAGCCGGTAGAAGCGCGGCGCGCTTGGGAACGGAAGATCCACCACCCAGCCCTCGCTTTCCCGCACGGCCGTCTCCGCGATCCGGGTCCAGGCCGCGCCGGCAACCGCCGGACTGCTTTCCACCGTCCAGCCCCCAAACCCCGTGCCCCACGTCAGCCGCAGGCCGCCGGCGGCGATCCGGGCATCCAGACGCGGCGGCGGCAGGGTCACCGGCCTGGCGGAGGTCAGCCGCAAATCGAACGCGAGATCCGAACTCGAGGGCGAAACTTGATGGACCTCGACTGCCAGCACATTGCGTCCGGAGCGGAAGTTGGAAGCGGCAATTTCCGTTTCGTAGAAGGTCGTCTCGTCGGCACCACTCACCGTGCTGGCCGCCAAGGTGCGGTAATCGGGCGGACCACCGGGCAGGTTGCTGCGGAAGACCTCGCGGCCGTTGAGATACACCACCGCACCGTCATCGCGCAGCAGCCCGAGCGTGACCGTGCCCAGTTCGGACGGATTGGCCACGTTGAAGGCATGGCGGAAGTAGGTGGTGATGTGCCGGTTGTTGAGGTCGCTGCCGAAACGGACCGTCGTCACGATCCCGTTGTCGCCGTAGCCCAACCGCGCGTTGCCTTCTTCCCAACCGCTGTCGTCAAAGGCGTTACCACGCCACGCCAGCCCTTGATCCGAACCGTCATCCAGGAACCGCCAGCGGGCGCCGGCGGGCACCAGCGTCAGGTCTTCCGCCTCGCTGGCGGGGACGACCTCGAAATCCAGCCCGGTGAGGTGGCCGGTTACGTTCACCGGATTGGCGAAGGCCGCTTGCAGCACGCCGGGACCCTCCCAATGCGCTGTGAGGGTCACACTGCCGCGCGGCACGCCGGTGATCACATACCGCCCGTCGCTGTCCGACAGACCGCTGAGGCCCCCCGAAGTGGACACCCGCACGTCGCTCACCGGCTCGCGGTCGGCCCAGACCCGGCCCGCCAGCGTGTACGTGCCGGGACTGCCCACCCGGACGAGCGCCGAAGCCGAGGCCGTGCCTCCGCGGAGGTTCGAGGCCGTGCAACGCACCCGATAATAACCGGCGGAGTTCCACGAATGCGTCTGGTTGAGCTGATTATCCCCGAGGCTGTTGTCCCCGAAGTCCCAGTGATACGCCAGGAGTCCGCCTTGGGGTTCGTCGGCCGTGGCGATGAAGGTTACCGGCGTCCGCACCGCGACATTGGTTTGCGAGGCCGCCAGCGCGATCCGCGGCGGGGCGAGGTTGGTGAAGGTTCCCCGATTGACCGCAACTTCCACGTAAGGGTGGCCATCGTCGCCCAGCGCCAGCGGCGTAAAGTGCAGCCCGGCCGCGAAGTCCGAGAAGGTGCGGCCCACGACCAGCGGCGAATCCTCCCGGTCGCGGGGAGAGCCGGGGGTGAGGTCCAGCAACCGCGTGGCCTGGGCGCCATTGCCCGCCCAGCGCAATCCCACCCCGTTCATCGCCCACGGGTTGTCCGTGAACTGCTGACGGAACTCGAGCCAGTAGTTGGTGCCGGCATTCTTGCGGACCGAAAGTCCCCGCACACCCCGGGCGTCAGCCAGATCGTGGGCGTAGAGCCGGTGCACGCCGTTGGTGGTGACGTTGATGATCTCGGCGGTTGTCAGCCAGTTGAGCAGGCGCTTGAAACGGGCATTGAAATGACGGCGGCCCGCCGTGGCCGATCCCATGGTGTCAAAACTGTCGCCGTACTCGACCGTCGTGCCCGCGCCGATCACACTTTCACCAGCGGTGTCCCAGAAATTGGCGTGCGGCAAACCAAAGTTGTGGCCCAGTTCGTGCGCGCTCACCCCCGGCCCGTCGAAGCTGGCGCGAATCCACGCCCCCGGCGCGCCCACGTAGCCCAACCCCGCCCACTGGAAACCCGGCACCCGGCCAAAGCAGATCAGATCGTAGTCGAAGCTGGCGAGGTTGTAGCCGCCGGCGCTCGCCGCGTCGCGGGCGGCCGTGCGCAACTCCGCGGCGTCCACCGAGCCATAGTAGGCGGCTGTTTGCGCCAGGCGAAAGGTCGGGGTGATCGCCGATCCCTCCCCCACCAGCCGAAATCCCGCGCGCCCGTACGACGATTCGAAATAGAACTGGTGAATCCCCTTCACGACATTCGTCCCCTGCGCGTCGGTGAACGGCGCGCCCGGGAGGTCCGCGAAATCCACGCGGATGAGGATCAGTCGTTTCTGACCGGTCGCCGCCGACGACGCGAGCGCGACGTTGCGGGCCGCGGTCAAGTCGGCCTCGGCGGCTTCCGCAAATGCCGCCGCGTGCTCCTCACAGCACGCCGCTACCGGCCCCGTCTCCGTGTCCAGGAGGATCATCTCCCCGGCTGCGGTCGCAGGCGGCGACGACGCGGTGCAGGTAACGCAGGCCGCCGGTGCGCGCGGCACCGGGAAATCGGCGAGCCGTCGGGTGCTAAACTCGGCGACGGCCAGGCGGTCACCCAAAGCAACACCCACCAGCGGAATGCCTCGCAGCGTCACATCGCCAAGCCGCTCTCCGAAAACGAAAGCCCGGCAGCGAACGCCATCCAATTTCGCTTCCCGCCACGTGGCCGGACCCGTGGCCCGTTGGCCCGGCTCATACAGCGCGGCCAGCACCTCGAGATCGCCCCGACCCCGCACTGGTGTTTCCAGCCACTCCGCGACGGACGGCGGCAGCGCCGCCAACACCGTATCGTCCACCGCCAGCTCCAGGGCGCGCTGCGGATTGCCCTCAAGCACATCCTCCATTTGGTCGCGACGGATCTTCGCCAGCCGCGCGCCCTCCTCCTCCAGCCGGGCCAAGTCTTCCGGGCGCGAGGTCTGCCGGGCGCTTTGATAAGCCGCCACCCACGACGCGAAATCGGCAAACGCCGTTTCTCGCACCGGGTCAGCCGGCGGCGGAGGCGCCAGCGAAAGCGCCCGCGTGAGCGAAGGGCCGGCG
Source organism: uncultured Verrucomicrobiota bacterium (assembly GCA_964396005.1). Lineage (GTDB taxonomy): Bacteria > Verrucomicrobiota > Verrucomicrobiia > Limisphaerales > J093 > JADJWF01. Next base: position 553 of record CAYNCT010000014.1, on the reverse strand, counting down.
CCGCCCGGCGCCACGCCGGGGGATTCTTCTGGGAACGCGATCGCCGCGCCAGCGGTCGCGGCAATTCCCGGCGCGACCTCCGCCGCCGTTTCTCGAGACGGACTCGTGGCAGCCGTGATGCGCGGCCGTTCCGGCGCCAGCCACCATGCGATCAGGGCGAGGCTCAGGCCGATCGAAAGGGCGATGCTACGGTTCATTCCCCCGGCGATGGTAGCACGCCCGAGGCCAGCCATCGAACCTCACACGGTTGCCTCCGCGGTTCCGGGGCCGCCATCCAGTCGCGCCGCCGCGCGCCCGCCTCAGCCGGAACGATTCAATTGAAAGCAGGGTGGAACGGGTCACTGGTCCGATCGGTCGGGCGTTCGCCCGACCGTCGAACGCAGGGGCTGCCACTGAAGGGTGTCGGGCTGCTGTACGCACGGCTGGGCGGCAAGTTGCCGCCCAGAACCGCCAAGTTGGCCGCCCCACCCAAGACCTACTGCAGCCTTCGGCCTCAGCCGAACTGCACGTCCGGCACGCTGCTGACGGCCGGGGGCACGCTGAAAAACTCGGC
>CAYNCT010000013.1:35181-40371 GCA_964396005.1 uncultured Verrucomicrobiota bacterium | reverse complement strand
CTATCGACACACATTACAAACACGACAATCAACCCATCTCCGTCGGGTTCAGTTTCGGCGCTCTGGTGGGAATGCTGGGCCTGGCGTTCCTCGGCGGGCTGATCCTGAACGTGATGCCGTGCGTGCTGCCGGTGATCGCGCTCAAGATTCTGGGCTTCGTTCAGCAGAGCAAGGAAGAGCCGGCCCGCGTCCGGCAGATGGGGTGGATGTACACCCTGGGCGTGGTGGTCTCGTTCCTCGCGCTGGCCGCGGCTGTGATCGTGGTCCAGGGCGGCGGCGAGGATGCGAGCTGGGGCATGCAAATGCAAAGCCCGGTCTTTCGCGTGGCGCTCCTGGTGGTCGTCGTGCTGGTGGCGCTGAACCTCTTCGGCGTTTTCGAGATCGGGCTTTCGGGTCGGGCGATGGACGGCGCGGCAAAACTGGCGTCCAGGAGCGGCTTCTCGGGAGCGTTCTTCAATGGCGTGCTGGCCACGGCGCTGGCGACGCCCTGCACGGCCCCGTTTCTGACCGCGGCGCTCGGCTTCGCGTTCCTGCTCAAGAGCGCCTGGGTGATCCTGCTGGTCTTTGTGTTCACCGCGTTGGGGCTGGCGTCGCCCTATGTGGTGCTGAGCTGGCGACCGGACTGGCTGCGGTTCATTCCGAAACCCGGGACGTGGATGGGGCGTTTCAAGGTGGCGATGGGCTTCCCGATGCTGGCCACGGCGATTTGGTTGTTCGACGTGGCGGCGCCGCCCTACGGCGAAGGCGGCGTGCTCTGGCTGGGCCTGTTTCTCGGAGTCATTGCGTTGGCTGCCTGGGTGTGGGGCGAGTTTGTCCAACGGGGTGCGCGACGCCGCGGCTCGGCCGTGTTGGTCTGTGCCGGGCTGGTGGCGGGCGGCTATTTCTACCTCCTCGAAGGCCAGCTCCGCTGGCGCGAAGCCCGGCTGACCCCGACCAACCCGGAGATCATCCGGGATAGTCCGGAGGGGTTGGAGTGGCACCCTTGGTCGCGGGAGGCGGTCGCCCGGGCGCTCGCGGCCGGCCAGGCGGTGCTGGTGGATTTCACCGCCAAATGGTGCCTGACCTGCAAATCGAACAAGAAGTTCGCGCTGGATGTCGAGGCGGTCCGCGCGAAGCTGCGGCAGATGGGCGGCATCGCCATGCGGGCGGATTACACCAACCGCGATCCCCGCATCACCGAGGAACTCAAGCGCCACGGCCGCGCCGCCGTGCCCACGGTGGTCATCTTCCCCGCGAAGCCCGGCAGCCAACCCATCGTGCTGCCGACCGTGCTGACGCCCGGGATCGTGCTCGACGCGCTCGACGCGGCGTCGCGCTGAAGCTTGCCCCACGCGGGTGCGACGAAGGCGCGCCCGGAGCGGGCCGAACCGCCGCGCCCTTCACGCTTTGGTCCCCGGTGAGCAGCGATAGACGAAGGCGGGCGGCACGTTGCGGAGCACCGGCCGACTCAGCTCGACGGTGGCAAACAGTTCCGTCAGCAGGCGCCGGAAGCTGCGTCCCCTCACGGTCAGGTGAGGACCGAAATAGGCGAAGGTCGTGAAACGGCCGCGCGGCGCCAACGCGGCCACCACCGCTTCGAGAATCTGGCGCTGGACCGCCGAGGGCATGTTGGCGAACGGCAGCCCGGAGATGATGTAGTCGGCGTGCGGCCAGCCGCGTTGGCGCAGGCATTCTCCTAGGCGGCTGGCAGAGTCCTCGTGGATGTCGAGCCCCGGAAATCGCGAGCGGAGCGCGCGGACGGCGCCGGGATCCAACTCGATTCCCAGGTAGTTCGTATGCCGGCCCTTCCGGGCGAGGATCGCCCGGGTGAAGGCCCCGGTGCCCGGGCCCAATTCCACGACCGTGGCGGCGGCGCCGAGATCGCTTCCGGCCAGCATGGCCTCCGCCAGCCGGGGGCTGCTCGGACAGAGCGCGCCCACGCGGCCGGGATTGCGGAAAAATGCCCGGGCGAAATCCACGTACTCCCGCGCCCGGCGCCAACGCCCGGCCCGGGCCGCAGTTGGGATGAACGGGTTCTCGGACATGCGGGCTGCGCTGGAATCGGGGAAACGGGCGGGAGCGGCTTTCCGTGGCGGCCGGAGGACAGAAATAGAAGCGCGCCGGTCTCCCGGGGCTACGCCGCCGACCGCGTGCCGCCGGCCCGGGCGGCTTCGATCATCTCCCAAAACTTGGGGTTCTCGGCCAGCGCGTCGTCCTCCGCCATCGGCAGGCTCGAGCGGAACTGGAAGTCTTTGAGGGAGTTTTTGCTCAAGATGCGATGGACCACCAGCCCGAGCTCATGCTTCTCGAAATACACCCGGTAATCGCCCACCCGGAAGCGATGGAGCGTCTTACCGGCGCGCTTCAATTTGCCGAAGCGCTCAAGGTCCGTGCTCATCACCTCCTGCGGCAGGCCGCGGAAGTTGCCGAGGATCTCCAATTGCAGCTCCTTCGGCATACGCGACAGCTCGGCGGCGCTGGTCGGGTTGAAGATGATCTGGAATGGGCGCGTCACGGCCGCCGGTATGCACCGGGCGCCCGGCGGCTGTCAATCCGCGGGATGGTGCGCCCTCCCGCCAACTGCAGGCACCCGCCGTGATTTTTCTTGAGACCGTAGTCGGGAAGTGGAACTTTACTCTAACGTCCTCTTAAGTCCTTGCCCGCAGGGAACAGAAAGGAACGATTCTATGAACGCCCTTGTCGGTGTGCCGATCCCAGGGAACGCACCTCCGAGGATGATCCGCTGCGGTTGCCCGAATTGCGGGCAACACTTCGAGGTGCATGAAGAACTGGGAAATCAGGTGATTACTTGCCCCACGTGCCACGGGGCGTTCACTGTCCCAGGCCCGGTTCAGGTGCCGGGCCTGCCGCGCTTGCAACTCGGCGAGGCGCAAAGCCCGCCATGGCTCACGTCCGGAGAGGCCAACGAGCCGCCGGTCGCGCGTTCTTTGCCAGTGCCAGGGACGCGCGGGGCGGTAGGTCCCGCGCAGCGCCTCGGCCTGGGTGGGCATGCCGCGCGCCCGCGGGCTGGTCCTGCTGGATCCCGGGCGTGGCCCGTGGGAATGGCTGTGAAGGCGCTGGCGGTGTTCCTGATCCTTCTCTTGCTGGCCTGGGTAAACGCGGGCTTCGGACTCGCATACGTAGGGGGCTTCGTCCTGTTCGGCCTGGTGTTGATGATGGCGATCCTGGTCAGTGCGTTTCGGACCAGTCTGCTGCAGGGACTTCTCACTCTGTTCGTTCCCTTTTACTTTTTGGTGTACGTCTATGGCTTGTCGAAAGACCCGCGCTTGAAAGTGTTGACCCCGCTACCACTGCTGCTGCTAATCGGCACACTCTTCCTCCCGGGGGGTGAGATTGTTCGGGAGACCACCTCGGGCGGTCGCGCTGGTTCGACCGGATCCGGAGGCGGATGGAGTTACCAAGGCGCATCATATTCCCTGGCGCGGGCCCTAGCCCGGCGTGACGACGCCTCGGCAAAGCCGGGACTGACAGTGATTCTCTTGGATGAACCGACTCGCCCTGGCGAGCCATTCTTCCGAAAGAATCATGCGGAAGTATTCTTTCCGAGAGCCGGTGCAGGCTACGGCAGACCTACCTCGGTGACGATCACAACCGCGCAGAGCCATCAGGTCAGCGCTGGTCGAATGTCAGGTTTCGACGGAGGAATCGAGTCCGTAAACCCGCAGACCAAACGAGTCGTGGGTTGGGTGAAAGCGGATGAGCTCGGATTTGACTCCTCCGGCTCCATAGACGTTCGCTTCGAGGCCGAATTGAGCAACTGACGGGGTTCCCCTGCACTTGCTTCAAGGCCGCACTTGGCGACCACGGGGCGCTCGGGGGATAGCATGGCCCGTTGCTGGAGCGAGGCCACTGGCGCGCCGCCGGGGGGGGCGCGGGATGCAAGTGGACCGTTGGTGCGGCGGGACTCCGCCGGCGCCCGGGCGCCCGGCGAGCACGCGGCGCGGTGCCTTGACGGCGAGGGGCAACCTGTTATGCCCACCGGCAGCGAATTCACTCCATGACTTCCCGGGAACGAGTCCTTTGCGCCCTGAACCACCACGAGCCGGATCGCGTGCCGATTGACCTTTCCGGCCACCGCTCCTCCGGCATGGCCGCCATCGCCTACCGCCGGCTGCGACAACATCTCGGCCTGCCGGAGCGCCCCATTCGGGTGTACGACCCGGTGCAGCAACTGGCCATCGTGGACGACGACGTGCTCGACCGCTTCCACGTGGACACGGTCGAACTGGGCCGGGCCTTCGCGCGTGAGGATCGCGATTGGCAGGAATGGACGCTGCCGGACGGCTCGCCCTGTCTGATGCCGGCGTGGGTGCGGCTTCGCCAGGTGGAGGGGCGCTGGGAAATCCTCTCGGCCACCGGACGCGTCCTGGCGCAGATGCCCGCCGGCGTCCTTTACTTCGAGCAAACCTGGTGGCCCTTCGCGGAGCACGACGATTTGAGCCGGTTGAGCGAGGCGCTCGCGGAGTGTATGTGGACGGCGGTCGCTTCCCCGCCCGGTCCGCTGGCGGCCGGCCCGGACGGCGCGCGCACGCTGGCAGAGGGTGCCCGCCGTCTGCGGTCGGAAACGGACCGGGCCATCATCGGCTTGTTCGGCGGAAGCCTCATCGAGTTGGGGCAGTTCCTGTACCGCAACGACAACTTTTTCCTGTTGTTGGCCGGCAATCCCGAACGCGCCCACGAATTCCTCGACTGCGCGGTGGAGTTGCACCTGGCCAACCTCGAGCGCTTCCTCGCCGCTGCCGGGCCGCACCTGGACATTATCCTGTTCGGGGACGATCTCGGGATGCAGAACGGCCCGCAGGTGTCGCCCCGGATGTACCGGGAGTTCTTTTTTCCGCGCCAGCAACGGATGTGGCGGCGGGTCCGCGAGCTGGCGCCGCACCTCAAGATTATGCTGCATTGCTGCGGCGGCGTCCGGGAGCTGCTGCCAGGGCTGATCGAGGCGGGGCTGGACGCCATTAACCCGGTGCAAATCACGTGTCGCGGCATGGCACCGGCCGAACTCAAGCGCGAGTTCGGCGCGCACCTCACCTTTTGGGGCGGCGGCTGCGACACGCGACACACCCTGGGCCACGGGCAACCCGAGGAGGTCCGGCAAAACGTCCGGGATCTGCTGACGGTGTGGAAACCGGGCGGCGGCTATGTGTTCCAGCAGGTCCACAACATCCTCGCCGATGTGCCGCCCGAAAA
>CAYNCT010000013.1:0-35171 GCA_964396005.1 uncultured Verrucomicrobiota bacterium | reverse complement strand
CGCGCTGCGCGGAAGCCACAACATCACCGAAAGCGCCGATGTGCCGCCCGAAAACGTTGTGGCGATGTACGACGCCGCGCTGGAAGCGGGCCGGTACCCGGCTTGACGCCCGGCCCTTGCGGCCGCCGGAGCGCGGGTTCGCTCGCCGCCCGCGAGGGGGGAGCGGGTGTCAGCGGATGCGCGGGGTGAGGGAGCCGATGATGGCGCCTGACCGCGCGCAGCTCAGCCGGCGAGGCGATCGGGTTTTCCGGAGTTGCCGCGGGGCCGAAGCTCGGCGCATCGTGGTCTCATGATTCCGGCGGAAACAGGCTCGCGGCGCCCGCGCGTTCGGCGCCTGGTCTGGTTGGTGGCCGTGATGCTGGTCGCGGGGGCGACCCTGTTGATCCTGCCGCAGCCCCCCACCCTCGAAGGCGACGAGCGCCCGACCCACCTTGAGTCTTTGTGGTTCCGCCTCACCGGCACCCAGCCGCCCAACCCGCCGGACGTCGTGTACGTGCCCACGCCGCAACCGGTAGTGGACCGGATGTTGGAGCTGGCCGAGGTCAAACCGGGCGACGTCCTGTATGACCTGGGGTGCGGCGATGGCCGGTTCGTGGTGACCGCTGCTCAACGGTACGGAATTCGCGCCGTGGGTGTGGACATCGACCCCCAGCGCATCGTGGACTCCCGGCGCAACGTCAAGCGGGCCGGGGTCGAGCATCTGGTCACCATTCGGCAGGCGGACATTTTCGAGCTCGATTTCAGCGACGCAACCGTCGTCACGCTTTACCTGCTGCCCGAGCTGAACGTCCGGCTCATGCCCCAGCTGGCCCGCCTCCAGCCCGGCGCGCGCATTTTGTCGTTCGAGTTCGACATGCGCGGCGCCCTGCCGGAACGGGTCGTGGACATCCCGACCACCAACCGCAGCGACCCGTACCGCGTGTATCGGTGGCGAGTGCCCTGGCAACCGGAGCCGCCCGCCCCGCCGCCCACCGGCCCGCAGGCGCGCGGGCGTTGAACGGCCGACCATTCTGCGCCGTCCGGTGCGGGCCGGGATGCCGGCCGAAGTTCGCCTCCCCGCCCGTCCGCCCGGGGCGCCCGCGTGCGGGACCCGCGGCCGCGGCTACGCCAACGGCACCCACTCGCCGGTCTTCACCGAGCGCTCTTCCGCTTCGCAGATCTCGACCGCGCTGAGCCCGTCTGCCGCGGTGACGATGCTGGGCGGGCGACCGGCCTGGATGGACTCGATCATGTGCCGCAATTCGCCCACGTAGCCATCGGTGCCTTCGCACCGGATCACTTCCGGGCTTTTTCCGCTGGCGAAGACCTTGAGCGCGTCGGAGCCGCGGGTTGAGTCATAGTCCGCCGTCGCGTTCTCGAAGACCGCCTGGTAGGCCATCTTGAAACCGTGCCCCGGGCCCATCAGCCAACTGCCCTCCGCCACCACGCTCGCGCCTGCAGCGACCCGGTAGATCGTCATCACGTGGTCAATGGCTCCGCTCAACCGGCTCTGGCCGGTGGCGCAGACAGCTTGCGGCCGACCGAAGCAGAACTGCACGAAGTCCGAATCGTGGATGTGCAGATCCAGCAGCGCGCCGCCGGAGTCGTCGCCCTTGAGATACGTGCCCTGGCTCCAGCCCGGCGGCTCCGACAAGCGGGTGAGTTTGACTGCGAGGACCTGGCCGAAGCGGCCGTCGGCGATGGCCTGTTTCAGCCACGCCCATTCCGGCCAGAATCGCAGGCAGTGCGCGGGCATGAAGAAACCGCGGGCCTGCTGCGCGGCGGCGAGGATCTCGCGGCAGACGGTCGTTTTGCGCGCCAGCGGCTTCTCGCAGAGGACGTGTTTGCCGGCCCGCAGCGCGGCGATGGCGGTCTCCGCGTGCAGCGGCGTTGGCAGGCAGATGTCCACAAGCTGCACCTCGGGATTGGCCAGCAGGTCGCGGTAGTCGCGATAACCCTGGACGACGGACATATCGAACCGGATTTGGTCGGTGGACGCGAGGTTGCCGGCGACGCCGGTCAGGTTGCCGTCGGCAGGCAGGCGGACGGCGTCGCAGATGGCGACGATGTTCGCGTCGGGAATTTGCCGGTAGGCCTTGATATGGGTTTGCCCCATGAAGCCGAGTCCGATGATGCCGATGTTGACCATAGTGAATTGTGAGGGTGATGGGTTGGAGCGCTGGAAGTTATCAGTCGTCCGGGCGCGGGCGTCGGCGGCGGGACCGGGCGGGCTCAAAGATTCAACGTTTCCAGGAAGGCGCGCGCCGCGCGGATGTCCGCCACGCGTTGGCTGCCCGCCTCGCGTTCGATCGCGAGGTCGCCGGTGAAGTTCAGATCGCGGAGCACGCCAAGAAACGCCCGCCAGTCCACCTGGCCCGTGCCGAGCACGACTTCTTCGCCCCAGGTGCCCGGAACCCGCGTGCGAATCGCGTCCTTCAGGTGGCACTGTTTGAGCCAGGGCCCCAGGGTGCGGAGCGCGGCGATGGGATCGCCCTGGTCGTAGAGCAGCATGTTGGCCGGATCAAAATTGATGCCGACGTTGGGCCGGTTCAGTTGGCGCAGAAAGGTCGCCAGCGTGTCGGCGGTTTCCTGACCGGTCTCAAAGCCGATCACGATCCCCCGCGCGGCGAACAGGTCGGCGATCCGCGTCAGGCGGTCGAGCAGCTTGGGCAACGCCGGGTCGCCCTCCGCATGCGGCAGAAAGCCGGCGTGGAACATGACAAACCTGAGGCCGAGGTGAACGGCGAGGTCGGCGTTCGCCTGAAAGTTGCGCCAGTTGCCCTCCCAGTGCTCATCCGGCACCACGCCTCCCGTGCGCCGGATGGCCTCCAGCGTCGAGTAATCCTCGCCGATGGCCGTCATCATGCCGGACACGCAGGTTACGCCCCGCGCCGCCGCGCGTTCCTTGAAATCCGACCATGCGCCGCCGGCGTTTTCGCGGAGCGGATCCAGCGCGAGAGACACCCGCAGGATGCCGATGGCGGCGAGCTTCTCGAACAGATCCTCGGCCGAAGTCGGCTGAAGCGACCAACTGCAAACGGCCAGACGGCCGGAGAGCGCGACAGACATGGGATAAGGGTAGCCGCCGGGCCGCCGCCCGCGCAAGCGCAAGCCGGACCCGGCAACGCCGCGAGCGACCTGGCGTTCCGCGAGTGAACTCCGGCGCGCGCGCGGCGAGTGCCAGAGCCGCAGCGGCACTCCGGCCAGCGGTTGCAACGCGGAAGCCGCAATGCTAGCTTCGCCCGCTTTTCAAATGGCCGACGATCAACGTAACGAGGGTAATCGGGGAGACCGCAAGGGGGGGGACATGCGGGTGCCGCCGCGCACCTGGCTGCTGTGGCTCGCGATTCTCAGTGTCATTCCCCTGCTCGTGTTTTTCAAAGACCGGACCGACACCCGCTTCCGGACCCTGGTTCACACCGAGTTTGTCGAACTGGTCAACAGCGACCGGATCCTCGAGGGCACCATCAGTTACGACCCGCAGTCCATGCTGCGGGAGATCACCGGCAAGTACCGGGATTCGGCCGATCCGGAAGGCCGGGCGGTGCCGTTCCGGATCGAGACCCGGCTTTCCGAGACGTTCGAGCAGCAGTTGCTCAGCACGGGCCGCTTCAAGTTGGTCAAACCCAACACCTTCCTCATGGGCCTGTTGTACAGCATCCTGCCCTTCATCCTGCTGGCGGCGCTGGTGTACTTTTTCCTGATTCGCCAGCTCAAGGCCGCCGGCCGTGGCGCCCTGAGCTTTGGCAAGAGCAAGGCGCGGATGCTCAACAAGGAGAAGAACAAGACCACGTTCAAGGACGTCGCCGGCATCGAGGAGGCCAAGGAGGAGGTCTATGAGCTGGTCGAGTTCCTCAAAGACCCGAAGAAGTTCCAGCGCCTCGGCGGCCGCATTCCCAAGGGAATCTTGATGGTCGGGCCGCCCGGCACCGGGAAGACGCTCCTGGCCAAGGCCATCGCGGGCGAGGCTGACGCCTCGTTCTTCAGCATCAGCGGTTCGGACTTTGTCGAAATGTTCGTCGGGGTCGGCGCCAGCCGCGTTCGCGACATGTTCGAACAGGCCCGCAAGAGCACGCCGTGTCTGGTGTTCATTGACGAAATTGACGCCGTGGGGCGAAGCCGCGGCCACGGGCTGGGCGGCGGCAACGACGAGCGCGAGCAGACGCTCAACGCGCTGCTGGTCGAAATGGACGGCTTCGACACTCAGGAAGGCATCATCATCATCGCCGCCACCAACCGCCCGGATGTGCTGGATCCCGCGCTGTTGCGCCCCGGCCGGTTCGACCGCCAGATCACCGTGAACCTTCCGGACGTGCGCGGCCGCGAGGCCATTCTCAAGGTCCACGCCCGCAACGTGAAGCTCGCGCCGGACGTGGACTTGTCGGTCATTGCCCGCGGCACGCCCGGCTTCTCCGGCGCGGAACTGGCCAACCTGCTCAACGAGGCCGCCTTGCAGGCCGCGCGGCAAAACAAGAAGGCCATCACGCTGGTCGAATTGGAGGAAGCCCGGGACAAGGTGCGCTGGGGCCGCGAGCGCCGGAGCCTCGCCATGACCGATGAAGAGAAGCGCGCCACCGCCTGGCACGAGGCCGGGCACGCGCTGGTCAACGTGTTGCTCGACCACACGCACCCGCTGCACAAGGTCACCATCATCCCGCGCGGACAATCCCTCGGCTCCACCATGTGGCTGCCGGAAAAGGACCTGCTCAACCGGCAGAAAAAGGAGCTGGAGGACTTGATCGCGGTGACCATGGCGGGCCGCATTGCCGAGCAACTCGTCACCAACGACGTCTCGACCGGCGCGGCGGGCGACATTCAGCAGGCCACGCAGATGGCGCGGGCGATGGTGTGCAGCTTCGGCATGAGCGACCGGCTCGGCATGGTGCAGTACGGCGAGGACAGCGAGTTTGTGTTCCTCGGCCGCGACATGGTCCGGTCCAAGGGTTACAGTGAGAAAACCGCCGAGGAGATTGACCATGAGGTCAAACGGATTATTGACGACGGCTACAAACGGGCGAGCGATCTGATCCAACAGCATCGCGACAAGCTCGAAGTCATCGCGCAGTCCCTGCTCGAGTTCGAGACGCTCGATGGCGCCCAAGTCGAGGAGATCATCAGGACCGGTTCACTGACTCCGCCGCCGCCAGCCACGCAAGCCGGGCCGCCGACCGGCGCCAAGGCAGCCACGGTCCTGCCGGAGGTGTCCAAGCCCGTTCCGCCCAAGCTTCCCCCGGGGCTCACGGCACCGGCGCCGGCCACCGCCTGAAAGGCAGCCCGCCGCCAAGAGTGGGCCGCGTGCTCGCGGTAGCTCCACCTCTCCCGAAATGGGCTTGGCCCCCGCCGGCAAAAGGAGTACTTTTTCCGCGTAGCCCCGTTCGCCCGTCCTGAACGATCGGCCCGCCGAAGCCCCAGCATCGGCTACCGGATCGCGGGCAAGAGGGCCGGGCGAACGCTTCAAGCGGACGGCGGTTCAACTGAGGCAAACGAAAGGAATCTCTATGAGCGATCTCCCAGGAATCGAACGGTGCGCAGCCTTCATTACTGCCCAGGTGCGGGAACCGGGGCACGGCGCTCCGCAGCGGCGACTTGCCATCACCATTTCCCGCCAGACAGGCGCGGCCGACCCTGCGGTGCTGGATCGGCTGGTCCATCTTCTGGAGAGCCAGACTCCCAAGGGGGAACGGCCCTGGACGGTTTTCGACAAGAACCTCGTCGCCCGGGTGCTGGAAGACCACCACCTCTCCGCGGAACTGGATCGTTTCATGCCGGAAGACGCCGTGTCGGGCGTCGAAGATGCGATCCAGGAGGTGCTGGGGCTGCACCCGCCCACCGACGAACTGGTGCGCCAAACGGCCGAGACCATTCGCCGCCTGGTGGAGCTGGGGAACGCGATCGTGATCGGCCGCGGCGCCAACGTGGTGACTGCCGACATGCCCCACGTCTTCCACCTCCGGCTGGTTGGCTCGCTGGACCGCCGGATCGAGCGAATCAGCCGCCTGATGCAGATGGATCGCAAGGAGGCGGAGGCGTACATCGTGAAAGAAGATCGGGGTCGCGCGCGGTATCTGCAGCAGCACTACAACGCGAACGTGGATGACCCGTTGCTGTACCATCTCATCCTCAACACCGACCGGTTTGCGGACGAGGTGGGCGTCGAGGTCGTCGCTGAAGCGGCGCTGCGCTTTGCCCGCGCGGTCAATCCCGGCGCGGCCTCCGCCGGGAAATCCCGGCCGCTTGCGCGGTGACCGGCGCCCACTCCGGGCGGACCGGGATCGTGCGTTGTGGCTTGTGGCGGAGGGCTGGGAGCAGTAGCGTCACCCGAAATGGCGCCGGGTGTTCACTTATCGCAACGCATGTCGCTCCAGCAGGTGCTGGCGCCGCAATTGCAGCAATCCCTCGCCCTGCTGCAGGCGCCCTTGCTGGAACTGCGGGCGCTCGTGGAGCAAGAGCTGCAGCAGAATCCCGTGCTGGAGGAGATGTCCGCCGCCGAGTTGTCCCAGCAGGAGCGCCGGGAGCAGGGCGAACCCAGCTATGAAGCCGACCCCGCCGAGCCGCCGGCCGACGTCAAGTACGACCCCGCGACGGAACGGCCCTCCGGTCCGGTCGATGATTTTCAGGCGGAGTTTGATCGCCTCGCGCAGGTGGACCGGGATTGGCGGGAGTCGCTGGCCCAGGCCAACGCGCCGTTGCGCAGCCGGGAGGAAGAGTCCGAACTCCGGCAACACATGTTCGACTCGCTGGTGGCCGGCACCTCGTTGCAGGAGCATTTGCTCGAACAGGTGCGGCTTTCCGACCTCACCGACGCCCAGAAGACGGTGGCCGAAATGATCGTGGGCAACGTGGACGATCACGGCTACCTCCAGGCCAGCGTGGACGAATTGGCCTTCTCGACCAACACGCCCGCGGAGGAGGTCGCGGCCATCCTGTCGGTCGTCCAGAGCTTCAATCCCCCGGGCGTCGCGGCCCGCGACCTGCGCGAATGCCTCCTGCTGCAACTCGAGCGCGCCGGGCGGACCGGCTCCTTGGAGTATCGGATCATCCGCGACCACATGGAACTGCTCGGGCGGCGGCGTTTTCCCGAAATCGCCCGCGCGACCGGGGAAACGGTCGAGGCCGTGCAGGCGGCGGCAGAGCGCATCAGTCATCTCGATCCGCGCCCCGGCCGCGAGTTTTCCGGCGACGACAGCGTGTACGTGGTGCCCGAGTTGTTCATCCAGCGCGTGGGAGACGAGTACGTCGTGACGGCGAACAACGATTCCCTGCCTCACCTGCGCATCAGCAACACCTACAAGGACCTCATGGCGCAACCGGCCAGTTCCGACGAGGTGCGGGAGTACATCCGCGAGAAAATCCGGGCCGGCAAGTTCCTCATCAAAAGCATCCAACAGCGGCAGCAGACGCTGCTCAAGATCGGGCAGGAAATCGCCACCCGGCAGCGGGAATTCATGGAGAAGGGCGTCGCCCACCTCCGGCCGATGACCATGGCCCAGGTCGCGCAAGCCGTGGGGGTCCACGAGACCACCGTCAGCCGCGCCGTGTCCGGCAAGTTCATCCAGACGCCCCAGGGCGTCTTCGAAATGCGATATTTCTTCACCTCCGGACTCCCCACCGCCAATGGCGATGGCATGTCGAACGAGAGCGTGAAAAAGATTCTCGCCGAATTGATCGCCGCCGAAGACCGCACCAAGCCGCTGTCGGACGAGGAACTGGTCAAGCAATTGGCCCAGCGCGGCATCATGATCGCCCGCCGTACGGTTGCGAAGTACCGCATGGAATTGAACATCCTGCCTTCGCACCTCCGCCGGACCTACTGACGCCCCGCCAGCGGCGGCGGGCTTCCCCGGCCGGCCCGCTTCCTCGCCCCATGAACCTCGCCCGCTGCCCCTGGCCCCGGTCCGACCTGGACATCGCCTACCACGACACCGAGTGGGGCGTGCCGGTTCGCGACGATGCGCGCTGGTTCGAGCACCTGTTTCTCGACACCATGCAAGCCGGGCTGAGTTGGTCCCTCATTTTGCGCAAGCGGGAGAACTTCCGCCGCGCCTTCAGCGGCTTCGACCCGCGCAAGATCGTTCGTTACGACGACGCGAAAATCGCCCGGCTGTTGGCGGATCCGGGCATCGTGCGCAACCGACTCAAGGTCTGCGCGGCCATCACCAACGCCCGCGCATTCCTTGCCGTGCAACGCGAGTTCGGGACGTTTGACCGCTACATCTGGCAGTTCACCGGGGGCCGCCCTCGGCAGAATGCCTGGACCGACCAGGCCGCCGTACCGACGCGCACCGCGGAATCCGACGCCCTGAGCGCGGACCTTGTGGCGCGCGGCTTCAAGTTTGTGGGCTCGACGATTTGTTATGCCTTCATGCAGGCGACCGGCCTGGTCAACGACCATCTCGTCACCTGCTTTCGCCACGCGGCGATCAAGTCCCTGGCCACGCCGCGCCGCTGAGTTCGCCTGCCGCCGCAGCTTCCTGCGTCGCGAACTTCGCCGCGCGCGAGCTGCCCGGCGCCAGCCTGAAACCCGGAGAGGGGCAACCCGAAAACCGAAGTCGGATTCACAGAAGGCAAGGAAGCGAACTAAGGGAGAACGGCTTCTACCGGGATAGGACGGTCAGGAAAAGGTCCCGGCGGAGAATCCCGTTCCCGTTTGCTCCTTCGTTGTCTTCTGTAAAACGAACAACGGACCTGACGGGGACGAACCGCCTGCGGCGGGCAAGGGCGCGCCCCTTTCAGGGTGGTTTGCCCCAACGAACCCGGACCGTGGTGGTTACGGCGGCCACCCACGGCGATTTTGACGTCGCGGCAGTCCGGGCTGCCGGAGCGCCGGGCTCACCGGCAGGAAAGTGATCTGCGTTCGCCGCATCGCGGGAGGCGGGCTTCAAGAAACCTCGCCCGCCAGCACTTCGACCGACTGGCCGGGCGTCAGAAAGTGCACCCACGCTTCGCGGGCCGGCCGCTGATGGATTCGTTCAAGCGCCCGCGCGTAGAGGATCAGTTGCGGGGCGTACTCGCGCGCTTTCGCGGCCACGGTGCCCGGCGTCACGTCATCGGTCTTGAAATCGAGCAGCCAGAGCGCACCGGTTTCCAGCACCACCAGGTCGGCGACGCCCTGCACGATGACGAACTCCTCCGGTCCCGTATCCGGCCCGGCCGGCAAGCCCATCGCTCGCAGGTCCGGAACGCTGAAGCGCACGGTGAATTCCAGCTCGCGGCGGACCGCGGCCCGATTCGCCGCCACCCGCCGGCCCAGGTCGCTCGCCCAGAACGCGGCCAGCGCGTCGAGGTCGAGCGCGTCGTGTTCCGCAGGCGTCAACCGGCCCGCCGCCCGCAGGCGAGCGGCCTCGGCCGCGAGTTCGGCCCGGCTGCCCACCTGGTCCAAGGCCATATGCTGGAGGAAACGATGATGGGCCACTCCGCGCTCGGCGGCGCTCAGGCCCCGCGCCCCAACCGGTTGAAACGAGGGGGCGCGAAACCACGGGCGAGCCTCCTCTCCGTCCTCCTCGCTTTGGCGGCGGCGGAGGGCGGTCACGGAAGTCTTGGCCGGCTCGACCGTGCTGGCCCGGTGCGGGTAACGCCACTCGAGGCGGCGGATCAACTCCCCGGCGACCCGCTCCACTTCCGCGTCGGGGCTGGAGTCGCCCTGACGGTCGGCAATCGCTGCGGCTTCGGCAGCCGCCAAAGTCGCGTCGGCCGGTGGTTTATCCTCGCCCGAACTGTGCCCCGCGCCCGGAACGGCGGTGTCTTCCATGATCCGCCACGCGAGCAAGCGGCTTTCACCGGCCGGCGCGTCGAGCCAATCCGCACGTTCCGTGAGTTGGGGCAGCAGGGGTCCGATCCAGTCAAGACACGACCCCGCGCCCAGGATTTCGGCGGGCGAAAGCGCCGGCCGTGCCGGTGCCGTCCAGCGTTCCTCCGCGCGCTTGCGGGGCGCGGTGCCCACGAGGATCAGCCGGCTGATGGCGCGGGTGGCGGCCACGTAAAGGAGCCGCTGCTCTTCGCCGATCAGTTCGCGTTCCTGGCGCCGCCGCGCGAGCCAGTGGGGCAGACTCGGGTACAAGCTGGAACTGGCGGGCGCGTTGATGAGCGGGCTGAGCCCCCAGGTCTCGTCGAGGATGACCGGCGCCTTCAGATCGGTGCGATTGAAGCCGGACCCCAGCGCCGCCACGACCACCACGGGGAACTCGAGCCCCTTGCTCTGATGGATGCTCATCAAGCGCACGGCATCCCCCGCTTCGAGGTTCGCGGGCTCGGGATCGAACTCCACCTCGCGCTGCGCCGCGACCTGACGCAGAAAGCGATACAGCCCCTGGTGCTGCCATTGATCGAACTGCCGCGTGAACGTCAGCAACCGCTGGACATTGGCCCGCCGCTGCTCACCGCGTGGCTGGGCCAGGAGCCAATCCTCGTAGTGGGTCTCCTCCAGCACGGTCTCAAGGCACGCGGACAACGCGCCGCGGCGCACCTGCTCGCGCCACCGCGCAAAGCGATCCAGAAAGCGTCCGGCTTTGGCCGCGCCACCGGCCGTCGCTGCCGCGCCCTCCCGGCGGAAGCGCAACAGCGCCCGCCAGAGGGGCGCCGTGCGGTCCGCCAGGCGCACGGCCGCCAATTCGTCGAGAGTCATCCCCACCAACGGCGAGCGCAGCACCGCCAACAACGGGAGGTCCTGGATCGGGTTGTCGAGCAAGGTGAGGAGGTTGATCAGGTCGGAGACCTCGGTGGCGTCATGGAAGCCACGCCGGGGCGCCACCAGCGGAATCCCGGCCCGCTGAAAGACCTGCGCGAACCCCTCGGTCCGGTCCCGGGGCGCTCGCAGCAGAATCACCATGTCTTCCCAGCGGACGGGGCGGAACGCCCGTGCCGTCTCGTCCCAGACCGGCAGGGGTTGCGCCTTCAACTCCTGGAGGCGGCGCGCGATCAACCACGCCTCGCGTTCCAACGTGGTCAGCGTTTCGGTCGGCTCGCCCTCGGCATCAGGATCGTCGCTCGGCTCGTTCCGCGCGGTGAGCCGCAACAGGAGTTCGACCCGCGGGAATTCGCCGGCGGCGACGCGGGCCAGGTGCGCGCGCTCGGTGCGCGCGCCGAACTTCAAGCGTGCCTCCTCGTCGTACGCCACGCCGCCGATCTCCGGCCGCAGGCAGCCCGCAAACAACGCGTTGACGAAGTCGAGAATCGCCTCGTGGCTGCGGAAGTTTTCGCCGAGCGCCACGGTGCGGCCTTCGCGACCGCGCCAGGTGGCGGCGTACTGTTGAAAAATGGCCGGCTTCGCCAGCCGGAAGCGGTAGATGCTCTGCTTCACGTCGCCCACGAGAAACCGATTGCCCGGCTGGGAACGGCTCAGAGCGCGCAGCAGACAGTCCTGCGCGGCGTTGATGTCCTGATACTCATCCACGAGCACGTGTTGGAACCGCGCGGCCTGACGTTCCGCCAGCTCCGTAGGTCGGCCGGCAGTGGCGTCCCACAACAGTCGCAGGGCGAACTGCTCGAGATCGTGGAAGTCCACCACGGCCAACTCGCGCTTTGCGGCCGCATACGCGGCGCCGTACTCCGCGACCAGGCGAACGAGTGCCAGCAACTGCGGCCGCACCCGCTGCCAATCCTCGACCAACGGATCGCCCGCGGCGGAGGTCTCGGCCAGCGCGCCCAGGAATTCGGCACCCTTGAAAAACGCCTCGTGCGCCTTGCGCACGGTGCTCTTGCTCCGCGTGCGCCGCCACTCGCCGTCGTCGTCTGCGCGCCGCAATTCCGCGCAAACCGCCGCGATCTGCGGCCGCGACGCCTCGCGCGGACAACGGGCAAGGATTTCAGCACACGCGGCCAGGATGGGATGCGAGTGCGCCGCAAGGACGGGCTGCCACTCCGCCCGCAGTTCCTCAAAGCCCGCCGTCAGGCCCGCCTCCCAGCCGGGCGGCTCCTCGCGGGAGTACGAGGTGTCCAAGGACCGCAACCAGCCGTCCGGGTCCGGGAGGGTTTGGGCGTAATCGTGGACCCGTTGGACCAGAAGGCGGACCGGTTCCTCGCGGCCGTCCCCCCAGGAAAGGATCAGTTCGCGCACCGCCTCGTCTTCCGCCCGCCGCCCCCGATAGTGCCCGTCCAGCACGGCGGTGAGCGTTTCCGCCGCGAGGATGAGCGCGCGGCTTTGCTCGAGGACGGTGAGCTGCGGATCGAGGCCCAGTTCGTGAAAGTGGTCCCGAATGAGGCGCAAACAGACGCTGTGCAAGGTGCCGATGGACGCGGTGTCCACCAGCGCGAGCTGTTCCGCGAGCCGCGGGTCTCCTGGGCGCCGGGTTAGTTCCTCCGCCAGCCGCTGGCGAAGACGCCGCTTCATTTCCGCCGCCGCCGCTTCGGTGAAGGTGACCACGAGAATTTCGTCGAGCGAGCATGGCGACGCCTCGTCGAGCAGGCGCGCGAGGCAGCGCTCGACGAGTGTCCGCGTCTTGCCGGCGCCGGCGCCGGCCATCACCAGCACGTTGCCGGGCATCTGAATGGCCTGGCGCTGGCTGGGGGTGGTCGTGGACATGGCAGGGCGCCGCACCGGCCGGCCAACCGGCCCGCGCGTCACAAGTTGAACTCGGGGCCGAGGTAGATTTCGCGCGCCTTGGGATCGTTCACCAGGAACTCGCCGGGGCCTTCACACAACACTTCCCCCTTGTGGATGACATAGGCGCGATCCACCAGCTTGAGCGTCTCCCGCACGTTGTGGTCAGTGATGAGGATGCCCAGGCCCCGGTCCCGCAGGCGGCGGACGATCTTCTGGACCTCATAGACGGCGATGGGGTCAATGCCACTGAACGGCTCGTCCAGCAGCATGAGTTTGGGGCTGGTCACCAGCGCGCGGGTGATTTCGAGGCGGCGCTTTTCGCCGCCGCTGAGTTGGTAGGCCTTGCTGCGGGCCAGCGGTGCCAGATCCAGTTCGTCCAGGAGGTATTGCAGCCGCAGTTGGCGTTCCGCGCGGCTGAGCCGGCACGTTTCGAGAATCGCCAGGAGGTTTTGCTCGACCGTGAGCTTGCGGAAGACCGACGGCTCCTGGGTCAGGTACCCGATGCCCAGCCGCGCCCGCTGATGCATCGCCAGGCCGCGGAGTGAGCGGCCCCGGAACTTGACGCTGCCCGCATCGGGCCGCACCAGCCCAACAATCATGTTGAAGGTGGTGGTTTTGCCCGCGCCATTGGGCCCCAGCAAACCGACGATTTCGCCCGCGTCAACGTGGATGGACACCCCGTTCACCACGCGACGGCCGCGGTACTCCTTGACGAGGCCTTCCGTGACGAGGAGCTGCTGCTCGGCCGCCACCGCAGTGGCCGGGGGGGGCGGCGGCCCGGCGGGTTGGGGTTGCAGGTTCATGCGGCCGACCGTTCGTCTGCCGGCGAACCGCCTGCCGACGGCCGCCGGTCCCCGTGTTGGGCGGAGCAATCCATGCGCGGGTGCTACCATGCCGTGCGGGTCCGGTAAAACCGTTTTCCCCCGGGCTGCCGTGCGACGCGGTTCTCCCAGGACGGCCACCCCGCGCGCCAGGCTCACGGAAACCACCGCAGCGCCGGGTTGTTCGTGCGGCCCTTGCCGGTCGCCGCATCCCAGTAGTCCGCTCGCGGGAAGCGCGCCGCATGACCATCGAGAAACGCAAACTGCGCGCCACCCTGGTGCAGGTTGGTGTGAACGAAATTCCAGTAGCCCACGGCCGGCAGGTTTTTGGAATCGAACAACCACACCAGCGTCAGCGGCGCCTCCAACTGGCTGAGTCTGACCGGGCGGTTCTGGTCGGCCGTGCCGTTGATCTGTTCGTTGAGGCAGTAGTGAAAGAGGTTGCGCCCGTTGCTCCGCCGCGGGTTCGACGGACAGATGAAAAGCGAGCGCCCCGGCTCGACGGCCGGATTGGTCCGCCAGGGCTGGTCGTGATACCGCGGCAGCCCGAGCTGGCGCGGCAAGAGGACGTACCAACCGGTGTTGGTCGCGCTGTCGGAAGGATTGGGCGTGCCATCGGGAGGGAGGTAATCGTCGTGGTCAGCAGCGTAGAGCTGCGTGGCCAGCCCCCACTGCCGGAGGTTGTTGAGGCAGGCCACGTCGCGCACCCGGAGCTTGGCCCGGCTGAGAACCGGCAACAGCAGGCTGGCGAGAACCGCGATCCCCGCCACCACGACCAGCAGTTCAAGCAACGTGAACGACGCGCGTTTCATGCCCCGGAGAACCGGGCCGGTCTAGGGCAAGCGCCAGTCGCGCGCAATCCTCAACGTCCCGGCTCAATCATCGTCGTCACCGCCGCGGGTGGTGATCGCCCAATCCGGGTAGGGCTCGCGGGTCCCGCGCATGGCCCGCCAGAGCACGCGATTAAGGGTGTCCTCGGGCGCGCGGTCCACCTGGCGGAAATTCATCCGGGAGGAGGCCAGGGCGTCGCGGCGAAGTTGCGGATCGGCGATGGCCCCGGGATCGGGGTTCATCTCGTCGAGAGGCACCCGGTTGGGCACCGCGGTGAACGGGGTGTAGTCCGGGGTGTCGGTGAAGCAGTCGAACATCGGCGTGGCACTGGCATCGAACTGGTTCATCGGCGGCAGGCCGAGGATCTGCTCGATGGTACGCAGGAGACTGGTGGTGTTGTACTGCGTGCTCACGACCGCGCCCCGGCGGGCGTAGGGACTGGCGACGTAGGCCGTCGTGCGGTAACCGCTGATGTGGTCAAAACCCGCCTGCGGATCATCTTCGATCGCCAGGATGGCCATCTCCTTCCAGAACCGCGAGTGGCTCAGCGCCTCGACGATGCGACCGAACGCGAGATCGTTGTCCGCCACGGTGGCGGCCGGCGTGGGGCAGTTGCGGCTCGTGCCGCTGGTGTGGTCGTTCGGCAGGCAGATGATGACCAGTTGCGGGAACTCGCCCTTCGCCTCGAACTCCCGCAACTCGCGGAGGATGAAATCCGCGCGGTACTGGTCGGGCACGGACATCTCCCAGCCCACGTAGTTGGTCGGCGAGAAGGAGGCGATGGTGGGAATCATCGGGTAGCTCTCGAAAACCACCTCCTGGCTCTCGCCCTTCCAGGTGCGGTAACAGGCGAGGAAGTCCGGAGTGCCTTTCCGCCCGTCGCGCCAGCGCACGTTGGGCGCCATGAACTCGCCATAGTTGCGCAGACGGATTTTGTGCCGCACCGCGTTGTCCCAGATGAAGCCGGCGGGCGAGTAGGCGAGGGCGTCGTCCTCATCTTCGCCCATGCCGTCGGGATAGCTGCGCGGCCAGCCGGCGAAGGAGCGCTCGAGGTAGTCGGTGCCGAAGGCGGTGGTGCTCCACTGGTGCCCGTCGGCGCTGAGGATCCCGGCGCAGTAAGTGTTGTCCAGCAACACGAATTCACGCGCCAGCTTGTGTTGGTTGGGCGTGACGTGCTCGCCGAAGATGCACAACCGGGGATCACCCCGGCCCTCCCGCAGGTCGCCCAGGACCTGGTCGTAGGTGCGGTTTTCCTTGATCACGTACACGACGTGCTTGATGAGACTCGGCTCGCCAATTCGCTCCGGAATGGCGCGAGCCGGCTGGCCGCGCCGGGGCGGTTGGAGGGATTCCGCGATGCGCTCCTGCCGGAGGTTGTCATAGACCGCCTGGGACAGCCGCGCGAGGTCGCGATTTCGGGGCAGCGGCACCAGCGAGACCGAGCCGTGATAATGGTGGGAATTGAACCCTTCGGCCCCCGGGGCGGCCCCGGTCTCGCGATACGGTTTGGGCTGCCTCGGGTGGCCTTTGATGTTGGCGACAGCAAGCTGCCCGCGGGGCGCATCGAACACGAGCGCGCCCGGGAACCAGCCCGCCGGGAACAGCCCGCGCAGCCGGGAACGTTTGCGAGCCGGCGCGAAATCCACTACCGCCACCGCGTTCTGGGTGCCGTTGGCCACGTAGAGCGTCCGGCCGTTCGGCGCGAAGGCCAGCGCGTTGGGCGACGCTCCCAGCAAGTCACTCGGCTTCGACTTCACCCAGATGGTCTCGACCACCCTGTCGGTTCGGGTGTCAATCACGCTCAAGTTGTCGGCCGCGGCATTGGCGCAGACCAGCCAGCGGCGGTCCGGCGAGAGCGCGAGCGCCGAGGCGTGCAGGCCGGTGAGAATGTCGAAGTCGGCCTTGCCGCCGCTGGCGGCGACGCCGAGATGCACGACCGAAACCGACCCTTCGCTGGCGATGTGCATCACTGGATCCACCCGCACCGTGGTGCCCCGGCCTGCCGGCCCGACCAGATCGCCCGGCCGCGGCCGACGACCGCCCCAGTTGCTGACGTAGGCCTTGTCGCCCAGCAGCACCACGTCATATGGCGCGACCCCCACCTCAAACGTCCGCAGCACCTGGCCCGTGCCGGGGTCGAGTTCAAGCAGCGTGTTCGACAGGTTGCCGCACACATAGAGCCGCGCGCCGTCCGGCGAAAGCGCCAGGCCGGCGGGGATTTCTTCCTTGCGCCGCGGCGCGTTGGCCAACGGCAGCGGCAGCGAATGAGACGGCCTGACCGTCCCGTCCGGCTCGACGGTGAAGACCTTGATGCTCCCGTTCACGTTGCTCAGGAAAATGCGCCGGCCATCGGGGGAAAAGATCAGGCCGGTGTAGCTCAACTGGCCCTTGGTGTCCGGCTGCAAGATGTTGGCGGACGTCACCGGCGGCAGCGGTTCCGTTTGCTTCTCGGACGGCAGTTGGACGCGCTGGAGGACGGCCCCGGTTGCCGGATCCAGCACGATCAACTCGCTCGTCTTGCCGGACACCACCAACCAACGGCCATCCGGTGACAAGGCCATCGCCTGCGGCCGCAGGCCGGCCAGATCGGTCTGCTTTCCCAGCGGCGTGACAACCTGATTGACCGGCAGCACGGTGCGCTGGTCCGCCTTGCGGCCCACTGTCTCGGAGTCGGCTGCCAGCAGGGCCCCGACGGCCACCACCAGCAGGCCGGCCGTGAAGCTCCGGACCAATCCTGAAAACGAAGCGCAACCGGTAGAAATCATGGGGCGAGTCTAGGGGGGCAACTCGGGGCAGCAAGCCGGCACCAGGAAAAATCGCGGTGACAAATCACGCCCCGCCGCGTGGCGAAGGGAACGCACCAGATCCTGCCGCCTCGCCCATCTTCGGTCTTCGGTGTTGGGCTCCCGATGCTCTCAGCCTCGGGCCTTCGCCAGCCGGGCTGCTCGCTCGCCCGAAGCGCAGGTGCCGCGATGACTTCGCCCGGAGCTTCAGGTTGCGGAATGCGACCTCTCCGCCGTGGTCTTGCAAGAGCAGATGACCGCGCAGCCTGGAACCGAAGCCCGCCACGTTCTTGAATTTGCTCCGCGCGACCGCGGCCTTCACCTCGGGTGAATTGAGTTGATACGACAGCACGCGGACGCCGTTGAGCCAGTGCTCGACCTGCTCGCCCGTTACCACGATGCGCGACTGATTCACCTGGCCCGCTGGGCGCGGTCCCGCCGGAACCTGTAGCGGCAGCACATCGTAAAACGTCGCCGTGCGATGCAGATCGTTTGTGCGGGCCGGTTTCGCGCCGTCGTCCAGCAACTGATACTCGTGCCCGAGTGCGCTCGGCCGGCTGCCCACCACGAAGTACTTCACGCCGCTGTTGGCTCCCGGCCCGACCTGCCACTCGAAGGTCAACTCGAACTCGTCATACTCGCCCTCCGTGACGATGTCGCCCCCCTGCCCGCGCAGCTTCAGCCAGCCGTCTTCGACGACCCACCCGGTGCGGGGCGACTCCGGTTTGCCGAAGCTCCGCCAGCCCCGGTTACTCTGGCCGTCGAACAATAGCCGCCAGCCGTTCTGCCGCTCCGCTTCCGTCAACGTGTTGGGCGCGGGTTCGCCAGCCATGCCAACGGCCGCGATCCAGCCCGCAACGACCACGGGGGCCAAGCGGTGCCAAAGCCATTTCAGGCGCGGGGTGCGGCAGTGGGGCGGAACGCCAGGTCTGTAGCGCGGGCGCCGGCTTCCGACTCTCTCGGGCGCGGCCTGAGATGTTCTTGGGGTTGCCAATGACATTTTCATCAAAGTTGGTCGGAGGGGTTTGACCTGCGGCACCGGGAGGATTCGGATTATCCGGCAGCCGTAATGATGCTCGTGGTGCGCTTGGAGTTCGCCGTCGCCGGTCAAGGTTATGGGCAACCCGGTGACGGTCCCCCTGGCGTGGCTTTCGGTCAAGGGCAGCTTCGCGTTGTTGTCGGTCCCCGCGGTAGGGCGCCGCTGCGCCGGCGCCGATCCCCCGGCCGGGACACAGCCCGGCCCTACCGAACGGCAGGTTGGCCGCCGCTGTGCGCCGGCTCGTTCGGACTATGAGTTCGGACGCACGCCGGTTGTTCGCGTGAGCGATGGCGGTGCGGCTTCTGCTGTGTTTGCGCTTTGCTCTGCGGCCGGTTCGGTTACGGTCCGCGCCACCGTATGGTGCTGGTGATTGATAACTACGATTCGTTCACGTACAACCTCGTGCAATACCTCGGGGAAATGGGCGTGGCGATGGCGATTCACCGCAACGACGAGATCACCCTGGACCGGATCGCCGCCCTGCAACCGGAGCGCATCCTGATTTCGCCCGGCCCGTGTTCGCCGCGTGAATCGGGCCTCTCCAACGACATCATTCGCAGCTTCGCCGGGCGCGTGCCCATTCTGGGGGTCTGTCTGGGCCATCAGTGCATTGGACACACCTTCGGCGCCAGGGTGGTCGTGAACTACCGGATGATGCATGGCAAAACCTCGCCCATCCATCACGACGGGCGGGATTTGTTCGACGGCATGCCGAATCCCTTTGAGGCCACCCGGTATCATTCGCTGGTGATTGAGCGGGCTTCGTTGCCGGAGTTCCTGGAGGTGACCGCGTGGACGGACGAGGGTGAGATCATGGGCGTGCGGCACAAGGCGATGCCCATCTGGGGGGTGCAATTTCACCCGGAAAGCATTCTGACCCAGAACGGCCGCCAAATCCTCGCGAACTTCCTCAAGCTGGGCGGCGGGGCCGCCGTCGGCACCAACTGATTTTCACAATGTCAACGAACGCTTCAGCCGCGTCCATCCGCGGCGCCGACCGCGAAAGCCGCGGTCGTTGGAACCCCTATGTGGTCGGTGCGGGCATCGGCGTCTTGAGCTGGCTGGCTTTCGCCCTGGCCAACCAACCGCTGGGCATTTCGACCGCGATTTCGTCCGCGGCCAGTGTCTGCGCGGTGCCGGTGTTGGGGCCGGAGGGCGTGGCCGTCAACGCGTATTGGAGCAAGTTTCCGCTGAAGTGGGATTACGGCCTGGTGTTCCTGCTGGGTACCTTCCTGGGCAGCCTGGTTAGCGTGCTGGTGAGCCGGACCTTCCGGCTCGAGCTGGTGCCCGCGACCTGGCGTGAGCGGTTCGGCTACTCGCCCGGGCGCAGGCTGGTGGCGGCATTCGTCGGTGGCGTGCTCATCTTGTACGGCGCCCGCCTGGCGGGCGGCTGCACCAGCGGCCACGGCATCAGCGGCTCCTTGCAACTGGCCGTCAGCAGTTGGGTCTTCTTCCTCACCCTGTTCGCCGCCGGGTTGGGCGCGGCCGCCCTGCTGTTTCGCGGCGGCAGACGAAACGGGTAAGTCCACCATCCCCCACCGAGCATGAAACTTCCCATGACCGGCGATGCGGCGCTCTGGCTGGCGCTGGTTCTTGGCCTGGCCTTCGGCTGGCTGCTTCACCGCGGCGGTGTGACGAACTACAACGTCATCGTGAACCAGTTCCGCTTCCGTGATTTCACCGTGCTCAAGGTGATGTTCACCGCGATTCTCGTGGGCGGCGTGGGCGTGTTGGTCCTGGTGCAGACCGGCCACGCGCAGTACCACATCAAACCCGCCAATTTGCTGGGCGTGACGCTGGGCGCAGCGTTGTTCGGCGTGGGGATGGTTCTCTACGGCTACTGCCCCGGCACCGGGGTGGCGGCGATCGCGACGGGCAGCTTGCACGCGGTCGTCGGTGGGCTGGGCATGCTGGCCGGCGGGGTGCTCTATGCGCTGAGTTTCACGTGGGTGGAGGCGCGCATCCAAAAGGTCGCGGCCCTGGGCAAGTTGCGCCTGCCGGAAGTGACGGGCATCCCGGACTGGGGCTGGTTCGCGATCCTGGCGGCCGTGGCGGGCCTCGTGTTCTGGCTGATCGAGACCAGGGTCCCGTCGCGCGGCGCCGGCCGGGGCGCCGGTGGTTGAAGGTCGCGTGGCCGCCTGTGCCGCCCGCTGCTCGCCGGCTGGCGCTCGCGTTGAACGTCAAGGGCTTGTGCCCGACGGCTGAAGCCGTTCGTTGACGACCTTCAGGTAGTTGTTCGCGAGGAAGTTCTCCCAGCTCTTGAGCTTCAACGATTGCTCGAGGTGTTCCCGGGCCCGGGCGTAATCGCCGCGCTGCAGTTCGTGCCAGCCCAGCATCAAATGCGTGTAGTAGCTCAGCGGGTCCAGCCGCAACGCCTCTTGGAACCAGGGCGTCGCCTCGTCATGCCGTCCCAGCCAATCCAGGCACATGCCCAGCCGGATGCGCGGCGCCGACTCCCAGCGATTCAGTTCGCACGCCCGCTGGAACCAGCCGATGGCGTCCTCGGCGATCCGCCGCCAGTCCTCCGGCCCCTGCCAACTGAGCAGGCGGCAGTATTCCCCCAGGCGCTGCGCGGTTTCCCAGTTCCCGGACTCGACCAACCACGCGGTCTGGAGCGCGCGGAGCTGGTCCGGCGCCGCGGTCGCCCGGCTGGCCTCGGTCAGTGCCCGGCCCTCCCGGAAGGCCCGCAACGCCTGCGGCGCCAGGTAGGCCAGCGAGGCGATGCCCAGCACGGTCACCGCCAAGCGCCCCGGGAGGCGGGGACTGATCCAGCAGCGCGCGGTGGCGAACCGCAGATGGCCGGTCAGACTCGCCAGCAGCGCGACCGCCGTCAGCGCGACGCCGGGAACGTGCAGGTGGAAATCGGTGATGGAGTGAATGCCCAGCGCGACCAGCCCGGTGCCGACCCCCAGAACGTGCGCCGCGCGGTCGCTGCGCTTGAGGGTGAGGCTGTTCTCCGCCCGATGCACGTAGCGCCAGGTGCGCTTCAGCCCCCACGCCGCCAGCCCCAGGAAGGCAACAATCAGCACCGCGCCCACCACGCCGTAGTCGGTCAGGGTGTTGAGGTACTCGTTGTGAACCCACACGGGTCGGGTTTGCAGACGCTCGGTTCGGTATTGCGGGAGCCGCACATCAAAGTGCGCCGGGCCCACACCCTGCCAGGGATGATCCAGCCACATCTTCACGGCGGGGCGCCAGATGTCAGCGCGCACCACCGCGGTGTCCGCCTGGGCGGGCACGAACATTTTCGTCAGCCGTTCGCGGACGCGTTCGGACTTGTAAAGGAAACCGGCCGCCGCGATGACCACGACCCCGGTGCTGATGAGGATCAGCTTGCGGTAGCCCGGGTACCGGAACAGGAAGGCGAACATGCCCGCGAGGGCCAGCCCGGTCGCCAGGTAGCCGCCGCGTGACATGGTGAAGCCGATGCCCGCGAGGCAAAGCAAAGCGACGTACCCATACAGCACGCGGCCCACGGCCTTGACGCGGCTCAACATCGCGCCCGCCAGCGCCACCGGCAGCAGCAATTCGAGGTAGCCCGCCAGGTGATTGGGACAAATGAAGGTGCCGGAGCCGCGGCCGGCGTAGCCGGGCGGCTGCGGAAACCGCCAGATACGATCCGAACCGGTCAGCACCTGATAAATGGCGTAGGCCGCCAGCAGGCTGCCGAGGCCCAGCAGCGCGAAGAGCAGCCGCTGGCTGGTCTCCTGATGGTGCAGATTGTTGAGGACGATGAAATAGAGCCACGCGTAGGCAAGCACGCGGATGAATTCCAGCCGCGCGGTGTACTCGACGTCGGCCTGGAGGTAGCGCAGCAGGGCGTAGCCGGTGAAAGCGATCACCAACCAGGCAGCGGGCGGCCAGAGGAGGCGATGGCTGCGGGTGAGCCAGAACCGTGTGAGCCACAAAGCCAGCGCCGGCAGGAGCAACGCCTGCACCAGGGCGAAATCCTGTTCCCGCACCGCGCCGGTCAGCAACGGGGCGATGACCAGCGCCGCGAGAACCAGGAAGACGATTCCCTGTTCAATCCACTTGTCGAGCGTCTCACGAACCATGCCCGCGGGAAGTCAAAGCCAACCCGTGCGCAAGGGTCACGCCAATTTCCCGCGAAAGTGCGTTGTGGCGGGGCGGCACGGGCGTGCGGGCGCGGAGGCGTTTGAACGGGGCCGGGCGTCGGGGCGAAAAATCGCTTGCGCGGGTCAAGGCAAGGTACTATGTATTGCAAGGTATTGGTCAACGGCCGCCGCGCCCGACATCCCGTGAGCCTTGTGCCCCTCAACCCGCCGCTGTCGCCGGCTCCCGCCCGCCGGGCGTGGCGCCTGGCGTGGTGGGCGCCGGCCGCCGCCGTGGGGCTGCTGATTGCGGTGACCGAAACGGCCGCCCCGGCAGCGCGGGTATTCCCGGTCGGGCTGTCCATTCGGAGCGGAACCCCGGATCGGGAGTCAGCCCTGGCAGGGTGGAGCTGCGTGGCCATGACCGGCGCGGCCCTGATCTTGAGTGGCTACGGCTGTCTGATGCTGGCCGCTCGCGGTCCCGCCGGTGCCGCCCGGCGGCAGACTGCCGGGCTTTTCGGCGGCGCCCTCGTGGTCGTGCTGTGGAGCTGGACGGTCTTCGCTGCCGCGAGGGCCGGGTGCGGGGAGGATGTGCTGGCCTGGCTGGTCGGGGCGCACCTGCCCACGCTGGCGCTCAGTTACGGCCTGTTGGCTTGGGGAGTGACGCGGCTGCCCAGCGTGCGCGCTGGCCAGGCGCTGTTGATCGCTTTCGCTGCGCTTGTTGGGCTGGTCCAGTTGGCCTACTTGCCGGGCGAAAACGCTCGCCAGGCCGCCGTCGGATTCACGTTGCACTCGGGGTTGATCGTGGCGTGCATCGCCGCCCGGCTGGCGATCTGGCTGCGCTGCGAGGACGTCTGGTTTTCGCTCCGATCCTCATGAGTGACTACTTCGACAACTGGACGGTGCAGGTGCGGAAGGGGCTGCTGGACCTTTGCATTCTCAGCGCCCTGGCGGAACGTGAGCGTTACGGGTACGAACTGGTCAAAGCGTTGTCGGCGATTCCCGGGCTGGGGGTGACCGAGGGCACGCTTTATCCGCTCCTCTCGCGGCTGCGGCTTCAGGGCCTCGTGAGCACGCGGTTGGAGGAATCCCTCGAAGGGCCGGCGCGGAAATACTACGCACTCACGCGCGAAGGCCGGCGGGCGCTCGAAGCCATGGACAAATATATGGACCGCTTGACTGCCGGCGCGGATCAACTGCGGCGGAAGGGAGAAGGAAGATGAGCTTGTGGACCTCATCAGCGCGCGATGCCCTGGAACGCTACTTCGCCGGCCTTCGGCCCGGCTTGGGCGGCACGGGCGCGGATCCTGACGAAGTGGAGGCGGATCTGCGTGCCAGCCTCGAACGTGAGGTCCGGGCGGAGCGCCTGGCGGCTGTTGCGGCCGAGGATGTGCAGCGGCTGCTCCGCAAAATCGGCGCGCCTGAACCAGGGGCAACCACGCTCCCGCCGCCCCCGCTTCCCGAAAACGGCACCGCTGATGAACCGCCGCCGCGTCGTCCCGGCTGGCTCCTGCTGGCCTTCGGCGTGGTGTTGCCCGTGGTGACCCTGCTTATCGAGCTGGCCACCGGCATGTGCGCCGGGACCTTCTTCGATCCGCTGCCGACGGCCGGGCACGCGCTGCTCGTGGCGTTGGTGCCCGTGGCCAACGGGCTGGTTTGGTGGGCGGGGCGCACCGGGCGCACCCGGGGGAGTCGGCTGCTGGGCTGGTTGAACGGCGCGGCGATCGGCGTGGCCGCGGTTTACACGTTGCTCTATCTGCCGCTCCTGCTTCCCGGACTCTTCGCCATGATTCTCTTCGGCTGGGGGCTGTTGCCGTGGTCGCCGCTGCTGAGCCTGATCTGCGCGATCGTGCTGCGGCGCCGGCTGCGGCGAATCGCAGCCGCCACCGCCCCGGTCGGATGGCCCGGGTTGGCGGGTGGCCTGGCCGCCGCCTGGCTGGCGTTGGCGGTCCTGGACGCCCCCATCTGGGTGACCCGGATGGGGATGCGCATGGTGGCGGACGGCGATCCGGCACGACAGCAACGCGGTCTGGCCTGGCTGCGCGCGCTGGGCCATGAGGAGACGCTCCGGCGCGAGTGCTACGGACGGACCCGCCGGACGGCGGAGTTTGACCTCACCACCTGGCTCGCGCCGGGGCTGCAAGTCAGCGCGGAGACAGCCCGCGAGATTTACTACCGGGTGACCGGCCGGCCGTTCAATGCGGTCCCGGCGCCCCGGGTCCGCACGGCCCGCGGCGAGTGGGCCGCGTTGAGCGAGTGGACCTGGGACACCGATCAGGGGGGCGAGCAGGTGGGCGGCCGGCTGCGCGGTCTGATGCTCCGGAGTTCGCGGCTGGACGCGGTGCTGGACGCCGACGCCGCGCACGCCTACTGCGAGTGGACGCTCGAGTTTCGCAATGACGGCCCGCGCGAGCAGGAGGCGCGCGCGCAGCTTCTGCTGCCGGCCGCTGGCGTGGTGTCGCGCCTCACGCTCTGGGTCAACGGCGAGGAACGCGAGGCGGCGTTTGCCGGACGTGCCCAGGTCCGACAGGCCTATCAGGAGGTGGCCATTGTCCGTCGTCAGGATCCCGTGCTCGTCACCACCGCCGGCCCGGACCGGATCCTGATGCAATGCTTTCCGGTGCCCGGCAACGGCGGGACCATGAAAGTCCGGTTGGGCATCACGGCGCCGCTGGAACTGGAGTCGGCGGCGGTCGGGGCGTTCGGTTGGCCCCGGTTCCTGGAACGCAATTTCACGATCCCCGAAGGACTGAAGCACTCGGTCTGGCTCGATGCCAGGGGCGCGCCAGCCGTCAGCGGTGGCGGTCTGATTCGTGACGAGCCCAAGCCCGGCATTCAAACGTTGCGCGGTACGCTGACCGAACTGGAACTGGCCGGCGCGCCCGGCCGCGTGCGGGTGGAACGCGATCCCGCGCGCACGACGGCGTGGGTCTTGGACGAGCGGGGCAGCACCAACGCCGTCATCCGTCAGGAACTACGCCCGGTGACCGACACTGCCCCGCGCACCGTGGCGGTGGTCGTGGATGGCTCGGGCACCGCGACGGCCGAACTGGCGTCCGTCGTCGCCGCCTTGTCCGAGATGCCGGAGAAGATCGCGTGGACGCTGATCGTCGCCCGGGACGCCGCCGAGGTACTGCTGGGGCCGGGCGAATCGTCTGACCCGGTTCGGCGGACGGCCGCCCAGGACCGGTTGCGGCGCAGCGGAGTCCGGGGCGGTACCGACCACCTGCCAGCGCTGGTAACGGCTTGGGACTTCGCCGCGACGGAGCCGGGAGGCGTCGTGTTGTGGATTCACGCGCCGCAACCGGTGTTGCTGAGCAGCGTGGAGCCCTTGCGGCAACGCTACGAGCGCCGTCCGCACGGGCCGCGCCTGCTCGCCGTGCCCATGCACTACGGCCCCAACCGCGTGCTCGAGCAGCTTGACGGAGTTTCCGCCGTTTCCCTGGCACCCCGAACCGGGACGCTGAGGGAGGACCTGGCCGGACTGCTGCGCGCGTGGGGCGAAGAGCGTCCGCGGCTCGCGCTGGTGGGGGAACGGGTGGATCCGGAACGGGCCGCGTGGGACGCGCGGGATCGGACCTCGTTCCATCTGGCCCGGCTCTGGGCGGCGGAGGAGATCGGTCGGCTCCGGGCGGACCGGCAGCTCGAAGCCGCCCGCGCCCTAGCCGCGACCTACCAACTGGTGACGCCGGTCAGCGGCGCGGTGGTGCTCGAGACGCAGGCGCAGTATGACCGCCATGATCTGGTCTCGGTGGATCCGAAGACCGTACCGGCCATTCCCGAACCCGGCACCTGGGCCCTGCTGGCGTTCGGGCTGGCAGTTGTGGGATTGGCGGCCCGGGCGGCGCGGCGCCGCCGAGTCCGGGTTTGACCCCCGGCGCGCCCGACCCCAAACTGCCGCCTCTTTTTGACCGGTTAGAGGCCATGAGAATCGTCGTTTGTGATCCCGTGTCCCCCAAGGGGGTCGCGTTGCTGCGCGCGCGTCCCGAATTCGAGGTGGTGGTGCTCGAGCAGCGATTGTCCGAGGCGGAATTGCGACCGGTGGTGGCAGACGCCGCGGCGTTGGTGGTGCGATCCGAGACGAAAATCTCCCGGGCGGTGATCGAGGCCGCCCCCCGGCTCAAAGTGGTGGGCCGGGCCGGCGTGGGCGTGGACAACGTGGACGTGGAGGCCGCCACCCAGCACGGGGTGGTGGTAATGAACACGCCCGGCGGCAACACGATTTCCACGGCGGAACTGACGTTTTCGATGCTCATGGCCCTGGCGCGCAAGATCCCCCAGGCGCACGCCTCGATGGAGGCCGGGGAATGGAATCGCAAGGCCTTTCAGGGCACGGAGCTCTACCGCAAAACGCTCGGCGTGCTGGGCCTGGGGCGTATCGGCAGCGAGGTCGCGCATCGCGCCAACGCCTTTGGCATGCGGGTGCTGGCCTACGATCCCTACCTCACCCTGGCCCGCGCGCAGGCCCTGAAGGTCGAACTGGTCGAGGACCTCGACGCGCTCTGGCCGCAGGTGGATTTTCTTACCGTCCACATGCCCATGAGCGACGAGACTCGCGGCATGGTCAACGCGGCCGCCTTCGCGCGGATGAAGCCGGGCGTGAAGGTGATCAACTGCGCCCGGGGCGGCATTGTGAACGAGGCCGACCTGTTGCAGGCGATCGAGTCCGGCGTCGTGGCGGGGGCCGCGCTGGACGTCTATGCCACCGAGCCGCTGCCCCCGGACTCGCCCCTGCGCGCCTGTCCCCAGATCATCATGACGCCGCACCTCGGCGCCAGCACCGAGGAGGCGCAGGAGAATGTCGGGATCGAGGTGGCCGAGGCGATCACGGAATTCCTGCTCACCGGTGCCGTGCGCAATGCGGTCAATCTGCCGAGCCTCGACGCCAAGACCTACGCGGCGGTCAAGCCGTATCTGGTCCTGGGCGAGAAGCTGGGCCGCCTGGTCGCGCAGCGCGCGCCCAAACGCAACGAGCGACTGGTGATCACCTACGGTGGCAAGGCGAACGAGATGCCGTCGGATCCGGTCACCCGCGCCGTGCTCAAGGGGTTCCTGGAGTCGGCCGGCGGCGAGAACGTCAATCAGGTGAACGTGCGGTCGCTCGCCGAGGGCCTGGGCTTGCTGGTCGAGGAGGTGAAATCCAACGAGGAAACCGATTTCCACGAGTGGGTCCACGTGGCGGCCTACGCCGGGGACGTGAAAACCTCGGCGGGCGGAACGCTGTTTGGGGCGCAGCATCACCCGCGCATCGTGCGGTTGAACAGCCAGCCGGTGGAGATTGTGCCGGAGGGCGTGCTGTTGCTGCTCAATAACGCGGACCGGCCGGGCATGGTCGGCCACATTGGCTCGCTCCTGGGCCGGCACCAGGTGAACATCGCCAGCATGAGCCTGCACCGCGACCGCGCCGGCGGCTCCGCCCTGACGGTGCTGGCGCTGGACAGCCTCCCGCCCGCGCCGTTGCTCGAGGAGCTTCGCGGGGATCCGGACATCCGCAATCTGCAGGTGGTCAAACTTTCCTGATATGCGCGTTCCCCGAGTCCCCGGTTGGTTGGTCTGGTGGTGCGGTTGGGTCGTGGTGACCCTGGCGGCCCGGGCGGCGGACACCCGGCCGCTCTTCTCTGATCCGATTGTCGCCCGCGGCAACGGCTTTGAAATCCGGCAGAGCGACGTTGAACAGGCCGTCATCAGCCTCAAGGCCACGATGGCGACCCAGGGCCAGATCATCCCGCCCGCCCAGGTGCCGACGGTCGAGGCCCGCATGCTCGACCGGATGATCCTCACCCGGATTTTGATGCAGCGAGCCACGGACGCCGACAAGGCCCGGGCCCGCGAGGAAGCCGACAAGTTCATCGCCAACACTCGCAGCCGCGCGCCCTCGGAGGAGAGCTACCGCCGCCAACTCATCGCCGTGGGCATCAAGCCGGAGGTCTTCGAGGCCCGCGCCTATGAACAGGCGATCGTGGAGACCCTCATTCGGCGCGAGATCCGCGATCACATCCAGATCCCGGATGCCGACGTGCGGGCGGCGTACGAAACAGGGGTGGACGCGCTGGCCCGCGACGTGCAGGCAACGATGCAAAAGATGGAGGCCAGCGGTCAGACCAACACGCAATTTTACACGGATGCCCGGGCGCGCTTCGCCGAGTTAACCCAGGCCAACCTCGCCCGCCTCCAGCAGCCGGAAATCGTTCGTTCGGCGGTCATCGTCATTCGCACGCTCGATCCGCTCACCCAGGAGCCCCTGAACGCCGAGCAGCGGGCGGAGAAACTAAAGCGCCTGGAAAGTGCCCGCGCGCGCATCCTGGCGGGCGAAGACTTCGGCCGGGTGGCGCGGGAGATCTCGGAAGATCCCGAGGTGGAGCGCAACGGCGGCGAATACACGACCTCCCGGGAGGCCCTCAATACGCCGGAGCTGCGCGAAGCGTTGTTCAGTCTCCCGATTGGCGAAGTCAGCCCCGTTCTCACCACCCGCCAGGGCTATTACCTCTTGAAGGTGCTCGAACGGACGCCGGCGGGGAAGGTGCCGTTCGAGAAGGTGGCCAGCGACATCCGGGAACACCTGCTCAATCAGGAGGTCGAGAAGCGGCTGCCTGAGTACTTCGACAAACTGAAGCGCGAGTTCAACGTCGAGGTCACGCCGCCCGCATCGCCTTAGCCGGCCGGTGGCGCAGGGTGGCCCGGTCGGGGCGGCAACGCGCTGAGGCGGACGCCCGGGTTCCGCTCGGTGTAGAA
Organism: uncultured Verrucomicrobiota bacterium; assembly: GCA_964396005.1. GTDB lineage: Bacteria > Verrucomicrobiota > Verrucomicrobiia > Limisphaerales > J093 > JADJWF01. The sequence goes on along the minus strand of CAYNCT010000013.1, from coordinate 6,396 downwards.
ATTGCAGGACCATTCCTCGGTGAAGAGGATCACGGGCCGGCCGTCGGCGTCCGCCGCCAGTCGCGAGCCGGTCGGCAGGGTCACTTCGTCCACCGTGCCCGCCGTGACCCAGCGGAGCAGCCGCCACGGGCCATGCTCGAGCCGGGACTCCGCCCCGTACTCGGTCTGCAGGCGATACTGGACGACCTCGAATTGCAGCGGCCCGACCGCGCCGAGGAACGGCACGCGGCGGGTGGTGTTGGGTAGCGAGAGCGCCTGCACGACGCCTTCCTGGAGCAACTGATCCAGCCCTTCGCGAAAGCGTTTGAACTGGGCGGTGCTCCCGCTGTGCAGCCACGCGAAACACTCCGGCGCGAACCGGGGAATCTCGTCAAAGACCAGTCCTGTCTCCTCCGCCAACGTGTCACCCACGCGAAAGTCGGAGTGGCCCACCAGCCCGATCACGTCCCCCGCGCAGGCTTCATCCACCGTTTCTCGTTCGCGCCCGAAGAGCTTGTGGGAACTGGAGAGTCGCACCCGTTTGCCGGTGCGGGTGTGGATCACCGTCATGTCTCGCTCGAACCGGCCGGACACCACCCGGACAAACGCCAGCCGGTCCCGGTGGTTGGGGTCCATGTTGGCCTGCATCTTGAAGATGAAGCCCGCGAAGCCGGCGTCGGCGGGTTGCAGGAGACGCTGGCCGGCGGCGCGCGGTTGGGGGCCGGGGGCCAGCTCGAGGAAACTGTCCAGTAGCAGTTGCACGCCGAAGTTGTTCACGGCGCTGCCGAAAAACACCGGGGTTTGTTCGCCGCGCAGAATGGCGGCGTGATCGAAGGCTGCCCCGGCGCCCTCGAGCATCGCCAGTTCCTCCACCACGCGGGAGTACGCTTTGGGCGGCAGCGCCTCGCGAACCCGCGCGTCCGACAAATCATGCACCGTCACCGGCGCCCGATACTCGCCGCCCGGCACGCGCTCGAAGAAATGGACCTGCCGCGTCCGCCGGTCGTACACCCCGCGGAAATCCGCGCCGTCCCCCAGCGGCCAGTTGACCGGATGCGCATGCAGGCCGAGGACGTGTTCCAGTTCGTCCAGGAGCGCCAGCGGGTCGCGCGCGGGGCGATCCAGCTTGTTCATGAACGTGAAGATGGGAATTCCCCGCTGGCGGCAGACCTCGAAGAGCTTGCGGGTCTGGCTCTCGATCCCCTTGCCGGCGTCAATCACCATCACCGCCGCGTCCACGGCCGTTAGCACGCGGTACGTGTCCTCGGAAAAATCTCGGTGGCCGGGGGTGTCCAACAGGTTCACGCAGTAGCCGCGGTACTCGAACTGCAGCACGGTCGAACTCACCGAAATGCCGCGCTTCTTTTCCAACTCCATCCAGTCGGAGGTGGTGGCGCGCTGGTTCTTCCGGGCGGTCACCGAGCCGGCCAGTTGCAGCGCTCCGCCGTACAGCAGAAATTTCTCCGTCAAGGTGGTCTTGCCGGCGTCGGGATGCGAAATGATCGCAAAGGTGCGGCGGCGGGCCGTCTGGTGTTGCAAATTCATGCCTCGGTCAGGGCCAGGCGGGTGCGCGACCGGGAACGGTCGCCGGCGGGACCCCTGGCGTGCGCCGCCGCACCGTCACGGTACCCCGGAGGCCACGCCGATTGACAAGCGGCAAGTGCGACCGCGCGTCATGCCCCGGGTGCCCGGCGGCGCCATTCGCCGCGCAGGTCGTGCAAAAGACCGCGGACCTTTCGCCCGTGAGCGCCGAAGACCACCGCCGGCGCAAGGACGGTCAACGCCGCCAGCGTCCCGGCCACGAGCAGCCCCAGGGTCATCAGGGTCAGCCACGGAGGCCAGGCGGCTGCCACATGACGGGTGGTGGTCGCGGCGGCCCACGCGAGGAGCGCGCCAAAGACCCACGGGGGCACGAACAGTCCCAGATACGCGCGCCACGAGACCTTCACCAGCGGTAGCGCCAGCCAGGCCAGCGCGAGAAACGTGAATCCAAAGCAGGCAGACATGCCGAGCGCGACGCCCGGCAGCCCCCACCGCGCCCCCACCGTCACCGCGACGGCCGCCAGCCCACAGAGGCCGACGATGATGGCCAGCCGCTGAAACACCAGCCCCCGGGCGCGCAGCACGAAGTCCGTCACCCGATACACCACGCGAAAGAAAAGGAAGATCCCGAAGATGCGCAGCACGGGCGCCGCCTCGAGCCAGGGCGCCCCCAGCAGCACGCGGACAATCGCCCCGGGCGCCGCCACCAGCACCACCGCCGGCGGCAGGCAAAGCAGCGCCACGAGCAGGTTGCTCTTCACGAACAAATCGCGCAGGCGGGCCGCGTCGTCCTGGGCGCGGGAGAACGCGGCGAACAACACGGCGTCCAGCGGATACGTGAGCAGGTTGGTGAGCGATTGCATCAGGGCGTAGGCGCGGCTGTACACGCCCACCGCGCCCACCCCGAGCAGCCGTCCCACCAGCAGCTTGTCCAGGTTCTGCGCACCCCACCCGGCCAGTTCGGCCAGCCCAAAGCCGACCCCGGTCCGCGCCAGTTCCCGGAACGCGCTCGCCGCCAGTCCGTCACAGGGGCGCGGGCGCAGGACAATCAGATAGGTCACCAACATGCCGGCGTAATTTGCCGCCTGCCCCGCCACCAGCGCCGTGGCCCCGGCACCGCTCCATGCCAGACCGATGGCCAGCGCCGCGGAGCCGCCCAGGTAGCTCAGAGTCTCGGTCGCGGAAATCGTCCGGAACCGCTGTCCGCGCTGCATCAGGGAATGGCTGACCTGGTGGAGCGCCGCGAGGGGGCACAGCACCACCAGCCAGGTGAGCAGCGGCGCGTGGTCACCCAGGTTGAAGAACCAGCCCAACGCCGGCCGCAGCGCCAGTAGCGCCGCGCCGAACCCCAGACCGCCCACCCCGGCCACCAGCAAGGCGGTATTGGCGTGAACCGGTTCGATCCGGCCGCGCTGGACGAGCGCCGGCCCCAGCCCACAGGTGGCCACCCACACGCTCAGTTGCCCGAGGAGTACCACGACGGTCGCCGCGCCGAATTCCTCGCGGCCGAGCAGGCGCGCCAGCACCATGATCGCTGCCAGTTGGGCGACGGACAACACTCCGCGCCCGGTGAACATCCAGACCAGGCCCAGCAGATTGGACCGCATTCCCGTGGGCATCGGCTCAGTCCCGGGCCGGCCAGCCGGGCCGGTCTTTCAGCCGCCGGGCCGGCACGCCGCCGTAGATGCCGCCGGGTTCGGTTGGCCCCGTGACCACCGCGCCGGCGGCGATGACGCAGCCCCGCGCGATGCGCACGCCGTCCAGCACCCGCACGCCGGCGCCCAACCAGACATCATCCTCGATCGTGATGCCCTCGGTGGTCAGGCCCTGCCGGTAAATGGGCACGGTCGGGTCAGCGAACACGTGATTGGCCGGCACCAGCACGCAATGCGCCGCCACCCGCACGCCGCGCCCCAGGCGCAGCCCGCCGTGCCCGTACAAAACGCTGAACGGATTCACCGAACAGTCGTCGCCCAGTTCAATCACGCCGCCGTAGGTGGCCAGCACGGCGCCGGCGTTGATCTCGCACCGCGCGCCCAGGACGATCCGACCGCCCAGGGCGGTGTCGAGCCGGGCGCCCAGCGCCACGTCCGTGCCGGCTCCCCAACACACATCGGTCCACCACCGCCGCACCCAGAGGCCCAGGCGGTTGCGGAGACGGCGGAATCGGAGTTGGCCGGGGGCGGGGGTCACGGTCGGGAGACGGCGCCTTCCGCGGGGCTGGCCAGGGACGAACCGTCGGCGCCCACCGGGGGGATGATCGGCCCGGCCGGGCCCGGCGACCACCCATGCGCGAGGCGCGCGAGCCCCAGGAGCGCGAAGCTCCAGAGGTTGGGGCGCGTGTCCGCCCAGAGCTGGCGGGCGTGTTTGAGCGCGGTGGCATGCCGGCCCGCTCGCAGGGCGAAGCGCACCCATTGGCGCCGGGCGCGGTGCGGGGTCAATTCTTCGAGGGCGTTCCACTCCTCCGGGGGATGCGTGCCCGCGAGGCCGCGGCGGCGCAGCGCCGCCGCGTGAGCGGACTGGATGCAGCGCACCTGGCGGAGGCGCCGGCTGCAGGTCACGCTGTTGGCGTGCAGCCGATAGTAGAGCAGCACCTCGGGCAAGTTCGCCAGGCGGCCGACTTCCGCCAGTTTCAGCCACAGATCGAAGTCCTGCGCGGCGTCGAGGCTTTCGTCGTAGCCGCCCACCCGGTCGAACGCTTCGCGGCGGATCATGGCGCACGGATGAATCAGCCCGCCGCCGAAACCCCGCAGGTGCAGGCCGTCAATCGCTGCGTGTTCGAGCGGCACCCGCCAGTCGTCAATCGGCCAGCCATCGGGATCAATGCGCACCGCCTGGCCCCCCACGGCCACGCACTCCGGATGCGCCTCCAGCCACGCCAGTTGGCGCGCGAATCGGTCCGGGGTTGCCACGTCATCCGCGTCCATGCGCGCCAGAAACCGGCCGGTGGCCGTCCGGGCCGCGGCGTTGCAGAGCCGGCTCAGCCCTTCACCACAGGCACGGCTCGGGCGGATGCGATCATCCCCGGCCGCCAGTCGGGTGATGAGGTCGGGCGTGGCGTCGGTGGAGCCGTCGTCCACGACCAACAACTCGAAACGCCGCTCCGTCTGGTCCAGAATGCTGCGCACTGCCTGTTCGAGGAACGCGGCGCCGTTGCGCACCGGCAGCAGGACGGAGATCAGCGGACCGGGCGCGGTCATGGCCGAAATCACCCCTTCGCCGGCGGCGCAGGTTTGCGCAAGGTCACCCGAATCGTGGCTTGGGTGACATCCGCAAACGACAGGCCGCGTCCCGAGAAGCTGGCCGGGTAACGCCGGATCAACCCCAGCCAGCGGCACAGCAGCAGCGTGGAGCGCTCCGCCACCGCGCAGCCCGACGTTGCGAACAATTCATCAAATTGCGCCAGCCGCCAGCGGTTGAGCGGTTGGGGCGTATGCCGCGCCTTGCCCAGGTCCCAGATGCCCAGCTCGCGCAGTTTGCGCTCGATGAAGGGCTCGGAAAAAAGGAACTGGGCGTACGGCACGCGAATCGTGTGGTACACATGCAGCCCCCACGCACTGGCGAAGAGCGGCCCAAAATCCAGATGCAGCCAGCCGCCCGGACGGCACACCCGCACCAGTTCCCGCAAGCAGGCTGCCGGGTCGCGCAGGTGCTCGAAGGTGTTGTACGAGTACACCAGATCGAAATGCCCGTCCGGCAGCCCCAGGCCCGACTCCAGTTCCCCTTGATGAAACGGCAGATGCCGCGCGCGCTCGTCCCGCCAGTCCTCAAGGTCCATGAGATGCGCCTCGAAGCCATAGCCGGCCAGCAGGACCGCCGTCATGCCGTCACCGCAACCGACATCCAGCGAGCGCAGGCCGGCGCGCTGCCCCGTGAGGGCGATGAGCCCGCGCGCCCGCCGCAGGCCGCGCTCCCACGTGGAATGCGAATCGTACGGGTACACGGGCGGCGCTTTGACCAGCCGCTGCAACCGGTCGAAGTCCCGCTCCGCGGTGGTGGTGTCGGACGGCTTTTCGCCCCGCAACACGGCGCTCACGGCCCGCCGCTGCACCAACGCGCGGATCCGGTTGAGGCGCTGATCCAGTCGCTCCGGGGCTGACTCCATCCCGCGCTTGGTTTGGCGCAGCCAGTTCGTGAGGCTCATGGCGCAGTTCGCCGGCCTTTTTCCCCGAGCGAGGGTGTGACGGCGGGAAGAGGCGGCCGCTGTGCGCCCCGCCCGCGCGGCTGAAGTGGGGGCGCCGCGGGCGCGGTCGGCGTGGTGGCGCCGCTGAACCCGCGGCTTGCGGGAATGGCAGCCCGAGGCCCGCGACAATCAGCCGCAGGCGAAGACGCGCCGACGAGGTCCGCTTGAGTGATGCCCACCACGGGGGGCAGAGTGCGAATCCGGACTCCGCCGGACAAGCCGAAAGCCGGCAGGCTGCGGCGGTGGGCCACGGCTGATTCATCTGGTTTTGGGGAGGGGGTGGCGGAGTCTGCGCGTTTGGAGGCGGGACGAACCCTGCCCGAAAGTCGGCGTGCCGTGGTCGAGGAAGACCGATGCGGCGACCGCGATCCGAGCGACGGCGTGGCCGGCACGTTCGACGGCATTTTCGGCGCGATGGACATCCACTACGGCTGGATGAACGTGGTGAGTTGGAAGAACCTGGCGGACTACGCGGTGAACTTCAGCGTCCAACCGGCGAAGTCCTTGAAGCTGGGCGTGGACTATCACTACTTCCGCCTCGCGCAGGCCCGCGACGCCTGGTATTGGGTCAACGGCAAGACCGAGCGCCGCAACCCCAGCGGCGAGGCTGGTCAGGACCTCGGCCACGAGTTGGATGTCATCGCCCGCTGGCAGGTGAACCGGGAACTCGAAGTCATGGCCGGCTACGCCCG
>CAYNCT010000012.1:0-40987 GCA_964396005.1 uncultured Verrucomicrobiota bacterium | reverse complement strand
TCCGGCTTCGCGGCGGACGATGGTCTCGGCTTCGGCCACGAGGGTGGCGGCGTGCGGACCGCGGGCGGCCAGGCGGACATCCACTTCGCCGGGCCGGGCGCAGTAACCGACTTCCAGCCCTTGCGCGACGAGGTCGGCCAACGGGCCGGCGATGTGTTGCTGCATCGTGGATTCCGGCACGCCGGTGCTCCGCAGCGTCCGGCACACGAACGGCGCCGTCAGCGGAAAGGTGGCGCTGACCCAGGGCAGCACCTGCTCGGTGAACATCGGCCGCAATTCGCGCGGCGGGCCGGGCAACATCACCAGCCAGGCCGGCGCCGGCCGCTCGCTGTCCGCGGGACGGATTTCCAGGAGCAACCCGGGCGCCGTGCCGTGCGCGTTGGGCAGGACCGTGGCGCCGACGGGCACCCGGGCTTGCAGCATCACGGCCGGGGAGGGTGTCCGCTGGCGCGCGGCATACCAGGCGCGGAGCGCGGCCACAATCTCCGGATCCTCGCGCAACGGCCGGCCGGCCAGCTCGGCGATGGCGTCACGAGTGAGGTCGTCTGAAGTGGGACCGAGGCCGCCGGTGCAAACGATCAGGTCGGCGCGGGTCATGGCCTCGCGAACCGCTTGCTGAATGGCCGCCGCAGAGTCTGCCACCGCCACCTGCCGGTTAACCACGTAGCCGGCGTCGGCAAACTGTCGGCAGAGCCACTGCTGATGCGTGTTGAGCACCCGGCCCAACATGAGTTCGTTGCCGGTGTTGATGAGTTCGATGTTCACAAGGGGGGAGCATATCCCGCTGCTCCAAGCAGGCAAAACGATCGCCGGATTTCCCCGGTCAGGCGCGAGCCTCGCTATTGACGGGAAGCGGGGCGCAGCGCACTCGCGTGATTCGACCCGCGGCGTGGCGAGGCTGGCTGGAGCCGCCCGTCCCCTGGGGCGGGCGGGCAAGGGTGCGGCCCTGCCGCGCCTCCGGGTGCCGCCATCGGCAACGCTGACCTATTGGTGCCGGAAGGTGATACGCGCCTTGTTCAGGTCGTAGGGGGACATTTCGAGGTCCACGCGGTCTCCGACACTGATCCGGATGAAGTGCTTGCGCATCTTGCCGGAGATGTGAGCCAGCACCTCGTGCTTATTGGGAAGGGCGACCCGGAACATGGTGCCGGGGAGCACCTGGGTCACCGTTCCGATCACTTTGATGGGTTCTTCTTTGGTCACGCGTATGCCGCAATCAGGGCCACCGGTCCATGAGTCCGGTGCCGTGTCACGGGTTTAAGCTGGGCGGTTGGCGCACGCCAATCAAGCGGATTCCCGCCGTGGCGGCCCCCCGGGGTCAGGCGAGCACGGGATACGCTTTCTCCGGGTCCACCCCGAGATCTTTCATCGCCTTCTGGACAAACTGCGGCTTGATCTTGCCCTGTCGGGCGAGCGCGTAGAGCGTCGCGACCACGGTGCATTCGGCGTCAATCTCGAAGAACCGGCGCAGGCGGGGGCGCGTGTCGCTCCGGCCGAAGCCGTCGGTGCCCAGTGTCGTGAGACCGCCGGGCACCCAGGGCGCAATCTGATCCGGCACGAGCTTGACGTTGTCCGAGACCGCCACAAAGGGCCCGCGCTCTTTTTCGAGCAACGAAACCACGTAGGGTTTGCGCGGCGGTTCGGCCGGGTGCAGCAGGTTCCACCGCTCGCAGCGGAGGGCGTCGGCACGGAGGGCCTTGTAGCTGGTGGCGCTCCAGACGTCGGCGGCCACGCCGTAGCGCTCGGCGAGGATTTCCTGGGCGCGGAGAGCCTGGTTGATGATCGGGCCGCTGCCAAAGATGTGGGCCTTGAGCTTGCGCCGCTCGGGCCGCGCGCGGAAGCGATACAAGCCCCGGAGGACGCCTTCCTCGACGCCTTCCGGCATGGCGGGCATCGCGTAGTTCTCGTTGTAAAGTGCGAGGTAATAGAACACGTCCTCGTTCTCGGCGTACATCCGCCGCATCCCGTCGGCCACGATGAGGGCCGTCTCATAGGCGAAGGCCGGGTCGTACACCCGCAGCGTGGGGATGGCGGTGGTGCAGAGCAGCGAGTGGCCGTCCTGGTGTTGGAGCCCCTCGCCATTGAGGGTCGTGCGCCCGGCCGTGGCGCCGAGCAGGAAGCCGCGCGCCTTGATGTCGCCCGCCAGCCAGAACAGGTCGCCCACGCGCTGGAACCCGAACATCGAGTAGTAGGTGTAGAAGGGGATCATGTGGACCCCGTGCGTGGCGTAGGCCGTGCCGGCGGCGATGAACGACGACATCGAGCCCGCCTCGGTGATGCCCTCCTCGAGGATCTGGCCATCGGTGGCCTCGTGGTAGTAGAGCAACGATTTGCTGTCCACCGGCTCGTAAAGCTGGCCCTTGTGCGAGTAGATGCCGACCTCGCGGAAGAGCGCGTCCATGCCGAACGTCCGCGCCTCGTCCGGAATGATCGGCACGACGTGCCGGCCAATGCCCTTGTGGCGCAGCAGCAGCGAGAGCAGGCGGACAAACGCCATGGTCGTCGAAGCCTCGGCCTTGCCGGAGCCGCGGAAGAACTCCGCGAAATACTCGCGCGGCGGAACGGGAAGCGGGGGGGCCGTGACGCGGCGTTCGGGCAGGAAGCCGCCCAGGTCCCGCCGCCGCTCGAGGAGGTAGCGGCTTTCCGGGCTCTCCGGTGGCGGGCGATAAAAGGGCGCCTCGGCGATTTCCTCGTCGGTGATCGGCACGTGGAACCGCGCGCGGAACTCGCGCAGCTCCTTTTCGTTCATTTTCTTCTGCTGGTGGGAAATGTTCCGGCCCTCGCCAGCTTCGCCCAGCCCGTAGCCCTTGATGGTCTTGGCGAGAATCACCGTGGGGCCGCCGCGATGGTTCACCGCAGCGGCGTAGGCGGCGTACACTTTCAACGGATCGTGGCCGCCGCGCAGCAGTTTCTGGATTTGCGCGTCGGTCAACGAGTTCACCAACTGGAACAACTCCGGGTACCGGCCGAAAAAGTGTTTGCGAGTGTAGCTGCCCGGCTCGACGGAGTATTTCTGGTAATCGCCATCCACCGCCTCTTCCATGCGCTTGACCAGCAGCCCCGAGGTTTCGGCCGCCAACAGGGGATCCCAGTCCGAGCCCCAGATCACCTTGATCACGTTCCAGCCTGCGCCGCGAAAGGCCGCCTCGAGTTCCTGAATGATCTTGCCGTTGCCGCGCACCGGGCCGTCGAGCCGCTGCAGATTGCAGTTCACCACCCAGATCAGGTTGTCGAGGTTCTCCCGCGCAGCCAGGGTGAGCGCCCCCAGCGATTCGGGCTCGTCGCTTTCGCCATCGCCCACAAAACACCAGACCCGCGGCTCGGGGTCGCCCAAAAAGCCGCGCGCCTTGAGGTACCGGTTGAAGCGCGCCTGGTAGATGGACATCAGCGGCCCCAGCCCCATCGAGACGGTCGGGAACTGCCAAAAATCCGGCATCAGGTAAGGATGCGGATAGGACGACAGCCCGCCCCCCTCGGCCAGCTCCTGCCGGAAGTTCTGAAGCTTGCGTTCATCCAGCCGGCCTTCGAGAAACGCACGCGCGTAAATCCCCGGCGAAGCGTGGCCCTGGAAGTACACGATATCCGCCGGATGACCGTCCCCCGCGCCGCGGAAGAAGTGATTGAAAGCGACCTCGTACAGGGTGGCGCTCGAGGCGTAGGACGAGATGTGACCGCCAACGTTGGTAGTGGAGTTTGCCCGGACCACCATGGCCATGGCGTTCCAGCGGATCAGGCTTTTGATGCGGCGCTCGAGCTCACGGTCGCCCGGCATCGGCGGCTGGGCGGACGCGGGGATGGTGTTTACGTAAGGCGTGCTCGTGACCCGGGGCGTGGCCACCCCGGCCGCCCGCAGCCGGCCGATCAGATCGGTGACATGCCGGTGGGCGAGATGAGCGGGTTGGTCGCGTAGCGCCAGTTCGAGGAGCTGCGAATGGGCTTCCAGCCAGCCGGCGGTGACGGGGCGGGATGCGGTGTCAGGTTTATCGTTCACGGGTTGAGTCGGGTCGTGACCGGCGGGCGTCAGCCGGACGTTTGCTACCGGGAATCAGCGGACTTCCGCTTTGCCTCCCGCGCGCGCGTCAACATACAGTGGCGGGCCGTGGCCTCAATGAAATACCTCGATTGCACCCTGCCCACGCCGGCGGAAAACCTGGCGCTGGACGAGGTGCTCCTCGATGACGGCGAGGCAGCAGGCGACGAGGTGTTGCGGGTCTGGGAGCCCCCCGCGCCCTTCGTGGTGGTGGGGTACGGCAATACCCTTGAGACAGAGGTCCATCTCGAGGCTTGCGCCCGCGAAGGCGTGCCGGTGCTGCGCCGCGCCAGCGGCGGCGGCACCGTGGTGCAGATGCCGGGGTGTCTTTGCTACGCGGTCATTCTGCGGGCAGATCGGGCGCCGGCGCTGACCGGCATTCGCGAGACCAACCGATATGTGCTCTCCCGCGTGGCCGCGACGCTGGCGCCACTGGTGGCCGGGACGGTCGAGCTGGCGGGCGACACCGACCTCGCGCTGGGCGGCCGCAAGTTCGCCGGCAATTCGCAGCGCCGGAAGTCTCGCGCCGTGCTGTTCCACGGGAGTCTGCTCCTCAACGCGGACCTGGCGTGCATCGGCCGCCTCCTGCCGCAGCCCAGCCGGCAACCCGCCTATCGCGGCGGACGTTCCCACGAGGAATTCCTCATCAACCTCGGCCTCGAGCCTGCCGACGTGAAACAGGCGCTGCGCCGCGCCTGGGAAGCGTTCGCGCCGTGCCCGGACTGGGACGCCGCGCGCCTGGCGGACCTGGTTGGCGCCAAGTACGGCCATCCGGGCTGGATCCTCCGGCGACAACCGGGCCTGCCTACGCCGGTGGCGCCAGGTCAATGATCCGTTCGTCAAAGGTGGGAACGACGGTGCGCCCCGGAGGAACGACCAGGAAGTCGCGCTCGTCCCAGTCGCCGTGAAGCCAGCGGCGCAGCAGGCCGAGGTCGCCGGCCAGTTCCTCATACTGCCAGCCCCGCTCCCGGCAGATCTCCCTGACCTGCGCCGCCAGGTCGAGCGGCCGGGTGAAGTCGAAATCAATCAGCGCCCCGTGCGTGTAATGCGCCGACCAGCCTGCCATCACTTCGGCGAGGTATTTCGCCTGCTCTTCGCCGTACTTGGCCACCCACGACGCGTAGTCCTTTTCCAGACTGGCGGCGGTCTGCGACGGCATGAAGCCGCCCCGGCCACCGTTTTGACCATCGCCCCGGCGTTGGCGGCATTCCAGCCAGCCACTGGTGAAATAGTACGTGCCCGGCCGATCCAGGAAGCAGGTCTGGTAACGCTCCCGCGAGCCGAGGAAAAACGTGATGCAGTCGTGCGCGCGGGGAATCACCAGGGGCGTGTGGGTCGTGGTCAGCCGCATCAGAATGCTGCTGCAGAGGGCGTAGCCAATGAGGATGGCGTCGAACCGGCCGGCGGGCACCGCGTCAATCCGCTTCTGAATTTCGTCGCGCCCCTCGCGGGGCTGGTCATGAAGCCCCTGGTTCAGGAATTCCAGGTCCACCAGGTGCGGCGACTGCGCCGCCAGGTGGCAGATCTCGCGGAGCGCGATTTCGCAGGCGATGACCTTGAGAAACATGCGGCGGAGCCGGGCCGCCTCAATCCCGCCGGGCCACCCAGCGGATCGCGTTGGCCACCAATCGGCGGTACTGCGGATGAGCGTAGGCCTTTTCGTCGTGACCCAACTGGACGTACACGACCCGCGCGGCTTCGTAGTTGCGGGCCCAAGCGATCGTCTTGCCGCTGGTCGGCGCGTCGGTCGCGAGCAACGCGTGGGCCTGGGGCGAGACATCGAACTGGCCGTAGGTTTCGTCGTGGATGTCGAAATCCGTCACCCCACGGGTCACCGGGTGCTGGGGGTTGACCACCTTCACGCGGAACTGCACGTCATGCTGGTAGGTGGACCGGGGTCGTTCGACGCCGTCCACGGTACGTTTCTCGAGGTTGTAGCGGCCGCCGATGATGCGCTCGTACTCCGGCCACTCCTGATAACTGGCCAGCGAGTGGTGCAAGGCCACCAGCCCCTTGCCCTCCTTGAGCCGCGCGACGAAGTTGGCCTTCGCCTCCTCGCTGATCGGCTGCCACATGTCATAAAGCACCAGAACGTCCCACGCCTTGGCGGCCTCGGCGGCGAGGTGCGCGTGGGCGTTTGGGTGCTCCGCGGTCTGGACCGTGATGCCCTCGAGGTCCGCGAACATGCTGCGGAACTGGTTGGTCGCGTAGTCATGGCCGCCGGTCACCACGAGGACACGGATCGGCTTGGGAGGTTCCGCGGGAGCTTCGGCCGCGCGCACCGAGGTCGGCAACGCCGCCGAGGTGGCGGCCAGGAGGGTCAGCAAGCACAGGATGGGTCGCATGGCAGTGTCGGTCGCAGGGCGATTTAAGGCGGGCCGTGGTTTCCGCAAGGAATTTCGCGCGGCGCGGAAGCGGTCGCGAGCCGCGGCTTCGTCGCGGGCAAAAGGTCGGTTTGCTGGGTTGGCCGGCGCACTGCCTGTTCCGACGCCTGCGGGTGGCGGATTCTTCAAATTCGGGCCAGGCTCGCCGGCTGCCGCGGCGCTGGCGCCGCCGCCACGCCGGCCGCCCGGTCAGAGGTTCTCAAGGCGGTACAGCTTGCTCCGACTGCGCAGAAAGAGCGACTTGCCCGACACGGCGGGCGAAGCCATGAAACCGTCGCCAAGCTGGCTCTCGGCGAGTTTCTTGAACTCGCGGGTGTCTGCCGCCACCACGGTGGTCTTGCCCTCTTCGCTGAAGAAATAGACCCGGCCCTCCGCGGCCAGGGTTGCCGCCGAGTAGTTGCCGCCGATGCGTTCGTTCCACACCACGTGGCCGGTCTGCGCCTCCCAGCAGGTCGCGACGCCGCCGTCTTCAATGCCGATAAGCAGGTCGCCGACCAGCGCGAGGGAAGGTTTCTTGGGCACGCCCCGCTTGGTCATCCAGGCGATCTGAAGCTGTGCGCCCGGTTGCGCGGGGGCGTTGGCATCAATGACCTCGCCCTTGCGGCCCGGCCGCACGGCCAGCAATTGCCCGTTGGCGAACCCGCTGGGCGCAAAGATTAAACCGTGCCCCACCACCAGGCGCGTGCTCGCCGAATGGTTGTTCCGCTCTTCGACGCGCCACCATTCCTCACCGGTCAGGGGATCGTAGGCGTAGAGGGCCTTGGCCCCCTGGCTCAAAAGCAACAGCCGCCCCCCCAAATCGGCCACGTGCGGAGTGGCGAACGCCTTGCGGAGGTCCCCTTCGATCATCGGCTGGCCGTTCGCGTCCAGATCCTGAAAATCAATCGAGCGGTTTTGGCGCCACACCGTCCGCCCGGTGCGCTTGTCGAGCGCCACCAGAAACTGGTGGTCGCTCCCGTCGAAATGCATCAGCAGCAGGTCACCGTGAAGAATCGGCGAGGAGCCCGCCCCGCGGTAGTGGTTGCAGACGAAATCGCGTCGCTCCCACAGCTTCGCCCCCGTGGCGGTGTCCACGCACGCCGTGCCCGCCGCGCCGAAGGTGACGTACAATCGGCCATGCTCGATGACCGGTGTCGGCGACGCGTAGCTGTTGAACTTGTGGCAGAACTGCGGGCTCTCGACGTCGAAGAGCTTGAGGTCGCGCTCGATGGCGCCGGTCTCGCGGTTGACGCACACCACCGACAACTCGGTGCCGTCCTCGGTGGCATTGGCCAGCCAGACCTGCCGGCCCCAGATCACGGGCGAAGCCCAGGCCTTGCCGGGAATCGGCGTCTGCCACTTCACGTTCTCCGTTTCGCTCCAACGAAGCGGCAGGCCGGTGGAGGTGGCGTGCCCGTCGCCGCGCGGGCCGCGGAACTGGGGCCAATTCAAATCATCGGCGGCCAGCGCCACGCCGCCGCACAACCCGCTCACCGCGAGGAAACAGGCAAACTTCATGCCGGCAGCATAATCCGCCCCACCGGCGCCGGCAATGACCGCCGCCCTTCCCGGACGGGCGAGCCGCGAAGGGCCGAGGCCGGCGCGCGCGGCGCTCGCTCCGGCGCCGCGCACAAAAAAGCCGTTCCGCATCACACGGAACGGCGTTGTTTCAGCCCCGACGCTTGATCAGGTCGTCGCTAGGCCTCAAAGGATTTCCCGCAGCCGCAGGATTGCCGGGCGTTCGGGTTGGTGATCTTGAAGCCGCCGCCCGTCAGGCTGTCCGAAAAGTCCACGACCGCACCACGCACGTACTCCGCGCTGACCGCATCCACCAGCACCGACACCCCAAACTGCTCCGCCGCGAGGTCGCCGTCCCGCCGCTCGTCGAACACCATGCCGTATTGCAGCCCGGAGCAGCCCCCGCCCTCGACATAGACGCGCAGCGTCTTGCCGGCGTTTTGCGGATCCTTCGCCAGCATGGCGCGCACCTCGGCAGCGGCGCTCTCGGTCAACTGAATCACTGGTTCGGAGGCGGTCATGGCTTCGTAACGCTGGCACGCTACGCCCCGGTCCCCGGCGCGTCAACCCGCGCCGGGCTCGCACCGGGCAAACACGCACTTTAGGTAGTGCGCTTCCGCAAAGGTCGCCGGGTGGTCCGGCGGGTGCCGCGTTGTTTCCCACTCGCGAAATCGGCAACGCGATTCCCGCCCCACCCGCTGCACCACCGCGAAAAACTCTTCCGCCGAAACGTGCGCCGAGCATGACGCCGCCACCAGCCGCCCGCCGGGACGCAGCGCGCGCAGCGCCGCGCGAACCAGTCGCGCATAGGCCCGCAAAGCCCCCTCGCGTTCGGACTCGCGGCGAGCCAGAGACGGCGGGTCGAGAATCACCAGGTCGAAGCTCGCGCGGGGCTGCGCTTCGAGCCAGTCAAACGCATCGGCTTGCGCCGTCTCATGCTGGCAGCGGCTCACGGCCGGGTCGGCCCGGTTCAAGGCGAAGTTGCGCCGCGCGGCGGCCAGGGCGTGCGGGCTGAGGTCGAGGTCCGTGACCGCCGTCGCCCCGCCCCGCGCCGCGTACAACGAAAAACCGCCCGAGAAGCTGAAGGCGTTGAGCACCCGACAACCCGCAGCCAGGGCGCCCACCCGGCGCCGGTTTTCCCGTTGATCGAGAAAGAACCCCGTCTTTTGCCCGCGCACGACATCCGCCTCGAACTGAAGTCCGGATTCCTGAAACACCAGCGGATTCACTTCCAGGCGCCCCCAGATCACGTCGCCATCCTCCCGCTGGAAATCGGCGCGCGCGGGCGCCGCGATGTTGCGACTCAGGCGGAGGACCACCGTGGGCAGACCGGTTGCAGCCGTGATGAGCGCCGTCACCTCGGGCAGCCGCGGGAGCCAGGCAACCGTGTACAGTTTCAACACGGCCACCGCCCCGTAACGATCGAGAACCATGCCGGGCCAGCCATCGCTTTCGCCGTGGATCAGCCGGTACCCGGTGGTGCGCTCGTCAAACAGCCCCTTACGCCGCGCCAGGGCGGCGGCCAGCCGGTCGCGCCACCACCCAGTGTTCACGGGCACCGGCGGACCGGTGTGCAGGATGCGGACGCGCAGCGGCGATCCGGGGTCGTAAAGACCGAGCGCGAGAAAGCGGTCCCGCCGATCGTAAAGCACCGCCAGTTCGCCGGGCCGGCCCGCGCGATTCTGCTCGCGCACGCTGGTGGCAAACACCCACGGATGCCCGCCGCGCACGGAGGTCTCCGCAGCGGCGGTCACCCGCAACCGAAGGCGCGGGGGCGAATGTTCTGAGGACAGGGACACGAGCCGGCGACACCTTGCGCGCAACGGGCGGGGCGGTCGAGATTCTCGCGCCGGTTCAGCGGGCGGGACGGCCGCCGTCACCGCCACTCCCAAACCCGCGGCTGCCGGCGCCGGCGAGCCTTTTCCCGTTTGTGCCTTGGCCGCCCGCGCGCTACAACCGCGGCCATGAAAACTCTTCGCCTCGGCGCGGTCACCGCGATCCTCTGGGCTGTGTCGGGCCTCTCGGCGGCCGAACTGCGCATCGGCATGATCGGGCTGGACACCTCGCATGTCACGGCCTTCACCAAGCTCCTCAACGATCCGGCCCATCCCCAGCACGTCCCGGGCGGCAAGGTGGTGGCAGCCTTCAAGGGAGGCAGTCCCGACCTCGAGTCGAGCTGGTCGCGCGTCGAAGGCTACACCCGCGAACTTCGCGAGACCTGGGGAGTGGAAATCGTGGAAACGATCGAGGCGCTCTGTGCGAAAGTGGACGCGGTCATGCTGGAAAGCGTGGACGGCCGGCCGCACCTCGAGCAGGTGAAGCCCGTTTTCAAGGCGGGCAAACCGGTGTTCATTGACAAGCCGGTGGCCGGCTCGTTGCGCGATGCGATCGAGATTTACCGCCTCGCCCGGGAACACGGGGTCCCCTGCTTCAGCTCCTCGTCGCTGCGCTACTACCCGGGGTTGGTGGAGTTGACGCGGGCCGACCTTGGCGAACTCAAAGGCGCGATCTCAACCGGCCCCTGCAGCCTGGAACCGCATCATCCGGACCTCTTCTGGTACGGGGTGCATCCGACCGAGGCCCTGTTCACCGTGATGGGCACCGGCTGCGAAAGCGTCGTCCGCACCAGCACGCCGGACACGGACGTCGTCACCGGGGTCTGGCGCGGCGGACGAGTGGGCACGCTCATCGGGATCCGCAACGCCGCCGCTCCGTACCGGGTGACCGTCTTCGGCACCAAGCGCGTGCTGGACCAGAAGGAGGGCGGCGATTACGCCCCCTTGATCCGCGAGGTCATGAAGTTCTTCCAAACCGGCGTCGCGCCGGTCCCGGCGGAAGAGACGCTCGAACTGTTTGCCTTCATGGAGGCGGCGGACGAAAGCAAGCGTCAGGGCGGCGCGCCCGTGCGCCTGGCCGACGTGCTGCGCAAGCACTCGGCCCCTGCCACCAGCGGCCGCTGAAAGCCGCGCGCCGGCCGCGGCGCCTCTTTGCTGGGCAAATCGCCGCCGCCCGGCTACCGTCTTGCCCATGACGTTGCTGGAACAAATGACCGCGTTGGCGCGGCAGGCGAAGGCCGCCTCGCGCGCCCTGGCCTCCTTGACCACCGCGGAGAAGAACCGCGCGCTGCTGGCCATGGCCGACGCCCTCGAGGGCGACACGGCGGAACTCCGGGCCGCCAACGAGCGCGACCTGGAGGTCGGCGCGCAACTCGGCCTCTCGACGGCCATGCTCGACCGGTTGCGCCTCGACGAGAAGCGGATTGCCGGCATGGCGCGCGGTCTGCGTGAGGTGGCGGCCCTGCCCGATCCGGTGGGCCGGATTCTCGACGACCGCACGCGCCCCAATGGTCTGCTGCTTCAGAAGGTGTCGGTCCCGATCGGCGTCGTGGTGATCATCTACGAATCCCGCCCCAACGTGACGGCCGACGCGGCCAGCCTCTGTTTCAAGTCCGGCAACGCCACCATCCTGCGGGGCGGCAAAGAGGCGCTGCATTCGAACCAACGCATCGCCCGCGCGCTGGTGGCCGCCGGCCGCGCCGCCCTGGGCGACCGCTTCCCGGATCACGCCATCCAGGTCGTGCCCACGCCGGATCGCGAAGCCATCCCTGCGCTCCTCTCGCTCACGCAATTCGTGGACCTCTGCATGCCCCGCGGCGGCGAGGGCCTGATCCGCGCCGTGGCCGAATGCAGCAAGGTGCCGGTGATCAAGCATTACAAGGGCGTCTGCCATGTGTTCGTGGACCGCGACGCCGACCCCGCGATGGCCGAGGCAATCGTTCTGAACGCCAAGTGCCAGCGCCCCGCCGTTTGCAACGCCATGGAAACTCTCCTCGTGGACCAACCGATCGCCCTCATGCTTCTGCCCCGCCTCGCTGCCCGCCTCGGCGAGTGGCGCGTCCAACTCCGCGTGGACGACACCGCCGCGGCCATCTTGAGCGGAGGCCACCCGCCCGCCGCCAACCTCCGCCCGGCCGCCGAGCAGGACTGGTTCACCGAGTACAACGACTACATCCTCAACGTGCGCGTGGTGGACGGGCTGGAAGCCGCCATCGCGCACATCAACCACTACGGCTCCGCGCACAGCGACAGCATTGTCACCCGGGACGAAGCGCGTGCGCGGCGGTTCCTGACGGAAGTGGACAGTGCCGCCGTGTATTGGAACGCCAGCACACGGTTCACCGATGGCGGCGAGTTCGGCATGGGCGCGGAGATCGGCATTAGCACCGACAAGATCGGCGCCCGCGGCCCGATGGGCCTGGAAGAACTCACCAGCTACAAGTGGATCGGCTTCGGCAACGGCCAGGTGCGAGCGTGACCCCGGAGGCCGTGCCCAAAGCCGGCTCCCGAGAGGGTACTATCGCGCGCCCCGCCGGGGCAGCCCGTTTACATTCGGATGATGCGGCGGCACCGGTGGACGGGCGCGCCCCTTAATCCCGAACTGCGAACTTCGTTTTTACAGAGGACCACGAAGGAAACGAAGCAGCAACCGGAACGGGGTTCTGCTCTGGGCACCTTTCCGCACCGTCCTATCCCGATGGAAGCGCTTCTCCCTTCGTTAGCTTCGTCGCCTTCTGTGAGTCCAACTTCGGTTTTCGGGTTAATTGCAATGGCACCCTCGCGGAGCTAGGGCGCCACCGGTCATCCGACCTGCTGAACCGGAATGATGCAGCAGGTTTTGGCATAGGGGTCAGTCCTCACTTTTGACACTCGCCGCCGCCCGCAGCAGGTTCGATACGTTCGTCCACACGCCCATCTGCAACCGTCCCGCAATCCACCCCAGCGTCATCGTTGTCTCTCGCCGCAGCCGCCGGGCGATCCGCACCTTGCCCGGATCCCCCTTGCGCCGCACCGCCAGGTCCGCCTCCTGCCAGCCCAGGCTCGCCAACTCCTCCCGCACCAACCGCTCCGCCTTCGCCTCCCCGCTTTCCTGCCGCTCCGCACCGTAATGTTGCGCGCCCACCCGCTCCGACGCCTGCGCCAGCAACTCCCGCTTCAGCTCCTCCGCCCCGAAAAACCACCCCCGCCGAATCTGCGCCCACGCCTCCCCGCCAGTCTCCTGCCGCCGCCGTTCCTCCATTTGCCGCTCGAACTCCCGCCGCCCGGCCGCGCTGTCCCCGGGCAATCGCATCTCCCCGAACAACCGCTCCACCCGCAGCCACGGCCAGCGCCGCGTCGGCGGCTTCAGATACTCCGGGTAACTGCTCCAGGCGTACTCCCGCAGCGACTCCTCCGGCTTCAGCAACTGCGCCCGCACCGGGTTCAGATGCACATACTCGCACACGGTGCGGAAGCAGCCGGGCGACGCTGCATCCACCACCAGCGCCTTGTAGCGCCCGCTGAACAGGTGCCCGCAGAGCTTGTGCCGCCGGTTGAACCGCGTCGTGTAGGTGCCCAGAAACCACTTCGTGCCCGCGACCAGATTCGCCCGGGGCGTCTCGACCACCAGGTGGAAGTGATTCGCCATCAGGCAGAGGGCGTGAACCTGCCAATCCGTCTTGGCGCACGCTTCGCCGAGGGTGTCCAGGAAGCAACGACGGTCCTGGTCATCGCGGAAGATGGGTTCGCGCCGGTCCCCGCGACTCATCAGGTGGTAGATTGCGCCCTCAAATTCAATCCGCAGCTTGCGTGGCATGGCGGAACCCTCCAAAACCACCAGCGAGTGTCAATAGTGAGGACTGACCCCTGTCCAAAGGGTTGCGGTTGAAATGCGGCTCGCACCCGGTAGTCTATCGCGCTCGATTCGTTGAGAATGCGACAGTTTCTGACCATCACGGCCAACACGTTCATGGAGCTGGTCCGGCAGCCAATCTTCCTGCTGCTGATGACGGCTTCCGGGGTGTTTTCCGTGTTCCTCGCGGCGGTGCCGTACTTTGGTTTCGGCGACGATCCGAAGATGGTCAAGGACAGCGTGCTGGCTGTGATGTTTGTAGCGGGGCTGCTGGGCGCGGCGTTGAGCGCGTCGGCCTCCCTGGCGCATGAAATTCGCGGCGGCACGGCGCTGGCGGTCCTGGCCAAGCCGGTCAGCCGCACGCAATTCATCCTGGCCAAGTATTGCGGTTTGGCGGGCGGCCTGACCGTGCTGGCGTACTTCAATAGCTTGTCGGTCCTGCTGGCGAGCCGGATGGCCGTGGACGCCTACGACGACGCCGACACCGCGTCGCTATCCATTTACATGGGCTCGGTGGTGGCGGCCTACCTGTTGGCGGCGTTCCTCAACTATTTCCTGGAGCGGCAGTTCGTGGCCAATGCGGTGTTTGCCCTGACGGTCTTTGCCACGCTGGCGCTGACCTACATCGTCCTATTCACCTCGCGCGAGCTGGCGTTTGCCGGCCGGGCGGGTGTGGACTGGCGGTTGCTGCCGGCAATGGTGCTCTTGGTCTTCGCGCTGTGGATTCTGGCGGGCGTGGCGCTGGCTTGCTCGACACGGCTGGACATGATCGCGACCCTGGCCGTCTGCTTGGGCGTGTTTCTGTTGGGGTTAATGTCGGATTACCTGTTCGGCACGCGCGCCGACCAGGGCCAATGGTGGGCCGCGGTGATTTACGCAATCCTGCCCAATTGGCAATTGTTCTGGATGGCCGACGCGCTGGAGGGGCAGAAGACCGTGCCGTGGGAATACGTGGTGCGGGCCGCCGGCTACCTGGTGGGCTATCTCGGCGCGACTCTCGCGCTGGCGTTGCTGTTGTTTGAGGACCGGGAACTGGGTTGAACCTGTCATGGAACAAAACTTGAAGCGCAAGGCGCTTGTCAACTTGCTGCTGCTGGTGTTGCTGGGCCTGGCGGCCGCGGCGGTGGCCCGGTACGCCCATTGCGCCACGGGCATGGTCGGCGCGGTATTCCTGTTACTGGGCACGCTGGTGGCGGCGGTCAGTTGGTTTCAGTTGCGGCTGGAGGAACGCGAAAACCTCGAGCGGCTCGAATTCGACGAGTTGAAACGCTCCCCGCGCGCCAGTTCCGCGCTGTTCAGCGACCAGGCCGCGGATACCTTCCCGGCCCGGCGGTCGCGCGAGCAGTTCGAGAAATACTTCGTGCCCGGTTTCGCGCTGGCCCTCCTCGTCTCGCAAGCCCTCGCGGCCTACTACCTCTGGCGGCACGCCGGTGGGGACCAGCCCGCCGGCCCGCAGCCGGCGACCGTGGCCATGACGGTGTTTGGCGTCATTGCGTTGGCCTGTTTCCAGTTCGGCAAGTACGCGGCGGTGTATGCCCGGCTGGAGAACGCGCGTCTGCTCCGCCCCGGGGCCAGTTACCTGCTGTTGGGGGCGGTTCTGAGCGTGCTCGCCACCGGCGTCGAGATTGCCGGCTGGTCGGGCTATCCGAACGTGGACGCGATCGTCGCGCGGGGGTTGGTGGTCTTTCTCGGCATGGTCGCGGTGGAAAGCGCGCTGACTTTGATCTTCGAGATTTACCGGCCGCGGGTGAAGGGCCAGGTGGCGCATCCGCTGTACGAGAGCCGGTTGATCGGGCTGCTGGGCCAGCCCGGCGGCTTGATCAAGACGGCCGCCCAGGCGCTCGATTACCAGTTCGGATTCAAGGTCTCGGAGACCTGGTTCTACCAGTTTCTCGAGAAAGCGCTTGCGTGGCTCATCCTGCTGCAACTCGCCTTGCTGGTCATCTCCACAACCGTGGTCTTCGTGAATCCGGGCGAGCAGGCGTTGCTCGAACGATTCGGCAAGCCGGTGGCGGGGCGCGAGGTTCTGGGCCCGGGAGCACACTTCAAACTACCCTGGCCCGTGGACCGCGTGCATCGGTATCAAACCGACCTCATCCAGAGCTTCCGCGTGGGCCTGGTGCCGGATGAAGACGCCGAGGCGCAACGCGTGATGCTCTGGACCAAGGCGCACGCCAAGGAAGAGTTCAACATGCTGGTGGCCAGCCGGGTGGACGAGGCGGAGGCGGGCGCCGGCGAACGGCCCGTGCCGGTCAACCTGTTGTCCGTGGACATCCCGGTCCAGTACCAGGTGTCCGATTTGCGCGCCTTCGCCTACCAGCACGCCAACGCCCACGACATGCTGCAACGGCTCGCCTACGCGGTGGTGAGCCGGTACTTCGTGAACGTGGACTTTGATTTGATCATGTCCGTCGGCCGGCAGGCGGCAGCGGAGGAATTGCGGCGGCGGATTCAGGAGCGGGCCGATCAGTACCAGCTCGGCGTAAAGATCCTGTTCGTCGGCCTCCACAGCGTGCATCCGCCCGTGAAGATCGCGCCCGAGTTCGAGAAGGTCATCGGGGCCTTCCAGGACCGGGAAACGACCAACCTGCTCGCCCGGGCAGTGGCCGCCGAACTGCTGCCCCTGGCCGAGGCCGAAGCGACCGAAAAAACCAACCGCGCCGCCGCCCTCCGGGTGCGGGCAGTCGCGGGTTCCGCCGCCACGGCGGCCCGCTTCACGAATCAAATCGCCGCCTACCGCGCCGCCCCGGATGTGTATCGCCTCCGCGCCTATTTGGACACGCTGGGCCGTTCCATCGCCACCGCCCGCAAGTATGTGGTCGTGCCCACCAACACGCACGACGTGGTGACGATTAATCTCGAGGACAAGATTCGCGAAGACATCCTGAGTGAACTGCGGGTGCCACCGCCCCGTGCGACCACGACCGCCACCAATCGTTGACCCGCCCCTTTCCGATCATGAAGCGCAACCCCATCACGATCCTCACGGCCACGCTCGTGGGCCTGATCTTCGCCGCTCTGTTGTTCCTGTTTCAGGTGCGGCAAACCGAGGTCGCCATCGTGACCACCTTCGGCAAGTACGGTGACGCCCCCAAGGGGCCCGGCGTGCATCTGCGCCTGCCATGGCCCATCCAAAACGTCCACCGCTTCGACAACCGGGTGCGGAACTTCGAGCGGAAGTTCGACCAGACCACCACGCGCGACAGCCAGACGCTGCTCATGGACGTGTTCGTTGGCTGGAAGGTGGCGGACCCGCGGGTGTTCCTCGAGCGCTTCGGCGGCGATGTCACCCGCGCCGAAAACAACCTCGACGGTCTGCTGCGCGACGCCAAGAACAGCGTCGTGGGGCAGCATCCGCTCAACCACTTCATTTCCACGAATCCCGCGGACTTGCGCTTCGACGAGATCGAGCAGGAGATGCTTGGCCTGGTGAAGCCCAAGGCCGCGGCCAATTACGGCATCGAAATCGTCCTCCTCGGCATCAAACAAATCGGCCTGCCCGAGTCGGTGACCACGAAAGTTTTCGAGCGCATGAAGGCCGAGCGCGAGAAACTCATCAAGCAATACCGCGGCGAGGGCGACGGCCTGGCGCGCAAGATTCGCGCTGACGCGGAATTGAAGCGCGAAGAGATCCTCGCCGAGGCCGAGCGCCAGGCGACCATCATTCGCGGCGAGGCCGATGCCCGGGCAGCGGACGCCCTGAAAGCCTTTGAGCAGGAGCCCGACCTCGCGAAGTTCCTCCTGAAGCTGGACGCGCTCGAACAATCGTTGAAGGAGCGTTCGACGTTGATCCTTGACCCGCAAACCCCGCCCTTTGACCTGCTGCGCAGTGGTCCTCCCTCCGGCGGGAACCGCTGAGCCCCGCGACCATGAGCGATCCCCACGATCATCTGCCGCCCGTGCCCGAGCACCCGGAACACCGGCGCGAGCCGGTGGCGCCAGCACCGCCGGAGCCTGCGGCCGTCCCCCTCGAGGATAGCAGCTCGGCGGCGCTGTCCGAGGCGCTGGCCGCGAGCTTCCGCGTGGTCAAATTCGTGATGAGCATTTTGGTGCTCGTCTTCCTCTTGTCCGGGGTGTTCGTGGTGAACCCCAACGAGGTGGCGGTGCTGCTCCGCCTGGGCCGGCCCGTGGGCGTGGGCGAGGCGCAATTGCTCAAGCCCGGCTGGCACTTTGCCTTCCCCTACCCGATTGACGAAAAGGTGCGGATCCCCATCGGCCAGAGCCTCGCGGTGACCTCCACCACGGGTTGGCATGTCCAGACCGCGGAGGAAATCGCCGCCGGCCTCGAACCGCAGCCGCGCGGCTCGTTGAGCCCGGAGGCCGACGGCTACGCGGTGTCGGCCGACGGCAACATCATTCACGCGCGGGCCACGGTGCGGTACCGCATCACCGATCCCCTGAGCTACGAGTTCGAGTTCTCGCAGGTGACGCGGATCCTCACCAACGTGGTCAATAATGCCCTGATCTACGCCGCCTCGCGGATGACGGCGGACGCCATTTTGTACACCGACAAGGCGGGCTACCGCGATCTGGTGCTGGGCCGCGTTGCCCAGAAAGTGAGCGACCTGGGGTTGGGCATCGCCCTCGAACCCAGCGACGTCGAGACCAAGGCGCCCGCCGACGTGCGCCCCGCGTTCGAGCAGGTGGTCGCGGCCAGCCAGGACCGCAGCCGGGCAGTTCGGACCGCGGAGGGCGATCGGGATGAACTGCTCCGGAAGGCGATCGGTGAGGCCCAGGAGATCACCAACCGCGGGCTGTCCGCGAGCAATCGCCTGGTCAGCCGGATCGAGAGCGAAGTCTCCCGCTTCAACGACCTTCTGCCCCACTACCGCCGGGACCGCGACCTGCTCGAACAACGACTTCTGCTGACCACCGTCGGCCGGGTGCTCACCAACGCCAACGACAAGTTCTTCCAGCCGCAGCGCGTGGACGAACTCCGGCTCCAGTTGAGCCGCGAGCCGATCACCAAGCCGCCCGCCGAAACTCGCTGAACCGCCGCCGTCATGCAAGTTACCTCGCTTCTCAGCCGCGCCGAATCGTCGCCCGCCGCTCACCGTCCGCACCGCCACGACGATACTCACCATGCCCACGATCACGACCACGATCATTGCGAGTCATGCGGCCATGACCACACGCACATCCCGGTGCGGCTGCCGCAGACGCTGGTCGGGCTGATCTTCATCCTCAACAGCTACGTGGTGGGCTGGCTGTTCGCCAGCGGCGAAATGATCGCCAGCGCGAGCGCCATGATCGGCGCCATCATTCTCGGCACCCCGATCATCCTCACCTCCATCAAGGACCTGCGGCGCGGCGTGCTGAGCATCAACGAGCTGGTCAGCATCGCCGTCCTGGCGTCGTTCGCCGAGGGCTCCTTTGGGTCCGGCAGCCAGGCCGCCGGCTACCAGACCGCCGGCCTCGTCGCCTTTTTCATGCTGCTGGGCGAAATCATCGAAACCCGCACCGCCGCCGGCGCGCGCGCTTCCATTGAATCCCTCATCCGCCTGGCACCGACCAAGGCCCGCCGCCTCCTGCCCGACGGCCGCGAGGAGGAGGTCGCCGCCAGCGAGTTGAAGGTCGGCGACGTCATCCGTATCCGGCCCGGCGACAATGTGGCCGCCGACGGGATCATCCTCAGCGGGCAGGGGTCCTTTAATCAGGCCAACATCACAGGCGAATCCCTGCCCGTGGACAAGAACCCCGGCGATCAGGTCTTCGCCGCCACCACGAACCTGACCGGGGTGCTCGAGGTCAAGGTGACCCGCGCGGGCACGGACACGACGCTCGGGCGCGTTCGCGATCTCATCCTCGCGGCCGAAAAGACGAAGCTGCCGTTCATGCGGATCGTGGACCAGTACATGGGCTATTACACGCCGTTCGTGCTCGTGCTCGGGGCGTTGGTCTGGGCCTTCACCCATGACCTCAACCGCGTCATCGCCGTGTTGGTGGTGGCCTGTCCGTGCGCCTTCATTCTCGCGTCGCCCACCGCGCTGGTGGCCGCGCTCTCGGCGGCGGCACGCCTGGGGATCCTCGTCAAGAACGTGGGCGACCTCGAGTTGGCCGCCCGCATCAACGCCTTCATCTTTGACAAGACGGGCACGCTGACCACCGGCCGGCTGGCCGTGAGCCGGCTGGCGCCGGTGCCCGGGGTGAAGCCGGCGGAATTGCTCCGCGTGGCCGCGTCCGCGGAACGCTACAGCAATCACCCGACCGCCAAGGCGCTGCTCAGCCTGGCCGAAGAGGCCGGCGTGCCGTTGGCGGAGCCGGCCGACTTCTCGGAAGCCGCCGGGCGCGGCATCAAGGCCCGCATTGAGGGCACGCCGGTAATCGTCGGCCGCGCCCAATGGCTGAAGGACGCCGGCATTTCGGACAACCTTGCGGATTCCGTGGACCTCAACGAGACCGAGGGCTTCAGCCTGATCTATGTGGCGCGGGACGGGAAGTTCATCGGCTGGATCGGCCTGCGCGACCAGACGCGCCCGGAGGCGAAAGAGGCGCTGGCGGCGTTGCTGCAAACCGGGGTGCGGCGCGTGGCCATGGTGTCCGGCGACCGCCAGCCGGTCGCGGCGCGGGTCGCGCGCGAGATTGGCTGCGAGGAGGTCGCCGCCGAGTGCCTGCCGCAGAACAAGGTGGATTTCGTGCGGCAGGTGCGGGCGAAAGGCTACCGGGTGGCGGTGGTGGGCGACGGCGTGAACGACGCCCCGGCCCTGGCCGCGGGCGACGTGGGCATTGCCATGGGCGCGGCGGGCAGCGAAGTGGCCATCAACAGCGCCACCATCGCGCTGATGAACAACGACCTGCGCCGGCTGCCCTTCCTGGTCCGCCTCTCGCGCACGACGCGGAGTGTCATCAACCAGAACCTGCTCTTTGGCGTCTTCTTCATCGTCGGCGGGCTCACCCTGGCGGCCTTCGGTTATATCAATCCGATCGTCGCTGCCATCATGCACAACGCGGGCTCGTTGATGGTGGTGTTTAACAGCGCGCGGCTGGTCCGGCAGGGGGAGGAGCTCGAACCCTTCACCGCGGGCAATACCGGCGCCCCGCCGTCCCGGCCGGCGCCGAAGCTTACTCCTCAGCCCGCCGGCGCGGCTTGAGGGACGGGACCGCTAACTCGGATTCGATGCCGCGGGGCCGCTGCCGCCGCGCGCCTCGGCGGCCGGGTAATTGCCTTGTCAGGCGTGGTCCCGGCAATAGATTCCCGGGCGCATGACCGGCCCTGCCCTCACGCTGAACCACCCTCCGCCGGCGCTCGCCCGCGCCCGGGCGGCCGGGTCTGCGCGGTGACCGGAAGGGCGGCGGTTCCGGACGTTCCGATGCTGGCCAAACGCATCATCCCCTGTCTCGACGTGCATGACGGCCAGGTCACGCGCGGCGTGCAGTTTGGGCGCGCGGAGGCGGGCGAGTTGCGCAACGTGGGCGATCCGGTGGCGCTGGCGCTGGAGTACAACCGACAGGGCGCCGATGAGATGGTGTTTTACGACATTACCGCCAGCGCGCAGGAGCGACGGACGATGGTCGAGGTGCTGGAGCGGGTGGCCAGCCAGTGCTTCATGCCATTGACGGTGGGCGGCGGGATTCGCGGGGTCGAGGACATGCACCGGATGCTGCTGGCCGGCGCCGACAAGGTGAGCATCAACTCGGCGGCACTGGCCTCGCCCGACCTCATTCGGGCCGGCGCGGAGAAGTTTGGCAGCCAGTGCATCGTGGTCTCGATTGACGCCCGGCGCGTGGCCTCGGACCGCTGGGAGGTCTTTTCGCACGGGGGCCGCAGGCCAACCGGGCTCGAGGTGGTGGCCTGGGCGCGGCGGGCGGTTGACCTCGGCGCCGGCGAGATTGTTTTGAACAGCATTGACGCCGACGGCACCCGGGCCGGCTACGACCTCGAGATCACCCGGCGCGTGAGCGAGGCGGTGGGCGTGCCGGTGGTGGCCAGCGGCGGTGCAGGCCGGCTCGAACACCTGGCGGACGTGCTGTTAACCGGCAAGGCGGACGCCGTGCTGGCTGCGAGCATTTTTCATTTCGGTGAGTTTACGGTGGCGGACGTGAAGGAGTTCCTTGCAGCGCGGGGCGTGCCCGTGCGGCGGCTGGCCGGGGTGGAAGCCGGCTCGGCCGCCTGACCGATGAAGCAAGAGCCCGGCAACGCGCCACCCTCTCGCCGTGCCTCCGAACGGGGGCCAACAACCGACCCGATCATGAACTTTTTGGACCAGTTGAAATTCAACAGCGACGGGCTGATCCCCGCCATCATCCAGGAACAGGCCACCGGCCGGGTGCTGATGCTCGCGTGGATGAACCGCGTCGCGATCGAAAAGATGCTCGAAGTGGGCAAAACGGTCTTCTGGAGCCGCTCCCGCCAGAAGTATTGGATCAAAGGTGAGACCAGTGGTCACGTGCAGCGGGTAAAGGACATCGCGTTCGATTGCGATGGCGACACGTTGTTGATCCAGGTCGAGCAAACCGGCGCCGCGTGTCACGAAGGCTACCACTCGTGCTTCTTCCGCTCGGTCGGGGCGCGGGGCGAGGCGGTGGCGATCACCGAGCCGCAACTGGTGAAACCGGAAGCGGTGTACGGGAAGCAGGGATGACGGAACTGGTTCCATTCGGCGGGCCCCAGTACGTGCTGTTGCTGGGGCTGCTGATCTTCGCGCGCGGCATGGACTTCCTGAGCACCTGGGTGGCCACGCCCACGCTCGCGCTCGAAGCCAACCCGATTGCCCGCTGGCTGGGGTGGCAGGCGGGACTGGTGGTGAACGGGGTGTTGAGCGGCTGCCTGGCCCTCTGGCCGCTGCCCGCCATTGCCGTGGCCACCACCAGCTTGTTGGTGGCCGCCCGCAACTTCCAGTCTGCCTGGCTGATGCGCTCCCTCGGGGAAGACGCCTACCGCGCCTTCCTGCGCGAGCGACTGGCCCGGGGGCCGGCGGGTCTGTACTGGCTTTGTCTGCTGGCACAGGTGGCCTTGATCGCCACGGTGGGCGGCGGTCTGCTGGCGTTCAGCGAATTGCGGCTGGTGCCCTTTGCCGTCGGCACGGGGATCCTGGTGTTCGCCCTGGCCATTCTGGTTTTCAATGCTCTGGCCGCCCGCCGGTTGCGCCGCGAGGGCGCGTAGTAGCCATGTATCATCCAACCAAAGACGAATTCCTGCGCCTGGCCGGCCGGGGCAACCTCATCCCCGTGGTGCGGCGGCTGCTGGCCGACTTCGAGACGCCGCTGTCCGCGTACCGCAAGCTGCGCGGGGTAGGCGAATCCTTCCTGCTGGAGTCGGTCGAGGGCGGCGAGCATCTGGGGCGGTACTCCTTCGTGGGCGCCAACCCGCGCGCGTCGGTGGTCCAGCGCGGCGACCGCGTGGAGATCGTCGAGAATGGCCGCCTGACAGCCACGTTCCGCGTCCGGCGGGGTGCGAGCGCGGCGAACGCGGCGGAGGTTCGCGACGGGCTGGCGGTGGTCGAGCGGTTGCTGGCGCGCTACCAGCCGGTGGCGGTGCCCGGCCTGCCGCGGTTCACCGGCGGAGCGGTGGGCTACCTCGGCTACGAGTTCATTCACGATCTCGAGCCCGTCGTGCCGCGTCCTTCGCGGGACGAGCACGGCACGCCGGTGCTGTACTTCTTCATCGCGGACGAATTGCTGATCTTCGACCGGCTGCATCAGACGATTTCCGTGCTGGTGAACGCCCACGTGGAGCCGGGGGCCGACGCGGGCGCAGCCTACGACAACGCGGTGCGCCAGATCGAACGGCTGGTGGCGCGTTTGCGGCAGCCCGTGCAGGCCGAGCCGGTCAGTCTGCCGGAGGAGCCGCCGGAGCTGCCGTTTGTGTCCAACACGACCAGGGAGCGGTTCCTCGAGAACGTGCGCGCCGCGAAGCGGTACATCACGGCCGGCGACATCATCCAGGTGGTCGGTTCGCAACGGTTCACGGCGCCGGTCAAAGCCGCCCCGCTCGACGTGTACCGCGCCGCGCGGACGATCAACCCCTCGCCGTACATGTTCCTGCTCGAGCTGGATGGTTTTGCGCTCGTGGGGGCCTCGCCGGAAATCCACGTCCGCTGCGAGGAGGGCCACGTGGAAATCCGGCCCATCGCCGGCACGCGGCGCCGGGGCCGGACGCCGGAGGAGGACGCGGCGCTCGAGCGCGAATTGCTCCAGGACCCCAAGGAGCGGGCCGAGCACGTCATGCTGGTGGACCTGGCTCGAAACGATCTGGGCCGCGTGTGTGAGTTCGGATCGGTGAAGGCGGAAGAGAAGGACATCATGATCATCGAGCGCTACAGCCACGTCATGCACATCGTGTCGCAGGTGGAAGGCCGGCTGGCGCGTGGCCGGACGCCGTTTGATTTGATGCGGGCGACCTTCCCCGCGGGCACGCTCACCGGCGCGCCCAAGATCCGGGCGATGCAGATCATCGCGGAACTCGAGGGGGCGCAGCGCGGACCGTACGGGGGCTGCGTGGGCTATTTCTCGTTCAACGGCAATCTGGATTGCTGCATCACGATCCGCACCGCGCTGCTCAAGGACGGTCTGGCTCACGTTCAGGCGGGCGGCGGTTGGGTGAACGATTCCGACCCGGAGGCCGAGTTCATGGAAACCGTGAACAAGTCCCGGGCCATGCGGACCGCGATCGCCCTGGCGGAAGGGTTTCAGAAGTCCATCTGAGATTTGCCGGCCGTCTCCGTGTGCCGGCGTGGCGCGCGGCAAATCGGCACTTGCCAACCGCGGAAACGCCCGCGTATTGTCCCGCCCCTTTGGAATCTACCGCCCGGCATGGCGGAGTCTGGCGGGCCGCCGGACCGGCAGCATTGCAGCATCTATGGCAGTCAAAATTCGCTTGAAGCGCATCGGCGCGAAGAACACCCCAGCCTACCGGATTGTGGTTGCGGACGGCCGCAGTCCGCGGGATGGCCGCTTTATCGAGGAAATCGGCTGGTACAATCCGCTGCAGGCGGGCACGAATTTCACGCTAAAGCTCGACCGCGCCAAGTACTGGTTGAGCGTGGGCGCGCAGCCCAGCGAGACCGTGGCGAGCTTCATCCGCAAAGCGTCGCGCCAGGCCGCCGCCGCGTGAGAGGCGGGGCATGCGGGACTGGCTCGAATTTGCCGTGCGCGGCCTGGTGGACCGCCCGGACGCGGTGACCGTCACGCCGGTGGACCGCGGCGGGACGACCCATTATGAGTTGCGCCTGCACCCAGGGGACGTGGGGAAAGTGATCGGCCGCCAGGGGGCGACAATTCAGGCCCTGCGGGCGCTCTTGCAGGTGGGCGCGGCCCGAAAGGGGCTCCGCTGCACCGTGGACATCGTGGAAGACGCCGCGACGGCGACGGGTGAATGACCCGGTTTCCCGGGCGGCGTTCGCGCCCTCGAGCGGGGCATGAGAATTGACGTGCTCACGTTGTTTCCCGGCATGTTTGCCGGTCCGCTCGATGAGAGCATCGTCCGGCGGGCGCGGGACGCGGGCCGGCTGGATTTGCGGGTGGTGAATTTGCGGGAGTTCGCGCATGACCGGCACAAGACCGTGGACGATCGTCCATTTGGCGGCGGGCCGGGGATGGTGTTGAAGCCCGAACCGATCTTTGAAGCGGTGGAGACGCTGCGCGGCGACGCGACGCGGGTGATTTTGCTCTCGCCGGCGGGCCGGGTGTTCAACCAGGCGCTGGCGCGGGACCTGGCGCGTGAATCGCACCTGTTGCTGATCTGCGGCAGTTACGAAGGGGTGGACGAACGCGTGCGGCAGGCGCTGGTTCACGACGAGTTGTCCATCGGCGACTATGTGCTGACCAACGGCGCCCTGCCGGCGATGGTGATCATTGACGCCGTCACCCGGTTGCTGCCGGGCGTGCTGGGCAAGGACGAGAGTTCGGCGGACGAGTCGTTCAGTCACGGCGGCCTCGAGTATCCGCAGTACACGCGGCCGGCGGAGTTCCGGGGCATGCGAGTGCCGGAGCGGCTGCTCTCGGGCCATCACGCTGAAATTGCCCGCTGGCGGGCGGCCGAGGCGCGGCGCCGAACGGCCGAGAGTCGTCCCGACCTGCTCCCGCTGTTGCCGCCCGAACCACCGCCGAAGCGAAAGAAACGAAGAACCAAAGACGATTATGAATCAGGCCATCCTGGACAAGATTGAGAAGCCCTATCTGCGGGCCGACATCACCCCTTTCAACGTCGGCGACACGGTGCGGGTGCACACCAAGGTCATTGAAGGCGACAAAGAGCGCATTCAGGTGTTCGCCGGCGTGGTCATCGGCCGTCGCGGCCACGGCATCAACGAGACCTTCACCGTGCGGCGCATCAGCTACGGGGAGGGCGTCGAGCGCGTTTTCCCCCTTCACTCGCCCCGGGTGGAGAAGATCGAGGTCGAGCGTTCCGGCATCGTTCGGCGCGCCAAGCTGACGTACCTCCGCAAGCGTGTGGGCAAAGGCGCCACCGCCGTGAAAGAGAAAATGGCAACGACCTCGCCGGGCAAGGCGGCGGCTCCCGCTGCGGCCCCAGAGGCCCCGGCGACCAATGCCCCGGCGACCGCCGCGGCTCCGGCGACCGCGAAATAGGCGGAATTCCGCGCGTGGTCCGGGCGGAGTTCCGGCTTTCCCCGGGTGCTCGTTGCGCGCGCCCTGTTTGTCCCGGCGGTGAACCCGCGTCCCGTCCCTGACCGATTCTGGCACGAGCGGGCCCTGATCGAGCGCGGCCTGCGGGTCGTGGCGGGAGTGGACGAGGCCGGCCGGGGTCCGCTGGCGGGCCCCGTGGTGGTGGGCGCGTTTGTCTTCGGATCCCGCTGGATTCGCGAGGGCCTCCCCCGGGAGCTCGCCGGATTGAACGACTCGAAGCAGTTGACTCCGAAGCAGCGCGAGCAGTTCGCCGCGCATCTGGAGGCGCTACCGGCGGCAGCCTTTGCGCTCGCGAACGCTGAGCCGGCGGAAATTGACGCGCTGAACATCCTGCGCGCCACGCACGCCGCCATGGCGCGCGCCGTGGCCGACCTCCCGCTGCCGCCGGATCATCTGCTCGTGGACGGCCTGCCGGTTGCCGGCCTGCGCCAACCGCAGACGGCGCTGGTCAAGGGTGACGCGCTGAGCTACTCGATTGCCGCGGCGAGCGTGCTGGCCAAGGTGGCCCGCGACCGGCTGATGACGGAATATGACCGGTGCTATCCGCAGTACGGCTTCGGCCGGCACAAGGGTTACCCGACCCCGGAGCACCTGGCGGCGCTGGCCCGGCACGGCCCCTGCCCAATTCATCGCCGAAGTTTTGCGCCGGTCCGGTCGGAGCCGCGCGAACTGTTCTGACGCGATGGGTCTCCGATTCTGGGAGCGACTCAAGACGTGGCTCGGAGGCGGCGGCCGGCCCGAGCACCTGCGCCGCGGACAGCGAGGCGAGCGCGCCGCGCGCCGGCATTTGCGGCGGTTGGGTTTGAAGTTCTTGACGGCCAACTTTCGTTCCGCGCGGGGCGAAATTGACCTCGTCTTCCGCGACGGAGACTGCCTGGTGTTCATCGAAGTCAAGACCCGCTCCTCCGAGACCTGGACGCGCCCGGCGGCGGCAGTCAACGCGCGCAAGCGCCGCCTTCTCTCGCTCACGGCGCTGGACTACCTCAAGCTGCTGGATTCGCCGCCGGTCCGCATTCGCTTCGACATCGTGGAAGTCCTGCTGGCCGACGGCGGAGTGCGCGAGGTCCGGCATTTACCCAACACCTTTGCCCTGACGCCGCCATACCGGTACGGCTGAGCAGGCCATGCCTGAATTGCCCGAAGTCGAAGTCCTGGCTCGCTACCTGGGTCCGGTCCTGTCGGGTCGGACGATCCGCCGCGTTGAAGTGCGGCGCGCCAAGTCCGTGCGGCCGGGCGAAGCGAAAGCTTTTATTCGGGCGCTGACCGGCGCGCGCTTTGAAGGCGTTGCGCGTCGGGCCAAGTACCTCGTGTTCGAGCTGGCAGCGCGGCAGCGCGGGGCGAAGTTCCGCTTGCTGGGCCACCTGGGCATGACCGGGCGGATGTACGTGCAGGCGGCGGGTCAGGCGCTGGCCAAGCACGCCGCCGTCGTGTTCGGGTTGGGCGACGCGGACTTCGTCTTCGAAGACACGCGGTACTTTGGCCGGCTGAGTCTGGACCTGTCCGCGCTCGCTGAACTGGGGCCGGAACCCCTCGGGCCGGAATTCACGGTGGCCCGCTTTGCCGGGGACCTGCGGCGGTTCCAGCAGGCGATCAAGGTGAAGCTGCTTGACCAGTCCCTCGTGGCGGGCGTGGGCAACATCTACGCCAGCGAGGCGCTGTTTCGCGCCGGGATCTCGCCCCGACGCGCCGCGTGCCGGCTCGGTCTCGATGATGCCCGACGCCTGCGCCGGGCAATCCGCGCAGTGCTGCGGGAGGCGATCCGGTTTGGGAGCACGGTGCCGCTGGCTTGGGCCGGTGACGGCAAACGGGACGGGCTGTTCTACTACGGTCGGGCGGAGGGCACGCCGGATTACTACGTTGAACGGCTGCGGGTCTATGACCGGGAAGGCCAGGCCTGCGTTCGGTGTGGGACGCCGATCCGGCGGCTGGTTCAGGCCGCGCGCAGCACGTTCTTCTGCCCCGCTTGCCAGGCGAGGTGAGGGCTGGTCGCAAAGGTATCCGGCGCCGTCCTTGCCGACGCCCCACGCCGCCCGATAACTTGCGGCGGTGTTCCGGCCCTGCATTGACATTCACGACGGCCAGGTGAAGCAGATCGTCGGCGGCTCGTTGACCCACGACGGCGCCGGCCTGCAGACCAACTTTGTCGCCGACCGCCCGGCCGCCTGGTACGCCGAGCTCTACCGCCGCGACGGGCTGCGCGGCGGGCACGTGATCAAGCTCGGTCCGGGCGAGGCGAATGAGCGCGCTGCGCGCGAGGCGTTGGCGGCCTTTCCCGGCGGCTTGCAACTCGGTGGCGGGGTCACCGCCGACAACGCCCGCGCGTGGCTGGAGGCCGGGGCGTCACACGTGATCGTGACC
The DNA here is from genome assembly GCA_964396005.1 of uncultured Verrucomicrobiota bacterium. Classification (GTDB taxonomy): domain Bacteria; phylum Verrucomicrobiota; class Verrucomicrobiia; order Limisphaerales; family J093; genus JADJWF01. The sequence goes on along the minus strand of CAYNCT010000012.1, from coordinate 12,466 downwards.
TCGTACGTGTTCCGCGACGGTCGCTTGCACGAGGAAAAGCTCGGCGCCTTGCTGGCCGCCGTGGGGCGCGAACGACTCGTGCTCGATCTGAGTTGCCGGATTCGCGACGGCCGGTACTGGGTGGTCACCGACCGTTGGCAGAAGTTCACCGACCTCGTACTCGACCGTGCCACGATGGGCCACCTGGCGGGGAGCTGCGCCGAGTTCCTGGTCCATGCTGTGGATGTCGAGGGGCTGTGCCGGGGTATTGACCGCGACCTGGTGCAAAACCTCGCCGAGTGGTCGCCGATCCCCGTAACGTACGCCGGCGGCGCCAGCTCCCTCGCTGACCTGGAGGAAGTCACGCGACTGAGCGGCGGGCGGGTGAACCTGACGATTGGATCGGCGCTGGACATTTTCGGCGGGCGCGGCGTGCGCTACGCGGACTGCGTGGCGTTCAATCGGCAGGCCGCGTCGGGTGATGCTCAAGGATTGCCAGGCCCCCGGCGGGGCATACCGTCGCCCTGAGTGCGATTGGATCCTCAAACCCCCAGCTCCCTGCCCGCGTGAAGAATCTTCTGCCGCCGGCCCGTTTCACCCGCCGCCGCTTCCTCGGCCGTTCCGCCCTTGCCGCTGCTGGCCTGCCACTGTTCGTTCCCTCGCGCGTCATCGGTGCCGCTGGCCGGCCCGGGGCCAACGCCCGATTCGTCGTCGCCCACATTGGCACCGGCGGCATGGGCATGACGCACGTGAACAACATGCTGCGGTTCCAGCAGGAGGACAAAGTCCGCATCGCCGCCGTGTGCGATGCCGACGACAACTTCCTCGAGACCGCGTGGAACACGGTCGGCCAGACCGGCGCCGTGTACCGCGACTACCGCTACATCATCGAGCGGCAGGATATTGACGCGGTAGTCATCGCCACGCCGGACCACTGGCACGCGGTGCAGACCGTCCATGCCTGTCAGAGCGGCAAGCACGTTTATGTGGAGAAGCCGGCGTCAGTGACCGTCCGCGAAGGCCAGGCGATGGTGAAGGCCGCGCGCGACAACAAGGTGGCGGTACAGGTGGGCGCGCAGGCCCGAACGGCGTTGGGCGGCTGGCACACCTGCCGGGCGATCCGCAACGGCATCGTGGGCCGGGTCCGCAAAGTCACTTGCTGGCACTACCCGAACCCGGTGGATGACAAGCCTGTGCCCGACAGTGAGCCGCCGGAAGGACTGGACTGGGACCTTTGGCTCGGCCCGCTGCCGTGGCGACCTTTCAACCGGCGTTATCATCCGGCGAACTTCCGTTGGGTCCTCGAGTCGGGCGGCGGGAACATCCGCGACCGGGGGGCGCACCAGTTCAGCACCATTCTCTGGGCGATGGACGCGGACCGGCAGACTTCGTTCACGGTGGAGGCCACCGGCCGGGCGCCGGCCCGGGGCCTCTGGGACAACCCGGTGGAGATGGAAGTCGTGTACCAGTTCAAGGATCCGGACTGGACGCTCGTGTGGGGCCAGCCGGGCCATAAGGTGGGCCAGACCGAGTTTGGCAATGTGTTCTGGGGCGACAATGGCCGGCTCGTGCTCGAATGGGAGGGCGGCTACCGGCCGGCGAACCCCGAGGCGATCAACTTCAAGCTGCCGCCCGGCGGCCGGGAGGTTGAGCGCACGGATGAGTACGCGGACTTCAACATGAACCACAAGGCCGACTGGTTTAAGAGCATCCGCGACGGCCACCTGCGTCCGGCGGTGGACATCGAGATCGGCCACCGCACAGCGACGTTGTGCAACCTCGGCAATCTCGCTTACCTGCTGGGCCGGAAGCTGGTGTGGGATGGCGACAAACAGGAGGTGGTGAACGACCCCGCGGCCAACCGTCTGCTCAGCCGTCCGCAGCGGTACCCGTACTGCCTGTGAGCCGCCGGCGAAGACGGTGCCCCGCTGCGGAACGACCACGCGTCCGGGCAGCAGGGGCCACCGCTTTATCGGCCGGCCGAATCCGCGGGGTTGGCACGCGGCGACCGTTGGTGCATGGTGCCGCGCGACATGATTGCCATGCGTCTTTACCTGCTGCTGATAGCCGGCACTCTGACCGGGATCGCCCGGAGCGCCGACCTCGAAAAAGAAGCCGTGCTTTCCGGCGGGCGGGCGGCGGGCCAGACTGGCGTCCGCCTCGCGGGCGCCGGGGAAGGCGCGGGATATCGGTTCGCAGTAACCAATAAATCGTCGGTGGTGCCGGTCGTGGTGGTGGGCGGCACTCCCTTCCAGATGGGCCGGCAGGTGGGACGGTTGCTGCGGGAGGAGATGTGGCGATTCATTCCGGCCGCGCTGGAGGGTTTCAAGCAGCAGCTCCGGCTCGACGACGCAACTCTGGATCAGGTTTGGGCCACCACGGCCGCCTACACGGACGATCGGTTCGAGCAGGAACTGGCCGGTCTCGCCGAAGGTAGCGGGCTGCCGATCCGGGCATTGCAGCACGTCCACTGTCTCCCGCTGCTGCAACCGTATTCGTGTAGCAGCATCGCGGCTTGGGGCGAGGCAACGGAGGACGGGCATCTATACCAGACGCGCAACCTCGACTGGACCCTGGAGGCCGGCGCGCATGAGTTTCCGGTGCTGGCGGTGTACCTGCCGGCGGACGGTCAGCCGCACGTGTTGCCGACCTTCGCCGGCGTGATTGGCGCCAATTGCGGTCTGAGCGCCGCGGGCATTGCCCTGTCGGAGATGGGCGATGCCCCGCGACGGGAGGCCCCGTACAACCTTCATGCGCCGCACTTCACGACGTGGTTTCGGACGGTGTTGTACGACGCGACGTCGCTGTCGCAGGCGCTGGACATTTTTCGCCGGCAGCCGGCCACGAAACGCTACCACTTCGTCTTCGGCGATGGTCGGCGCGAGAAGCGGGCCGTGAAAATCCGGGCCCACAGCGTGGAGGCGCCGCCCCGCGACGTGTTGATCTGGCGCGACAACGATTCGGCGGACGAGTTGGCGCCGAATGTTCTGGGGTGTGTCGTTTATCAGGATGAGGGCCGCGGCGCTTTTCCCACCCTGCGGGCGGAACATGGCCGGCTCAATGGCCCGCGGCTGATTGCCCTGGCCAACCAAATTCCCATCAAGGGCGGCAATGTCCTCAACGCCGTCTTTGACGCCACCGCGCTGCGCCTTTGGGTGGCCTATGCGGGCCGCGGGCGGGAAGCGTACCAGAACCCCTACGTGTTCCTCGATCTGGCGGCGCTGGACCGCGACGGTGATGGACGGCCGGACATCCTCGAAGGCGGGCGAGACGCCAACGGCAACGGAGTTCCCGACTTCGCCGAGCCCAACTAAACGGCGGGGCCGGTGGCGTATCTCGCGGCCGTCCGCGAGCCTCGCCGGCGAGGCGTGAACGGCACGAGATTGTCGTTGTTTCGCCGGTTCCAAAAACTAGACTGAAGGCCGGGCGAATCGGCCGCTGGCCCCCCCTCAGAACCCCCTCTGGCGCGGGCGGGCGGTGGCCGGCGTTCCTATGGATAACACACCCGCAACCAACGACATCTACGATGCCTCCATGCTTGGGAAGCTGGAGGGGCTGGAGGCCGTCCGCAAGAAGCCCGGCATGTACATCGGCGGCACCGATGAGCGCGCGCTGCATCATTGCGTGAGCGAGGTCCTGGACAACTCGGTGGACGAGCATCTGGCCGGGCATTGCACGCGCATTGACGTGACCATCCATGTGGACGGCTCGATCTCGATTCGCGACACCGGCCGCGGCATTCCCGTGGATCTCCACCCGGAGTATGGCATTCCGGGCGTGGAACTGGTGCTGACCACGTTGCACTCCGGCGGCAAATACGGCCAGGGCGGCTACAAATTCTCCGGCGGCACGCACGGCGTCGGCGCCAAGTGTGTCAACGCCGTGAGCGAATGGTTCGAGGTCGAGGTTTCCCGCGACCAGCAGGTGTATCACATGGAGTTCGCGCGCGGGCAGACGACGAAAAAGCTCGAGGTCATCGGCACCTCGACCGGCACGGGCACCCTGATCACCTTCAAGCCGGACCCGGAGATCTTCCGCGAGACGACCGAGTTCAAGGCGGACCTCATCGCCCAGCGGCTGCGCGAGCTGGCGTTCCTGAATTCCGGGCTGGAAATCACCTTCACAGACGAGCGCAAAGCTCAGGGGCAGACGGAGGTTTTCTTTTACAAGGATGGCATCGAGGAGTTCGTCCGGCAGCTCAACAAGGGCAAGGAGCCGCTCCATCCCCGGCCCATCACGCTGCGGCGCGAAGCCGCGGAGAAGCTCGATGACAAGGAGATCGAGGTCCATGTGCAGGTCGTGCTGCAATACAACGACAGCTTCACCGACCAGGTGCTCTGCTACACCAACACGGTCCACAATCCGGACGGCGGCGCCCACCTGTCCGGCTTCCGCAGCGCCCTGACGCGGGCCATCAATCAATACGCGAGGTCCAACGAGCTGGTGAAGGAGAAGGACCCGCAAATCACCGGCGACGACGTGCGCGAGGGCTTGAGCGCGGTGATCTCGGTCAAGCACAGCGACCCAAAGTTCGAGTCGCAGACCAAGGTGAAGCTGCTCTCGCCCGAGGTGGAGCGCATCGTGGGCTCGGTCACGTATGAGGGGTTAATGGCGTATTTCGACGCGAACCCGCCGGTCGCCCGGCGGATTGTGGAGAAGGCGCTCAACGCGGCCCGTGCCCGCGAGGCGGCCCGCAAAGCGCGCGAGGCGGTGCGCAAGAGCGCTCTGACCGGCGGCGGGCTGCCCGGCAAGCTGGCAGACTGCTCCGACCGCGATCCGGCGAACACCGAGCTCTATATTGTCGAGGGCGATTCGGCCGGTGGTTCCGCGAAGCAGGGACGCGACCGAAAGTTCCAGGCCATCCTGCCGATCCGCGGCAAGCTCATCAACGTGGAGAAGGCGCGGCTGGACAAGGTGCTTCAGAACAACGAAATCCGGACCATGATCACCGCCATCGGCACCGGCATCGGCGACGGCGAGGGGGAGGGCGCGTTTGACCTGAACAAGTTGCGCTACCACAAGATCATCATCATGACCGATGCCGACGTGGACGGCTCGCACATCCGCACGTTGCTGCTGACATTTTTCTATCGGCAGATGCCGCAGCTCGTGAAGCAGGGCTTTGTCTATATCGCGCAGCCGCCGCTCTACTCGGTGACGCGCAAGAAGCGCACGGAATACGTGGAAGACGACGCCCAGTTGAACCGTATCCTGCTCCAGATCGGCACCGAGGAAGTCCGGCTCAAGAACCTCGCCGACGGGCGAACGTTCGAGCGGGGCGAACTGGAGGAGATTCTGGCGCAGTTGGAGGCGCTGGACAAACACGCCGGCTACATCCGCCGCCAGGGCGGGGACTTTGCGGCTTACGTCGAGCATCGCGCTCCAGACGGCACCCTGCCCCAGCGCCTGGTGAAGGTCCGCGAAGGCAACGCCGAAACCGTGCATTATTTCGTGGCCCCGGAGCAGTTCGAGTCTTTCAAGGCCGCCAACGCGGACGTTTTCGGGGAGGGCGAACCTCGCGACCGGCCCGACCGCGGCCGAGGGCCGATCCGTCGCGCGTCGGTGTTCGACCTGCACCTCGAGAGCAAGGCCATCGCCGACCTGCTCGCCAAGCTTGCGCGTCTGGGGCTGGCGGTCAGCCACTACGCCGCCCAGGATCATCCCTTGTTCGAGTTGATCGAGGGCGAAGGTGAGCGGGCGACCGCGACGCCGTTGTTTTCGATTCCAGAGATTCTCAGCACCATCAAGGTGGTCGGCAAACGCGGCATTCAGATCACCCGCTTCAAAGGCCTCGGCGAGATGGACGCCAAGGAGCTCTTCGAAACCACGATGAACCCCGCCCGGCGCAAGCTGCTCCGCGTGGACCTCACCGACGCCATCGAGGCCGAGGAGATGTTCACCAAACTCATGGGCGACGAGGTGGAGCCGCGCCGGCAGTTCATCGAGGACAATGCGCTGAACGTGCGGAATTTGGATGTTTAACCCCGTGAAAAAAGGGTTGACATGTGTAGTCACACGAAACTACACTTGCGGCGCATGAAAACGAAACGACAAATGCCCCTCTACCGGCAGAAACAAAAGCCGCTGCCGGCGGAACAAGGGGTGCAGGAAGTGGCGGGCCCGCTGGAACTGCGCGAAGCCGTGGTGTTGCCGGGCGTGGGGCTTTCGATCCCCGTGCGCGCGGCCAAGGCGAAGCTCTCGGCGCTGCTGGATCTGGTCGCTGGCGGGCAGGAAGTCACGATCACATCGGATGGCAAACCCAAGGCAGTCCTGCTGCCGGTGGCCAGACACAAGCCCCGCAAAGTGTTCACGGGCACTTGGGAGCATCTCAAAGAAATGCCCGTGCAAACCGAGGGACCGTTCGCGGAAGAAATCATCCGCGCGGACCGCGATGGCCGGGGTTGGTGATCCATGTATCTCGACTCCTGCGTCATCGTCAAACTGGTCAGTCACGAGCCCGACAGCGCGGCGTATCACGCCGTCGTTGCCGGGCATCCTGTGTTTACTTCGGAACTTGCGGTGGCGGAGGTTCGCTCCGCGCTGCTGACCAAGGAGCGGACGGGGAGGATTTCCCATGCCGACCGGACAAGAGGCTGGCGGTTGTTCCAGCAGAAAATCCACGACCAGGAATTCCATTTGTTGCCGCTCGATCGCCGGGTCGTGGAACGCGCGGGCGCGGTGATCGAACAATGTCATCCGCACGTCGCGTTGCGGACGCTGGATGCTATCCATGTGGCGACGGCGGAGTTGCACGGCGGCGAGCCGATGTTCAGCAGCGACCAGCGCGTGTGCGACGCCAGCGATTTCATCGGGCTTACCTTGGTGCCGCTGCCGGCCAGGAACTGACCAATCATGCCAGACGAGACTGAATCCAACGCGCCCGGACCGGGCGCCTCGGATCAACCGGGCGGCGCCTATTCCCAGGGCGAAAAGATTGTCCGAATCAACGTCGCCGACGAGATCAAGAACTCGTTTCTCGACTACTCGATGTCGGTGATCATCTCGCGCGCGTTGCCGGATGTGCGCGATGGCCTCAAGCCCAGCCAGCGCCGCATCCTTTTCGCGATGGGTGAGCTGAACCTCCTGCCCGGTCGCAAAACCCTCAAGTGCGCGAAGATCGTCGGCGAGACGATGGGCAACTACCACCCACACGGCGACCAGGCGATCTACCCGACCCTGGTCCACCTCGCGCAGCCCTGGGCCATGCGCGAGCGGCTCGTCGAGGGCAAGGGCAATTTCGGTTCGGTCGAGGACGACCCGCCCGCGTCCATGCGCTACACCGAGGCGCGGTTGACGCACCTGGGCGCGGCGTTGATGGCCGACATGGACAAGGAGACCGTGGATTTCGTCCCCAACTACGACGAAACCCGCACCGAACCAACCGTTTTCCCCGCCGCGTTCCCGAACTTGCTGGTCAACGGCGGCACGGGCATCGCCGTGGGCATGGCCACCAACATGGCCCCGCACAACCTCGGCGAGGTCATTGACGGCGTGTGCGCGCAGATTGACAACCCCGACATCCGGATTCCGGAGCTGATGCAGTTCATCAAGGGCCCGGACTTTCCCACGGGCGGTGTGATCTGTGGCATCGAGGGCATTCGCAGCTACTTCCTGACCGGGCGCGGCTCGGTGAAGCTGCGCGGCAAGGTGACGGTGGAGGCGCTGAAGGGCGGGCGCGAGCAGCTCGTCATCACCGAGATTCCCTTCAACGTGGTCCGCACCAACATCGAGCAGCAGATCGCCGACCTGGTGAACAACAAGGTGATCACCGACATCAGCGCGGTCCGAAACGAGTCCGACGAGAACTGCCGCCTGGTGGTCGAGCTCAAGCGTGACGCCGTTGCCAAGGTCGTCATCAACAACCTCTACCAGCACACGCAGATGGAGGTGAGCTTCGCGGTCAACGCGCTGGCGATTGACCACGGCCGGCCGAAGACGCTGAACCTGAAGGAACTGATCGGCGCCTACATTGACCACCGGCGGGAAGTGGTGCTGCGCCGCACGCGGTTCGAGTTGAAGAAGGCCGAGGAACGCGCGGAACTGCTGGAGGGCTACGTCTGCGCGCTGAAGAATCTGGACGAGTTCATCCGGCTGATCCGCGGGTCGCGCAACCGCGAGGAAGCCCGGGGCAAGCTCCTGGCCTTCGAGTGGAGCCGCGAGCAGGTCGAAGCCTGGGGCGTGCTGATCCGCGCGGAAGGCCGGCTGGTCAACGGCCGCTACGCACTTACCGAACGGCAGGTGGACGCCATCCTCGACCTGCAGCTCTACCGCCTGACCGGCCTGGAAATAGACAAGATCCAGGCGGAATACGCCGAGGTGCTTGCTCGCATCCGGGACCTGCTCGACATCCTCGCACGCGAGGAGCGCGTGATGACGATCATCAAGGATGAGCTGCGCGCCATCCGGGAGCGGTACGCCACCCCGCGCCGCACGGAGATCGTGCCGGACGAGGGCGAGATGGCGCTGGAAGACCTCATCACCAACGAGGGCGTCATCATCACGCTCACCCACGCCGGCTTGATCAAGCGCACCGCCGTCAGCGCCTACCGCGCCCAGCGCCGCGGCGGCAAGGGGGTCATCGGCATGGCCACCCGCGAGGGCGATTCGCCGGAGGACCGCGATTTTATTGAACACCTCTTCACCGCGAGCACCCACGACTACCTGATGTTCTTCACCAACACGGGCCGGGTGTACGTGGAGCGGGTGCATGAAATCCCCGACGCCGGCCGCGCCTCGAAGGGCCGCAGCATCGCCAACCTCCTGGAGTTAAAGCCCGACGAGAAGATCGCCGCCATGATTCGCATCGAGTCGCGCGAGGACGAACAGCGGCGGGACACCACTTGGGACCAGACCGGCGAGTTGTTCTTCGCCACCCGCCGGGGCACCGTGAAGAAGACCGCCCTCAGCGAATTCTGCAACGTTCGCAAGGGCGGCATCATCGCCATCCACATCGAGGAGGGCGATGCCTTGATCGGCGTCGAGCGCACCCGGGGCAGCGTGATCGAGGGCGACAGCGTGCGCGACCCCGGCGACGATGTAGTGCTCATCACCCACCGCGGCATGAGCATTCGCTTCAGCGAATCGGACGTGCGCTCGATGGGCCGCAGCGCCGCCGGAGTGAAAGGCATCAGCCTGGAAGAAGGGGATGAAGTTGTGGCCCTGGCGGTGGTGGTGCCCGACGCCGCTCTACTCGTGGCCGGGGAGAACGGCATCGGCAAACGGACTGCTTTCGAGGAATATCTTGTCCAGCTCGAGGACGGCGGCACGCGCCGGCAGTCCCGCGGCGGCAAAGGCCGGGTGACCATGAAAGTCACGGAAAAGACCGGCGGCGTGGCGGGCGCGCTGACGGTGCGGGAGACCGATGAAATCATGCTCATCACCGCGGGCGGCCAGATGGTCCGCACGTTTGTGAAGGACATCCGCGAGGCGGGCCGCAACACCATGGGCGTCAAACTCATCGAGCTGGAGGAAGGCGACCGGCTGCAAGCCATCGCCCCGGTGATCGCGGAGGAGCCGGCAGAAGAGACGGAGCCGGCCGCGGAGCCGCCGTTGGCTCCTCCGGGCCAATGAACGGGTCCGTCAGGAGACGGCTAATTCGGGCCATTAACCAGCCGGAAAACTGCGGTCTTGGGAAGGACTTTGCTTGCCAGCCAACGGCCGGTTCGTAAGTTCCACGCCTGCCGCGTAAGACCCGCGCATTCCCCCGAAAACGATGGGTGATGTCCTGGCTCCGGAATTCGCGCTTGGCGATTTTTTGGGCGGGGAGCGCACCTTGCCGGCCGATTTTGAGCAGCGCACAACCAACCGAAGAACGGTGAAAGCCCGCGGCGATGTCTGACATTTTCCCCAGGTGGACCAATCGGCTCCCGTTGCAAATGCTGGCGGGCGGCGCGGTGACCGCCGCGTCGGTGGTGGCTGGGGTCTGGTACTATTTCACGCCGGCGTACACGCGGGTGGGCTACCAGCCGATCCAGCCGGTGAGCTTCAGCCACAACATCCACGTGGACCAGCTCGGGCTGGACTGCCGCTACTGCCACCATGGCGTGGAGAGCTCATGGTATTCGAACGTCCCGTCCAGCGCCACCTGCCTGAACTGCCACAACCAGGTGCTCAAGGATGATCCCAAGCTGGCGCTGGTCCGCGAGAGCGCCGTTTCCGGCCGGCCGATTCCCTGGGTGCAGATCCACAAGACGCCGGACTACGTCTATTTCAACCACGCGGTCCATGTGAATCGGGGCGTCAGTTGTGTCCATTGCCACGGTCAGATCAACCAGATGGACGAGGTGTACCACGCCAAGCCGTTGGGCATGGCCTTCTGCTTGGAATGCCATCGCCAGGCCGAGGCCTTCCTGCGACCGCCGGAGCAGGTGTACAATTTGAATTGGAAAGCGGAGAATCCGACCCGCCAGCTCGCCGACGGCGCGCGGTTCGTCAAGGAGTGGGACGTGAAGAAACTGGAGAACTGCTCCGCCTGTCACCGATGAGCAAAACCCTTCCTCCCCCTTGCCCGGAGCCGCCGACCGGCCCTTCCTACTGGCGCAGCCTCGAGCAACTGGCCGGCACGCCCGAGTTCCGCGAATGGGCCGAACGGGAGTTCCCCGAGGGCGCCAGCGAGTTGCGCGACGACTGGCATCGTCGCGACTTCATGAAGCTCATGTCCGCCTCGTTCCTCCTGGCGGGCCTGGGATTGACGGGTTGCCGTCGGCCGGTGGAGACCATTCATCCGTTTGCCACCCAGCCGGAAGGCTACATCCACGGCGTTGCCAGGTATTTCGCCACGGCGATGCCCGCCCGGGGCAGCGCGATTCCGCTGTTGGTCAAATCGAACGAAGGCCGGCCCATCAAGATCGAGGGCAATCCCGAGCACCCGCTGAATGCCGCCCTCACCGACGAGGCAGGGCACAAGCACGGCGGCACCGACCTGTTCACGCAGGCGTCCATCCTGAACCTCTACGACCCGGACCGCGCTCGCCGCGTGCTGTTTCAGGGGCAGAACTCAACCCGGGAGAAGGCGTTCGATGCCCTGGCGGCAGTGGCCCGGAAGTTCGCCGAAACCCGCGGCAAGGGCTTGTGCGTGCTGCTGGAGCGGAGCAGTTCGCCCTCGCGGGCGCGGCTGCTGCGGACACTGGCGGAGAAACTTCCGCAGGCCCGCTGGTTCGTCTATGAGCCGATGGACGGCGCGGTTGCGCGTCAGGCCGCCGCCCTGGCCTTCGGCCAGCCGGTCCGGCCCCTGTACCGATTGGACAGGGCGCGCCGCATTCTCTCGCTCGATGCCGACTTTCTCTCGGCGGACGACGATGCCTACTTGCTGATCCGCGGATTCGCCAAGGGCCGCCGCCTGCGGTCGCCCGAGGACGAGATGAATCGGCTGTACGTGGTGGAGAGCCTGATGACCGTGACGGGCGCCAACGCCGATCATCGGCTGCGGTTGCCGTCCAGCCAGATTGCGCCACTGACGATGTTCCTGGCCGCCCAGATGATCGAAGCGGGTGGGCAGCAAAACGCAACGTCAGGGGCGGCTGAATTTGTCCGGGCGCTCCGCGAAAAATCGCAGGGACTGCCAGCCGCGGCCCGGGCGTGGGCCGAGGCTTGCGCCGAAGATCTCCTGGCGCAGGCCGGCTCGGTGGTGGTGCTGGCCGGGGAGCGCCAGCCGCTGGAGGTTCACCTCCTGGCGCACGCGATGAATTTCCACCTCGGGCAGCGGGACCAGGCGGTCCGCTACTGGGCGGACGACTCGCCGGCGGCGGGCACGATCGTCGAGCTGGCCGCGGCCCTGAATGCGGGTGAAGTGGACACGCTGGTCGTTCTGGGCGGCAATCCCGGCTACAACGCGCCTGCCGATCTCGATTGGCCCGCCACTCAACGCAAAGCCGCCACGGTCATTCGCCTCGGTTACCAGGAAGACGAGACCACCCCGCAGTGTGACTGGCATCTGCCGCAGGCTCATTACCTCGAATCCTGGGGGGATCTGCGGACCGCGGACGGAACGCTGGTTCCGGTGCAGCCGCTGATCGAGCCCCTCTTTGGCGGATTGACCGAGCTGGAGATTCTCGCGCGCCTCGGCGACCTGCCGGTAACCCGCCCGTACGACATCGCCCGGGAGACTTTCAAAGCGGTGACCGGCGACTCGGGATTCGAGGAAAAATGGAAGCGGTATCTTCACGACGGATTCCTGCCCGGCTCGGCCGGCGCGGCGGTCCAGGTCGCAATTGACTGGTCGGCAGTTGCGCCGACGGTACTGGCGCTGGCGGTCCCGGAGGCGCCCTCGGCGCAAAGCCTCGAGGCGGTGTTTTCCCGTGCCTACTCGGTGGACGATGGACGCTACGCCAACAACGGCTGGCTGCAGGAGTTGCCGGATCCGATTTCGAAGAACACCTGGGACAACGTGATCGCGTTGAGAGAGCAAACCGCGCGAGACCTCGGGGTGTTGGTTGTGGACCGCAACCGCATGGACAAGGACCACTGCTTCCTGGCCGGCCCGGACACC
>CAYNCT010000011.1:0-46359 GCA_964396005.1 uncultured Verrucomicrobiota bacterium | reverse complement strand
CCAGCCGGCGCCGCCGTCCGGCAGTTGGAGCGTCAGCGCCTGCACGTGGCCGGCCATGTCCGCGACAAACGCCGTTCCGTCCGCTGCGAACACGGGCGGCGCTTGAACCGCGCCGTGAGCGGTGAGCCGCCGCGCCACGCGGCGCCCCAGCGACACCGGGGCACCGAACAGGCCGCGCCGACTGGCATCGCCGCCGGCGGTTCGCCAGACGTGAGTTGAAGGCTGAAGCGTCGCGTTCATGTCCCCTGAGGCGCGAGGCGCCGGTAGGTCGGCTGGAACTCGAAGCGCGCGGTTGCGAGCGGCACGCCGGCAATCTCCAGTTCGTTCAGCCGATTTTCGCCCAACCCTCGCCGCCGGGCGAGGGCCAGGTAGTTGGTGCCATTGACAAACGGCCACGAGCGGTCCGGCGCATCCGGATTGAAGCCCATGACCGCCGCCGCCACTGCGTCCGTGCAAACCGGGTTGCGGCCGGCAAGCAGCAGCCCGGGCCGGGTCACCGACACCATCGAGCCGTTCCACCAGCCCTCGGCGGACTGGATGACGCTGATACCGTCCAGCACCGTGACGTGGATGGGGAACGCGGCCGCGAGGTCCACGATGAAACGGGGAACGTTGAAGCCGTGGTCGCCGGCGACGCTCCGGCCCGTGAACGTGGTCACGGAGGTCCGGGGCAGCTCGGTGCAATTGTGCATCGCCCGGTTGCGGTAGCCCACTGCGTCCTCGTTCGGCTCCGCGCCCAGATCATCGCCATACAAGCTGCTGGGCGGGACGCCGAAGAGATTCTTCATGCCGGCGGTCACGCCGCCCGAGACGTGGCTTTTGAGTTTGCCCAGCGAGATCAAGACGTCGGTGTCCACGTAGGCGCGGTTCACTTCCCACGCGGTGGCCAGTTCGCCGTCGGGGACCCGAACCAGCGCGTAGTCGCGGTGCGGGCCGCGGTTGCGGGTGTTGACGAACCGTGCGCGGCCGGCGAGGGCGTCATTGAACTCATCCAGCTTGAAGCCGTAGCCCGCGAATGCCTCGGGGCCGAGAGCCCGAAAAGGCAACTGGTCGCAATAGGTCACTTGCCGCGCCCCGTAGCCAACCAGCAAGCTGCCCAACGCCCGGGCGACCACCGGATGCACCGTGACCGTTAGCCACAGCGGCACGCCGGCCACGTCCTCCTCGGAGGTGTTCACGAGGTTGAGTTTCACGGTGACGTATTTGCCCTTCACGAGCCGCCGCACGTCCCCCAGCTCGTCGAACAGGCCGCCGAGCGTGCGACGGACCTCGCGATCCTCGTACCGCTTGCACAGTCCGATGGCCGTGGGCGCGCGGGGCGGGCAGCTGGACGCCCCGGGTGCAGCCGGCGCCGCCGACAGCGAGGGCCACGCGAGCGCGGCCGCCGCGGTCGCCGAGTGCCGAATAAAATCGCGCCGCGTCAGGATCCGCCCCGGGCACTTCGGGACGAAACCGGGCGCCGTGGATGGATGTCTCATGCGGCAACCATAATCCCCGGACCGGCACCTGTCATCTGCCTGCAGCCGCCGACTTCCGGCGGAATCGGGACTTGGCAACGCGACGGGCGAACGGTTAAGAACCGCCGCGTGTCGGCATCCCCGCGGCCACCCATCTCCGCAACAACGCGCCTCTGCGCGGTCTATGGCCATCCGGTCCGGCACTCGGCTTCGCCGGCCCTGCAGAACGCCGGCATCGCCGCCCTGGGACTGGATTGGCGCTATGTGGCCTGCGACGTGCGGCCGGCCGACCTCGCCGCCGCTCTGGCGGGCGCCAAGGCCATGCGGTTCGTGGGCCTCAATCTCACGGTGCCCCACAAGCTTCTCGCTTGCGCGCTGGTGGACGAGCTCGCCGCTTGCGGCCGTGAGTGGGGCGCGGTGAACACCATTCGCTTCGAGGTCCGCCTCGCCGACGGCTCGTGGCGGCCGCTGGCGGCGGTCGAGGAGATTCCCGACGACGCCCCCATTCGCAGCCACGGTTTCAACACGGACGCTGACGCCATCACCCGCGCCCTGGCCGAGGATCTCGGCGTGACGCCGCGAGGCGCTCGGGTGGTGCTGCTGGGAGCGGGCGGGGCAGGACGCACGGCCGCGCTCAAACTGGCCAGCGAAGGGGTCGCCGAGTTGTGGTTGGTGAATCGCACGGCGGCGAATGCCGAGGCCGTGCGCCGCGAAATCGCGGAACGGAACCCGGCCGTGCGCTGCGCCGTCGGTTATCCGGCGGCCGGCGGAGTGGACCTGCTGCTCAACGCCACCTCGCTCGGTTTGCGCGCCGGCGACGCCCCGCCGCTGGACGAAGCCGCGCTGCCCCTCTGTCGCGTGGCCGCTGTGTACGACATGATTTACCGGCCGGCCGAGACGCCACTCCTGACGCGAGCGCGGTCGGCGGGCTGCCGGACCGCCAACGGCCTGGGGATGTTGCTCCACCAAGGAGCGCGGGCGCTGGAGTTGTGGAGCGGCCTGCCGGCGCCGCTTGAACCGATGCGCCGCGCGTTGCGCGACAACGTGTACGGCCCGGCACCGACGGCCGCGAGCCGCGCCCCGGACGGCGACCGCCGGCCTTCCGTGTCATGAGTTGGGCGTGGCTGTATGAAACGGCCTCCTGGGCCGGCATGCCCTTCCACTTCTGGACGGGCGTCCTGTTCGTGCTCGGCGCCATCGTCGGCAGTTTCCTGAACGTCTGCATCCACCGGATGCCCCACGATCTGAGCTTGATCCGGCCGGGGTCGCATTGTCCGGCCTGCCATCACGCGATCCCCCTCAAGTACAACATTCCGCTGGTCTCGTGGCTGTGGTTGCGCGGGCGCTGCGCGTTTTGCGGCGCGGGAATCTCGGTGCGCTATTGGCTGGTGGAGACGTTGACGGCGGGGGTGTTCACGTCCACCTGGCTGGCGTTTGGGCGCGAGTCCTGGGCGTTGCCGCTGGTGTACGCGGTCTTCCTGTCCGGGCTGATCGTGGCCACTTTCGTGGACTTCGCGCACTACATCATTCCGGATCCGATCACCCTCGGCGGCATCGGCGCGGGCTTCGTGCTGGCTTTCCTGGTGCCGGAAATGTTCGCCACCGCGTCGCCGGTTGAAGCCGCCCGGCAGAGTCTGACGGGCGCGGCCGTGGGCGCCGGCGTGGTGTACGGGCTGCTACGGTTGGGCAAGGCGCTGTTTGGGCGGCAACGGCTGAAGTTGCCGCCGGATTCGCGGGTGGTTTTTGGCGAGGAGGAACTGCACCTGCCCGACGAGCGCGTGCCTTACGGCGAGTTGCTGTACCGCCGGACGGATGCCGTGGTGTTGCGAGCCGCGCGTTTGGAGATGGTGGACCGCTGTTACCGGGACGTCGTCGTGCGCCTTACGCGCGACACGTTGCAGATCGGCGACGAGGAATTCCCCACGGCCGAGGTGCCGGGGTTCGAGGTGGTCACCTCCGAGGTGGTGGCGCCGCGGGAGGCAATGGGGCTGGGCGACGTCAAGTTCATGGCAGCGATCGGCGCGTTCATCGGCTGGCAGGGGGTCTTCTTCTCCCTGCTCGGCAGCGCCCTGGCCGGCTCGGTGGTCGGCGTCGGGCTCATCCTGCTGCGACGGCGCGGATGGTCGAGCCGGATTCCTTACGGTCCCTACATTGCGTTGGCGGCCGCGGTGTGGATCTTCGCGGGCCCGCCCATCTGGCGGTGGTGGTGGGGCGGGTAGGCCGGCGCTACACCCAGCCGCGCCACCAATACACCCAGTAGCCGACGGTTTCGTAACAGAAGATCGAGAGCAGGTCAAAGTTGCTCAACGTCGGCACCGGGTTGAAGCGATGCCGGGCCTCCAAGCGGGACAGCCCGCGGAAATCCCCGGCAACACACGTGACGTCCAGGCCCAGTTTCCGGAACAACGCCTCCGACCGCCGCATGTGACCGGCCGAGGTCACGAGGATGATCCGCCGCCAGCCCTTTTCCCGCGCCAACGTCGCCATGCGTTCGGCTTCGTCGCGGGTGTTTCGACATGGCCCGAATTCGAGCAGGGTCACGCCGGGGAGCAGTTGCCAGCGCGTCAGCCATTCGCGGATGTAGTCGGCTTCCATGGGACCGTCGAGGCTGGGTTTGCCGCCCCCCAGAATGACCGTGCGCGCGCCGCTGGCCCGCGCGGCCTCGACCGCCGTGATGACGCGGTCGCCGGAGTCAGCGATCTGGAATCCCAACGGGTCGTTCGCGGAAACGCGCAGCGCGCCGCCGAGCATCACCACCACCTCGGCCGGCGCCAGGCTGGCCAGGCGCACGCCCGCATACGGCCGTTCGAGGCCCGCCAGCAGCCGCGCGGGAATCGTGGTGCTGCCGAAGACAAACATCAGCCCGGCCACCACTGCCGGCACCGCGGCCCGGCGATACTGCTTCCGATACACCCGCCACGCGGTCGCCAAGATCAGCACCACCCAAACCGCCCCGACGGGCTCCACCAGAGAAGACAACAATCGGCCCATAAGAATTGCGGTTGCGGAGTATCCTGGTGGGGCGGTGAGCCGCAATTCAGATCCGAGCCCGGGATCAAGGAGTTCTGCGGGGGGCCAAC
The DNA here is from genome assembly GCA_964396005.1 of uncultured Verrucomicrobiota bacterium. Lineage (GTDB taxonomy): Bacteria > Verrucomicrobiota > Verrucomicrobiia > Limisphaerales > J093 > JADJWF01. The sequence goes on along the minus strand of CAYNCT010000011.1, from coordinate 41,822 downwards.
CGCCGCCCGCACCTCCCCGCCCGCGGCCGACCATCAACCCCCGGCGCCACCCACCAGGCGGGTCAGCTTTTCCCTGAGCACGGCGAAGTCCACCGGCTTCTCGACAAAATCCGTTACCGGTAGCCATTTGCGGTCAATGTCCCGGGTGCTGAATCCCAGGGGGAATTGCTGATTGACCGCGGTGAGCATCAGGATGGGCAGCTCGGGGTGGTGGCGCCGCAACTCGCGCGCCAGTTGGAAGCCCGCGCCGGGATCTTCGGGGAACATCACATCCAGGATGACGCCGTGCGGCACGCGCTCGGCGAGCTTTTGCAACGCTCCGGAGGTGGAGTGCAGCGTGCGAACCTCGTGTCCCATCGCCTCGCACACCGTGGCAACGGCGGAGGCGAATTCGGGGTCGTCATCAACGATCATTAAGTAGGCCATGTTCGTAGGGGTTCGAGTTAGGGCGCCCGCAGGCCGGCGCGCGGGAAAGTCACGGTGAAACGCGTGCCCCAGTCCGGGGCGCTCGCGACCTCAACATCGAGACCGTCCGCGCTGGCCACCTGCCGCACAATGGCCAGCCCCAGGCCGGTCGAGGCCCGGTTATGCTGCACGGCCTCCTCGGAGCGATAGTAGTCGTCAAAAATGCGCGGCAGCTTCTCGCGAGGAATGCCGATACCGTGATCGCGCACCGTCAGCCGGACGTTGCCCGCGTCGTCGCGCTGGCAGCCCACCGCCACCGTTCCGCCGTCTCGCGAGTAATTCACGGCGTTCACCACGACGTTCTCCACCAGCATCGTTAGGTGGTCCTCAACGCCCTGCACGGTCGCGGGCTCCAGGGAGCGGACCAGGCGGATGCCGCGTTGGCGGGCGGCGGGCTCCACGCGGCCGAGCACTTCCTCCGCCAGGTCCGCGAGGTTGATCGGGCGGCGCGGCGGGGCGCTCTGCCCCTGGGAACGCAGGTTGGCGAGCTGCAGCATTTCCTGAATTTGGCGCGAGAGCGCCGCGCAGCGGAGCGAAATCTTTTCCACGACAGCGGAGGCGGACGCGGGCAGAGCGCCGCTGTAGCCGCCCAACAGGAGCTGGGTCAGGGCGTGGACGGCCGCAAACGGAGCCTTCAACTGATGCGTGGTCTGCAGCATGTGTTGGGCGCGTTCCTCGATACTGGCCTTCAGCCGTTGATTGGTTTGCGCCAGCTCGAATTCACGCCGCCGCAACGTCGCTGCCAGGCGTGAGACCAGGTACCAGATCACCGCCCAGACCACGAAGAGAGGCAGGACCTGCGAGAACCACGGGTTGACCGGGGGCACCGCGCCGCCGGACCGCAGCACGGAAGAAACCGTCAGCCAGCCGCGTTCCACCGCCAGCACCGACGTGGCATAGAATGCGGCGGCCACCGCCGCCACCTGGAGGCTGTGCGCCGGGGGAAAGACGATGCAGGCGAGAATGATGTGAAACAGGTACATGAACGGGGCGGCCGGCAAGCCGGGCCCCAGCCAGTGGATCACCCCGGTCAGGATCAGGAGATCCGCGGTGATTTGCGCCCACAACACCACGCGCGTCGAGCCGCCCCCCGGGTCGCGTTCGGCCTGTCGCGCCAGTCGGACGAACAGCAGGTTCAGCAGGGCGAGGATGCCGCCCGTGGCCAGCGGCCAGGCAGGTCGCAGGTTCAACCCGACCGCGCGGGTGGCGGCCGGCCACAACGCCACCAGGCCCGCCGTCAACGAGACCCCCACCACCAGCCAGCGCAAGCGGCAGAACCAGATGGCGTTCTCGCGCAGCAGGGGCGCCGCCCACTCGCGTTCCTCCGCGACCGCCCGCGCGGGGTCCTCGGCCGGCGGTTGGGCCCCCGCCAGCCGGTACACTGCCACCGCCACCGGCTCGCCTCGGGGCGCGCTCGCGGACGTCATCGCCGGTCACTCGACTTCCCAGGTGGTTCCGGAATTGAGCAGCCGTTGGAGCGAGACCGGTCCGCGGGCTGCCACGGCATCGCGAATCTGGCCCAGGAGCAACTCGTCGTACGTCGGTTGCTGGACCTGGCGGAAAACGCCGAGCGCGGTGGGGAAATGCGGCGGCTCCAGTTCCGCCAGCAACGCCGCCAGCGCCGGGGAGGTGCTCTGGGCGTTGTGAACCAGGATCTCGGACTCCGGCACGGGATCGGTGTCCAGGTCCACCGCCACCGGTTCCATGTGGCGAACCACCAGGGCGCGCCGGCCGCCCTTGCCGAAGCGAATCGGCTGCCCGTGTTGCAGCAGGATGCGCGACTCTTCGGCCGTCGCCCGTTTGGCCACGTCGTCAAAGGCGCCCTCGTTGAACACCACGCAGTTCTGAAGGATCTCGACGAACGCCGCCCCGCGATGGCGGGCCGCCGCATCCAGCACCTGCGTCAGGTGGTGGGGATCGGCATACACGGTGCGGGCCACGAAGGTGGCCTGCGCTGCCAGCGCCGTCTGGACCGGCCGGATGGGCTGCTCGATCGTCCCCAGCGGGCTCGACTTGGTGCGCTTGCCGAATTCGGAGGTCGGTGAGTATTGCCCCTTGGTCAACCCGTAGATCCGGTTGTTGAAGAGCAGCACCTTCACGTTGAGGTTGCGCCGCAGACAGTGGATGAGGTGATTGGTGCCGATGGACAGTCCGTCGCCATCGCCGGTCACGATCCAGACCGAAAGTTCGGGATTGGCGCATTTGACGCCCGTGGCGATCGCCGGCGCCCGGCCGTGGATGCCGTGAAAGCCGTAAGTGTTCACGTAATATGGGAACCGCGACGAGCACCCGATGCCGGAGACGAACACGCACCGGTGCCGGGGCACCACCAGCGTGGCCAACGCCTTCTGCACCCGGGTCAAGATCGCGTAGTCCCCGCAGCCGGGACACCACCGAATTTCCTGCTCGGTCTGAAAATCCTTACGGGTCAGCGTCCGCAGGCAGTCCGGGCTCGCGGGCGCGGCTCCAGGGGACAAGGGCGCCAACGGCGCCAGGGGGGCGGTGGATGGGCTCATGTTCTGAGAAGCTCCTCGAGGGCGTTGCGAATCTCGCGAATCAAGAACGGACGGCCTTCGACCTTCGGCAGCGAGATCACCTCGATGCCGAACTTGCCGCGCAGGACGGACGCCAGTTGACCCGTGTTGTTTTCGGGAACCAGGACGCGGCGGAAACCGCGCAGCAACTCACCTGTGCCGCGCGGCAGAGGATGCAGATGCCGCAGGTGCAGGTGAGACACCGCGTGCCCCTCCAGTCTCGCCTGGCGCACGGCGGCCACGATCGCCCCGTGGGTGCTGCCCCACCCCACCACCAACAGGTCGCCGCTGGGCTCGCCGTCAGGCCGCGCGGGCGGGAGGTCGGCGGCGATCCCTTCAATCTTGCGCGCCCGGAGTTCGACCATCCGCCGGTGGTTTTCGGCGTCGTAGGTCACCACTCCGGTGACGTCCTGCTTTTCGAGACCACCCACCCGGTGCTCGAGCCCCTCGGTACCCGGAGCGGCCCAGGGCCGGGCGAGGGTCACGGGATCGCGCCGGTAGGGCGCAAATTCGCCCCCCTCTTTGGATGGCCGCGGAACCGTCAGATCCGGCAGGCGCTCCACTTCGGGGATGCGGAAGGCCTCGGCGCCGTTCGCCAAAAAGCTGTCCGACAAGACCATCACGGGCGTCATGTACTTGGTGGCGAGGCGCACCGCTTCGAAGGCGACGTCGAAGCAATCGGCGGGGCTGGCCGCCGCAAGGACCGGCAACGGGGCCTCGCCATGGCGGCCGTAGAGCGCCATGAACAGGTCGGATTGCTCGGTCTTGGTGGGCATGCCCGTGCTGGGACCGGCCCGCTGCACGTCAATGATCACTACTGGCAGCTCCGTCATCACGGCGAGGCCCAGCGCCTCGGTCTTCAAGGCCAGCCCGGGCCCGCTGGTGCCGGTGGCGGCGATCGCGCCGGCAAACGAGGCGCCGATGGCCGCGCAGGCGGCGGCGATTTCGTCCTCGCACTGGATGACCCGCACGTCGAACTCCTTTCGGGCCGACAGCTCATGGAGGATGTCGCTGGCGGGCGTGATGGGATAACTCGCGTACACCAGCGGCCGGCCGGACCGAACCGCCGCCGCGATCAGCCCCAGCGCCGCCGCCTCATTGCCCGTCACCCGGCGGTAGCGGCCCTTGGGAAGCTTGCCCGGAGCGACCCGGTAGTGGACCCGCAGCAGTTCGGTGGTGTTCGCCAGGTTGAACCCCGCGCGCAAGCTGGCGCCGTTGGCCGCCATCACCGCCGGGTTCTTGCGGAACTTCCGCATCAACCACTCGAGGAGCGGTTGCAGTGGCTGGTCGTAGATCCAGAGGGTCATGCCCAGCGCGAAGAAGTTCTTGCACCGGGCGCGGGCGCTCCCCTCGACGCCGGTCGGTTTCGTGGCCTCCTCGGTGAGCCGGGTCATCGCCACCGGGACGAGGCGGTAACCCTCCAGCGAACCATCCTGCAGCGGATTCGTGGCGTACCTGGCCTTCGCCAGATTCGCGGGGGTGAACTCGTCCGTGTCCACGATGATGATGCCGCCGGGCTGAAGGTCGGGCAGGCTGACCTTGAGCGCCGCCGGGTTCATGGCCACCAGGACGAACGGATGGTCGCCGGGCGTGGTGATGTCTTCGGCGCCGAAATTGAGCTGGTAGCCGCTGACCCCCGCCAGGGAACCCGCCGGAGCGCGAATCTCCGAGGGGAAATCCGGGATGGTCCGGATCGCGCAGCCGGACAGCGAGGCCAGGTCTGCAAACTGGCTGCCCACCAGTTGCATGCCGTCGCCTGAGTCGCCGGCAAAGCGCACGGTGGACTGCCGCACTTCCCGCAGTTCGCGGCCGTTATCCGAACAACAAGGATCCATGTCTCAGTGGTCGTGATGCAGACACCCGTTCGCTGGCGACTGCCGCCGGCTGGGGAATCAACGGGCCGCAGGCGGATGGCTGAACTGTTGGAAAACCTTCTGCCGGCCCGGCTCAGGCCTGTCAAAAACTATTCGCGAGCAGCGTGACCTGGCTCAAGCGGGCCGCTGGCGCCTTCGCCCCGCACCCAGCGACCGCCGATCATCACCGCAGCCACGGGTTGCTGCTGATGGATCAGCGCCTCGGCCGCCTGATCCTCGGGCCCGCCCCAAGCGATCGTCAGCAGGTCAGCCGCCGCGCCGGGAGCGAGTTCACCCACCCGGCCGTTCCAGTCCAGGGCGCGGGCGCCGGCCGTTGTCATCATTCGCAACACCGTGCAGGGCGCCGTGGCCGGCTGCGCCGCGAGAAAAGCCCGAGCTTCGGCCCGCAGGTCCAATTGCGGGCGCTCCACCTCGGGCGGGACGGTGACCAAACTGTCGGTGCCGAGACAAACATTCACGCCGGCGCGCTCGAGGCTGGGGAACGGAAACGGACGATGGCCAAAATAGCCGTGGCTGCGCGGGCAGTGGACGACACTGGTGCCGGAGACTGCCAGACGCGCGATGTCCTCACGGTCAAGGTAGTTGGCATGAACGGCCAGCAGGTTCGGCCCCAGCAGGCCGCAGCGGTCCAAATGCCGCACCGGCGTCACCCCGCCGCAGTCGCTCATGTCGCGTTGATTGCGAGCGATCCAGTCGTGGAGCGGCCCGCAAGCGTGGTGGAACATCTCCCATTCCTCGTGCGACTCCGCCACATGGATGCTGACCGGCCAACCGCGCGCGGCGGCCAGTTCAGCCACCCGCCGGAGCAGGTCCGGAACCGTCGAGTACGGGGCATGCGGAGACAGGGCAGCCCGCGACCGCTCGTGCCGGAGCGTCCCGGCGCGGGACACGGCTGCGGCCAGGATCCGGTCCGGATCCAGCCGACCGCGAACCCCGGTGAGTTCAAGGAAAGAGACGACCCGCAGGGGCGTGGATTCCCAGACCGCCGGCAGCATTTCGGGAACGGCTTCAATGTCGCCGACGGTGGTCACGCCCGCCGCCAGAAGCATCTCCGCGCCGTGTCGCCAGGACCGGAGAAAGTCCTCGGCTGTCCACTGGCTCTTGAGCGCGGTGATGGACTTGATCCAGCCGGTGAACGAGGCGGGCGGCGGAATCTGGCCGGCGAGGTCCGTGTAGTCGAGGTGGCAATGCGCGTTGACGAGACCGGGGAACACGGCCACTTCCCCGAGATCCGCGACCGGCCCGCTCCAGTGGCGCGCCAGGTCGGCCCAGCGGCCCACCGCTGCCACCCACCCGCCGCGGGCCACCAGCGCGCCGTCCGCCAGGGCCGGCCGGGAAACCGGCACCACCAGGCGCGCGCGCAAGATGAGGGGCTGTGGCAAGGGGCCACCTACAAACCAACCGCCAGCAGGTTCGCAGACCCGGCTGGCGCGTTGGGAGGATTCTGACGGTGGGGAACGCGGTCGCTACTTCAACGTCGCCTCCTGGCGGCGCTGCTTGAGACGAGCGCCCTGTCGCTGCTTCACAGCTTTGCGCTTGTTGTGATTACGGCGAAGCTGCTGCTCGATCTTCTTGAAGACGAGGTCAATTGCCTTGTAGAGGTCGGCTTCGACCGCCTCGGCAAACAAATCGGGTCCCCGCACTCCCAGTCGCACCGAGCAGGAAAACTGCTTCTCGGGCGCCTTGGTATGATCGTGCTCCAACGTCACGCGGGCATCCACCGCCCAGCGATCGAAGTGCTCCAGCCGGTCCAGCTTGTCCAGAATGTGGTCTTCGATGGCTTTGGTCAGAGTGACGTTGTGCGTCGAAAGAATGAACTTCATGGCCGAAGGGTGGTCCCGGACCGGGCTGAAATCCAGTCAAAGTCACCGGGCGGCCCGGCCGCGGTGTTTTCACAAGTCGTCATTCAAGCGGTGGATTCGCGGTAGCTCGCCGCGACACAGCCACCCGGGGGTTGCAGTTCGGGCTGCGAAAATCTTGTTGGGTGCCCTAAGACCGCCCGACACCGGGACCAGCGTTCTTGCATCCACCTACTCCCTCATCTCCGCGTGGGCATCGACGAATCCGGGCGAACCTGTTTGCCGAACGTGGGGCGCGGTTGCTTGTCGCGCCCCCTTGCCGGTCGGGACGCACCTGTTGGCGCCGGCCGGGATATCTGCTCGGCACCGTGCCGAACGGAATCAGGCAGGGCGAACGGCGCAGGGACCGGAACTCCGTAAGCCCAGCCGCGCCGATTCCCCCCAAGCGGCAAAGTTGCTGGCGGATCGATTGTTGAACGTGGCCGGGGGGCACAAAAACAACGAGAGCGAACCGGCTGGCCAGTTCGCTCTCAATCGGAAGTGAGACTTGGAACGAGGACGATCAGCTATTCCAAATATACGTTGCGGGCGCGATCTTCTTGACCTCCTTGATCCTCTTACCGACCGCGTTGAACCAGGTGTAGAGGCGTTGCGGATGCACGTTTAGCCGCCGTGCGATCTCAGTCACGCTGATTCCGGAACGACCAGAGGCCTTGAGCATCGCGATGACCGTGTCCTTGGATACCGCAGGCTTGCCGGCCTTGACCGGGGCGGCTTTGGCAGAAGCCGGCGCGGGCGCGGCGGGTTTGGCCTTGGGCATCGGCTTCTGGGCTGCGCGGGCCTCGGGGGCGGCCACCGGGGTTGTCACGGGTCCCACCCAACCAAACCGGCCCGGCCCCACACGCTTGATCTCTTTGATCTTGCTACCCGTCGAATAGAACCAGGCGAACACATGCGCATACTTTCCGCCCAACTGCTCCGCGATCTCCTTGACGGAAATGCCCGTCTTCCCGGCCTTCTGCAGCAGGCCGATAATCGCCGCCTTGACGGCGCCGCGTTCCGCCCGCCGGCGTTTCGCACGGGGCGCCGCTGCGGGCGAAGTCGGAGAAGCGGACGTGACGACTGCCCGAGGGCTTTCGCCCGCGCCCAGCCGCGCCAGTTCCGCATTGATGCGCGCAACTTCGGCTTGCAGGGTTTCCTTCTTCTCCACCAGCGCCGTCATCTGTTTGAGTTGGGCCACAGTGAGTGACGTGATATTCATATCTGGTCAGAGTAGCCACCATTTCCCGGCGGGTGCAAGCTCTATTAAGATAAATTTTCATTTCCAGTGCCGAACGCAGCCCTGCCGGGGCTCACCTTCGCAGGGGGCGACAGGGATGTCCGGCCCCGTGGACGCGGGGAGGAAAAAGCCGGAGCCACCGGTACAGGAACGGCTCGTGGCCCGTGCGAAGCCGCAGCTTGCGGGCGGTGACTTTGCAGAAGTCCGCTTGCGAAGCAGCCTTCCCTCTCTTTACGCTACCGGACATGAAACGAGTGGCCGTCATTCTCTCCGGGTGCGGCGTCTTCGATGGCGCCGAGATTCACGAATCCGTGCTGACGTTGCTGGCGTTGGACCGGGCCAACGCGCGGATCATCTGCGCGGCGCCGGATGTGGCGCAGCATCATGTGGTCAACCACCTCACCCAGCAGCCGGTGGCCGGCGAGTCACGCAATGTCTTGGTTGAGTCGGCGCGAATCGCCCGGGGCAACATCCTGCCTCTCCATCGTTTGTCCGTGGGAGAGGTGGACGCGGTCATCCTTCCGGGTGGCTTTGGCGCTGCGAAGAACCTTTGCACCTTCGCGCTGGCCGGCCCCGACTTCACCGTGAATCACGAGGTCGCCCGCTTTCTCCGGGAAGCGCACCAAGCCGGTAAGCCGTTGGGCTTTATTTGCATTGCGCCCGCCATTGCCGCCAAGCTTTTCGGGGCGGAACAGATCGAGTTCACCATTGGCAGCGACCTGAACACGGCCCGGGGACTGACGCCGGGACGCGGGCGCCACGTGAACTGCACGGTCCATAACTGCGTGGTGGACCGGCGGCTCAAGATCGTCACCACGCCAGCCTACATGCTGGCCGGTCGCATCACCGAGGCCGAGGCCGGGATCAACAAGCTGGTTCAGGCGGTGCTCGAAATGGCCTGACGCAGCCGCCCCGCGCCCGCGCCTGCCAACGTTGCGCTCCGGTTGCAATCCGTATTGAAGCAGCGCGCGCGGGCGAATAATTTGCGCAGACAGTTCGCGCCGCCGCCTCGGGACCGGCAGGCTTCGCCACTCTTAAGATGGATTGGAACATTCAATCGCGTGCTCATCTCTGTCGGGAGTGCGGTCACGCCTTTCGCAACCGCGAACCCCTCCACACGCTGTTGTTCGACGAACGGCAGGGGTTCGAGCGCGTGGACGTCTGTGAGCGTTGCTGGTCGGCGCAGTTCAGCCAGGCGGCCAATCATCGCAAAGGGTTTGTCTCGCACTGGATCGGGCATTACGAACCGCCACCGCCGCCGTCGGCCGAGCCGATCCAGCGGGAAACGGCGGAGACGCTGCTGCGCAAGCTGATCGAGTCAAATGATCCGCGGCACGCGGGTGCGGTGTTCATTCTGGCCGTCATGCTCGAGCGCAAGCGGGTGCTCAAGGCCAAGGCGCAGATGGTTCAAGAAGGGCGCCGTGTCCTGGTATATGAGCACGCCAAGCTGGGAGACGTCTTCACCATTGGCGACCCGGCCTTGCAACTCGATCAACTTGAAGCCGTCCAGCGGGATGTGGCCCACCTTCTGGAGCATGGCCTCGAGCCGTCCGCATCCGCGCCCGCCACCCCCGCGGCCGACGCGGTCAACGCGGAACCGCCGGCAGCCGCGGCACCTCCGGAGTAAGGGGCGGAGTAAGGGGATTCTCGGGAGTTTGTGAACGCGCTGGCGACCTTCCAATCCACGCTCGGGTACGAGTTTCGGAACCCGGACCTGCTGCGGCTGGCGCTCACCCATCCTTCGCTCGCCCAAGAGGCGGGAGGGCCACTGCAGCACAACCAGCGGCTCGAGTTTCTCGGCGATGCGGCGCTTCAATTGGTCCTCACCCGTCACCTCTACGAGCGCTTCCCGGAGTTTGGCGAGGGCCAGTTGACCAAGGCGCGCGCCCGCCTCGTCAACCGGCGATTCCTCGCGGAGCAGGCGCGCAAGATTCGGTTGGGCGCCAGTCTCCTCATCAGTCGCGGCGAGGAGGCCCAGGGCGGACGCGACCGGCCATCAGCGCTGGCGGACGCCTTTGAAGCCCTGCTGGGCGCGGTGTTTCTCGATGGCGGATTGGAAAGCGCCAGCCAGCTCATCCTCCGCCTCTTTGGCGAAGAAATCGCCGCGCTCGCGGAGCGCCCGGAAGTCGAGAATCCCAAAGGCGATCTCCAGGAAATCCTGCAGGCCGAGTCGGCAGAGTCGCCCCAATACACGTTGCAGGGGGCACACGGCCCGGATCACAATCGCGTCTTCGAGTGCGCCGTCTCCCATCGCGGTGTCATTCTGGGACGCGGTCGCGGACACAGTAAGAAGGAGGCGGAGAGCCGGGCCGCGCTCGCGGCGCTCGAGTATCTGCGCGCACTAAGTTCCGCCGCGCTTCCCCCCGACTCGCCCCGGCCGACAAGCGCCTGAACCGCGCGGCCGCAACGCGCGGGCACCGCGCCAGCCCTGGCCGTTCGGCGGTTGACAGCCGTGGGCGGAGCGGCAGCTTGCCGCTCGAGATGGAGAGTCAACGCCCGACCGCTACCGCGCCCATCATCCTGGTGACAGGCGCCACCGGTTACATTGGCGGTCGCCTGGTGCCGCGCTTAATGGAGGCCGGTTACCGGGTGAGGTGCCTGGTGCGCGACCCGGGCCGGTTGCAGGGACGGGACTGGGTGCCGCGAGTCGAGGTCGTGGCGGGCGATTGCCTGCAACCCGCCTCGCTCGCGCCCGCCCTGGCCGGCGTGACGGCCGCCTATTACCTCGTTCACGGCATGGCGGCAGGCCACGATTTTCAAGAGCGCGACGTGACCGCCGCCCGCCATTTCGCCGCGGCGGCGAAGACGGCGGGTGTCGCGCGACTCGTTTATCTCGGCGGGCTGGGCGACCCGGCCACCGCGCTGTCCGCGCATTTGCGTTCCCGCCAGGACACCGGCGCGGCGCTGCGGGAAAGCGGGGTGCCGGTGACCGAATTCCGCGCGGCGGTGATTGTCGGCTCCGGCAGCCTGTCGTTCGAGATCATCCGGTATCTGACGGAGCGGGTGCCGGTGATGATCTGTCCCCGCTGGGTGTTTTCCCGGGTGCAACCGATCGGCATCCGCAACGTGCTCGACTACCTGATTGCGGCATTGCGTGAACCGGCGAGCGCGGGCCGGGTGATCGAGATCGGAGGCGCGGACGTTCTTACGTATGGCGACTTGTTGCGCGGCTACGCCCGGGCCCGAGGGCTGCGCCGCTGGCTGGTGCCGGTACCGGCTCTCACTCCCCGCCTGTCGTCGTATTGGGTGCATCTGGTCACACCGGTGCCAGCGGCCATCGCGCGGCCGCTGATCGAAGGCTTGCGCAACGACGTGGTGGTTCGCGACGACACTGCCCGCCGGCTGTTTCCGGACATTCAGCCGTTCGACTACGCCACCGCGGTGCGACTGGCCCTGGCCAACCTGGACGCCGGCCAGGTGGCGACCGCCTGGAGCGACGCGCTCTCCAGCAGCCAACGGGACGCCGCCCCCGTGGTGCTGACCACGCGCGAGGGCATGATCCTGGAACAGCGGCAGCGACGAGTCCGCGCTTCGCCGGCGGCGGTGTATCGGAGCTTCGCGCGGCTGGGCGGGGAAACTGGCTGGCTGTGCTGGAACTGGGCCTGGAGCGCGCGCGGGCTGGTGGATCGGCTACTGGGCGGCGTGGGCATGCGCCGCGGGCGGCGCGACCCCGTGGAGGTGCGGGTGGGTGACGCGCTGGACTTCTGGCGCGTCGAGGCCGTTGAGCCGGATCGGCTGCTGCGGTTGCGCGCCGAGATGAAGGTGCCGGGGCGGGCGTGGCTGGAATTCCGCGTCACGCCGGAGGGCGAGCGGGCGACGCGCTTGACGCAGACCGCGTTTTTCGCGCCCCGCGGGCTGGCGGGCTTGAGCTACTGGTATCTGCTCTACCCGATCCACGCGGTGATTTTCAGTGGACTGGCGCGCCAATTGGCGCGGCGAGCGGAACAGGGCCCCTGAGCCGCCGGAGCGACGCCAGTTCAGAATTTTTCGCCCCGCAGGACCCGCACGTCGCTTTCGTAGGCGATCATTGCGTACCGGGGAAAAAACTCGCGCCGCAAGCGGTCGAGAAGCTGCTCTGTCACCACGGGACGAGCGATGACTTCCACCTGGATGTTGCCGAACTCGGCGATGTCGGCCGGGCGTTCGCCCCGCGCCCCGGCGCCCTCGACCGCAAAGATCGTGTAACCGTGCGCGCCAACCTCGGCGAGGAGTTGTTTGATCGCCTCGCGTGCCAACGCCTCGGTGACAATGGTCACCCGCTTCATGGGGAACGTCGTCATGGTTCGGCTCCCATCTTGGACTTCAACCGCCATCGGGACCGCTGCCACTCACCCGGAACGAACACTCTCGCGCCCGGCTCCGCGGCCGGTTCGTTCACGCGGTCGCGCCCGTTTCCGGGCGCACCTGGCGGCTGCTTCCGCCGGTTCCCGTGGAGGTGCTGAAGATTCATGAGCGGTTTCGTTTTCCCGTCTCGTTCGCGCTCAGGAATACCACCAACGGGCCGCTCCGTAATACAACGGAATCCCGAGCGTGACGTTGAAGGGAAAGGTGATCGCCAGCGATGCCGTGAGGTAGAGCGCCGGATTCGCCTCGGGCAGCGACAGCCGGATGGCCGCCGGGGCGGCGATGTAACTGGCGCTGGCCGAAAGCACGCCCAGGAGGGTGGCACCGCCCAGTTCCAATCCCACCACCTGGCCCAGCGCGACTCCCAGCATCCCGTTGACCAGCGGGGTCAGGACACCAAACCCGATTAGGAACGCGCCGGCGCCCCGGAGATCCCCCAGCCGGCGGCCCGCAATGGTCCCCATTTCCATCAGGAAGAGCGCGAGCACCCCTTGAAACGGTGTCACGAAAAACGGTTCCACCAGTGCCATCCCGCGCTGGCCCGTCAGCGCGCCCACCAGCAACGTGCCCACCAGCAGCACCACGCTCCGGCCCAAAACCGCCTCACGAACGACCGACGCGATCGGGTGGGCCGGGACGGGCTGAGCGCCCCGGGCCCCAATCTTGCCCAGCAACACGCCCAGCAGGATGGCCGGCGACTCCATCACCGCGAGAAACGCTGCCGTGTAACTCTCGTAGGGTTCTCCGACCGACTTCAAATAGTTGGTGGCGGCGATGAAGGTCACGGCGCTGACGGATCCGTAGTGCGCGGCCAGCGCCGCTGCGTTCACCTTCGAGAACCGGCCCCAGAACCGCAACACCGGGTAGGTCCACAGCGGGATGACCGCGCCCAGCAGCATGGCCATGAGCGACGGCAGCCAGACCCGGCTTACGCCGGCTTCCGCGATCGCCACTCCGCCTTTGAAGCCGATGGCCGTGAGCAGGTAGATCGTCAGTGTGACGTAGAGCGGCTCCGGGAACTTAAGATCGCTGCGCACCGCCGCCGCCACCACGCCCAGCAGAAAAAACAACACGGCCGGGCTCAGGAGGTTCGCTGACAGGGCGTGACCGAGGTCCATGCGGAGACCTTCGCAGTTTGTCCGAGGAATGTCACCTCGCCGGTGTTCAGGGCGGACATGCCTCCCGCCGCGGCCACCTCGCCCTTCCGTGCCTGTCCCGCGAGCACGGGGCTGCGTTCGGTGATCCGTCGCATCGCCAGCCGCTGTTCGCTGCCACGCACGCGGACGGGGACGGTCCGGCTCAGCCGGGCCGCCGCCCGCGTCGCTCGCGTTTGGGCTCGACGGTCTTGGGCCGGGGTTTGGGCACCAGCAGGAGGGGCGCGCCTTCGAAGCCAAAGGCCCGTCGCATCTCGCCCGCCAGGTATTTTTGGTAGGCCGGGGAGAAAAGTTCGTCGCGGTTTACGAACAGCAGGAAGGTCGGCGGCGCCTGGCGAACCTGCGTGGCGTAAAAGAACTTCAGCCGCGCCCCGGTGGCGCTGACCGGCTGCCGGCGCTCGATGGCGTCCCGGAGCGTGCGGTTGAGCACCGCGGTCGGAATGGTCTGCTGAAGCTGGGCGGCGACGTAGCGCACCGCCTCGAGCAAACGATCCAGGTGAAAACCGGTCTTCGCCGAGGTGAAGATCACCGGCGAGTAATCCAGGAAGAACAGCTTCTCTTGCACCCAGCGGCCGAACTGCGCCAGCGCGGTCATCGGCCGGGGCTGGCCGCGCCGGGGGCGGCGGAGCTCGGCTTGCGCCCGCGCCTCGGCCACCTGGGCCTCGAACAGGTCCCACTTGTTCACCACCAGGATGCAGCCCTTGCGCGCCGCGACGATCTTGTCGGCGATCTTTTTGTCCTGCTCGAGGATGCCCGCCTCGGCGTCGAGCACGAACACCACGATGTCCGAGCGTTCGATCGAGTCCTCCGCGCGCTTGACGCTGAAGAACTCGATCGAATCGTTCACGCGCCGCGCCTTGCGCATCCCCGCCGTGTCAATCAACACGTACGCCTGCCGCACCCCGTCCGTTTCGACCTCGAAGGGCACATCCACCGCGTCCCGGGTGGTGCCCGGAATGGGACTGACAATCACGCGCGACGACCGGGTCAGGGCGTTGATCAGCGAGGATTTGCCGACATTCGGCCGGCCTATCACGGCCAGCTTCACCGGTTCGGCCGCCGCCGCCCGCGAACCGCCGGCGTCGGGCGGTCGCGCGGGCTCCGCCACCGGCAGCCACGCCAGGGCTGCGTCCAGCAACGCCCCCACGCCACGATCGTGAATGGCCGAGACCGGAAACAACTTGTCGAAGCCCAGCTCAGCAAACTCGACCAAGCCCGCCTCGGCCTCCGCATGGTCCACCTTGTTGACCGCAACCAGCACGGGTTTGCCCGCCCGACGGAGTCGCTGCGCCACCTCGATATCCAGCGGGACCACGCCCTCCTGCACGTTCACCACCAGGAGGATGACGTGCGCCGATTCGATGGCCACGCTCACCTGCTCGACCGCCGCGCTGGTGATCACGTCGTCCGCCTTTTCCCCGCGCAACAGGCCAATGCCGCCGGTGTCCACCAATGTGAACGGCTGGCCGCGCCACTCCGCCTCGGCGGTCACGCGGTCGCGCGTCACGCCCGGCAGGCCATGCACGATGGCAATCCGCCGCCCGACGATGCGGTTGAACAAGGCGGACTTGCCGACGTTGGGCCGGCCCACGATGGCGATGATCCCTGACACCCCGCCATGATGCGAAGCCGCCGCCCCTCCCGAAAGCCAAAAGGGCCGGAACACCGCGGACCGATTCGACTCAAAAGGCTTTTAGCGAAGCCGGGCAAATTGGGCTCCCGACCGGGCCCGGTTGCCTCACCCCACCAGCGCGCGCCCTTCGTCTGCGACCGGCTCCGAGGGCCCATCTTCGTCGGCCGCATGCCGGCGTGTGCCCAGCCCGGCCCCCGGCCGGCCCCAACGCTTCAAGCAAGTCCGCGCACGGCCTCGACGCAACGCCCGCAAAGGGTCGGGTGTTCGGCGTGCGCGCCGACGTCCCGCTCCCAATGCCAGCAGCGCTCGCACTTCTGGCCTTCGGCTTTCCCCACCCTGAACAGCACGCTGGCCGCCGTCTCGTCGGTTTCGACCTCGAGTTGGGAAATGTTCAGGAGTTCCTGAAGCGCTTGGGGCTCGGCGCGAGCGGCTGCCAGGGCGGTCGAAGACCCCCGCAGCGTGACCCGGGCGTCGAGGGCTTTGCCGATGAGCTTGGCCTGTCGCGCGGCCTCCAGTTCTGGCAGCGCCGCCTCCCGGAGCGCGAACAAGTCGCGCCACAGGGTCCGTTCCCCGTCGGGCCGGTCAAACGGCTGCGGCTGCCACAAGGACAGATGGACGGACGAGCAGGGCACCGCGGGGATGAACTCCCACGCCTCGTCGGCGGTGAACACCAGAATCGGCGACAACATCTGGCACAAGCCCGTGGCCAGCCGGTGCAGGGCGGTTTGGGTCGAGCGGCGGCGCGGCGAGTTGGCCGGGTCCGTGTAGAGCCGGTCTTTGACCACATCGTGGTAAATCGCGGAAAGCTCGACGGCCGTGAACTGGGTCAGCCGCTGGTACACCACATGGAAGTCCGCCGCCTCGTACGCCCGGTGAACGTCGGCCTCGAGCCGCGCGAATTCGCCCAGAATCCACCGGTCCAGGCCGGTCAACCCGGCGTCCGGAACCCGGTCTTTCGCCGGATCGAAGTCGTACAAGTTCGAGAGTTGGTAGCGCAGGGTGTTGCGGAGCAGCCGGTAGGCTTCGCCCACCGTTTTGAGCCGCTCCTCGCTGACCACAATGTCGTTGCGAAAGTCCTGCGACGCGACCCACAACCGCAGGACGTCCGCGCCGTGCTCCTTGATGTAGCGTTCGGCGGTCTGGGGTTTCTCGTAGCCTCCCTGCCCCTGCTTGCTCTTGGAAATCTTCTCGCGGTCGGCGTCCACCATGAACCCGTGGGTCAGGACCTTCTTGAAGGGCGGCGCGCCGTGCCCCGCCAGTGACAGGAGCAGCGAGGACTGGAACCAGCCGCGATGCTGGTCCGAGCCTTCCAAGTACATGTCCGCCTGCCAGTCGGCGAACCAGAAGCCCGATTCCCGCGCCTCGGACAGTCCCGGCACTGGCGAGGCCACCAGGCGCAGCGGCTGGCCCGTCTCCGGATGCAGCGCGCGGTAATGGGCAAGTTCCTCCCCGTGGACACTGCGGATGAGTTCGTAGCCGGGCAGCCCGCACGTTTGAACCAGGCCGGCCACGTCCAGCGCCGATGCGATAAACGAGTCGCCGCCGGCCCGGAAAAGAGAGAAGAACGAGCTCTCGTCAAACGCGACCACCAGACTGACCGGCAGTTGCTGAGCCGACCCACACGGCACCAGGATAAACGTGTTGGGGAAGCCCTCGAGCCGCAGCTTCACAAAGCCCGCGTGTTCGCCCGTTCCCACCTGCCGGGCCACCGGCTTGAGCAGTTCCGGCCGGCTTTGCAGGACCGCGCGGCTGGAGGACCCGGAGTCAATCCAGACATCGAGGGTGTCGGCGGACTTCGCCGCCGCCTCGTGACCGGTCCAGTCGGCCGGCCGCACATCGCGCCAGAGCTGGGTGACCGTCCTTTCAAACCAGACGTTCGAACCATGCTGGGCCACGAGGTCGGCCACCCGGCGAACGATGCGAGCATCGAGGATCGGGTTTCCCTCGGGGTCGTAAAAGGCCGGGATCGGCACGCCCCAAGATCGCTGCCGTGAAATGCACCAGTCCGGCCGGCTTTCCACAGCCCCGCGAATCCGGTTCACGCCCCACTCCGGCACCCAAGTTACCTCGCCAATGCTCCGCAGCGCGAGCTGCCGAAACGGCAGGGCGGGCGCGGCCGCACCAGGGGCAGGCGCCGCAGGGCTTTCGGGTAACTCCCCGGAGTCGTCGTTGGAGTCGCCCCGAGGCGGCTGCCGTTCGGGCACATCGGCCACTGGTTGCGGGAGGTGGTCCACCCGGATGAACCACTGATCCATGCCGCGGAAAATGACCGGCGTCTTGCTCCGCCAGCAGTGCGGATAGCTGTGATGGTAGTTCTCCTGATGCAGCAGGGCGTGGCGCACGCGCAACTCGTGCAACACCGCCTCGTTGGCGTCGCTCTTTCCGTGCTTCTCCAGGATGGACTTGCCCAGCAATTCGGCCGGCATTTGCTGCCCGGCCGGCAGATCCGGCGTGTGCGTAAAGCAACCGTCGTCGTCCACCGGCGAGTACACAGGCAGGCCCACGCGGCTGCCGAGATGGAAGTCTTCCAAGCCGTGGCCGGGGGCGATGTGGACAAACCCGGTGCCGGTCGCGCTGTCCACGAACTCATCGCCCGCGTACAGGCGGCCGGTTCGTTGACAAAACGGATGTTGGTAGGTCAGCGCCGCGAGGGCCTGGCTGTCGAGTGCGCCCACGGCGGTGGGGTTCGGCCAGCCGCACTTGGCGGCCACCGACTCGAGCAGCGGGGCCGCAATGAGGTGGTCCTCCGTCTGGCCTCCAGCGCCGGCCACCCGGACCCGCAGGTAGCTGAAGCTGGAATTGTAGGCGACGGCGAGATTGGCGGGCAGGGTCCACGGGGTCGTGGTCCAGATAAGGATGAAGAAGCCGGGTTGGCCGACGACCGGGAATTTCACATACACGCTCTGGCTGACGTGATCCTGGTATTCGACCTCGGCCTCGGCCAGCGCGGTACGGCACGGGATGCTCCAGTACACGGGCTTTTTGCCGCGATAGACGAAGCCCCGGGCCACCAGATCTGCGAAGAGGCGCAATTCTTCCGCCTCGTACTCCTTGTCGAGCGTGAGGTAGGGGTTCGCCCAGTCGCCCAGCACGCCCAGCCGTTGGAACTGCGTGCGTTGAAGGTCAACGTACTTCCGGGCGTAAGCGTCACACGCGCGGCGAATCGCGGCGGGGTCGGCCGTGGTTTGACCGGCCTTCCGGAGTTCCTGGCTCACCTTGAACTCGATGGGCAACCCGTGGCAGTCCCAGCCCGGGACGTACGGCGCGCGGTGGCCCCCCAGAGTCTTGTGGCGGATCACGATGTCCTTGACGATCTTGTTGAGGGCCGTGCCGATGTGGACGTCGCCGTTGGCGAACGGCGGCCCATCATGCAGGACAAAAGCAGGCGCCTCCGCCCGGGCGGTCTGGATCCGCGCGTACAACCGCGTTGTCTGCCAGGCGGCCAGCCGCTCGGGCTCCCGGGCGACCAGGTCAGCCTTCATCGGAAAATCTGTGCGGGGCAGGTTCAGGGTGTGTTTATAGTCCATTTCGACCCTTTCAAAGAGCGGCGAAGCTAACCGCGTGGGGGAAGCGTTGACAAGGGGGCAACACGCAATCGTTCCGCTACCACCATGAGCCACACAAAAGCCAGGCCCCAAAAAGCAAAAAGACCGGAGGAAATAAATCCTCCGGTCGTGAAGGAAAGAAAGCCTGCTTAGGCCTTCATGCGCCGGTACAGCGCGAAGCCCGCCAGACCCAGACCCGCCAGCATCGCGTAAGTGCTGGGCTCAGGAACCGTGAAGCCCTGATAGATGATCGTCGCCGCCACCAAGGAGTCCTGGCCGGCCACGAAGAGCATGTCCTTGTCCACCCACACTTTCCACACCGGGGTCCAGCTAACCACGTCTGTAACGATCTGCGGAGGAACGCCTTCGCCCGGAGGGTCACTGAAGTCGAGGTAACCGTTCGCCGCTCCGACCTGCGAGTAACCGACCTGGTTAACAAGCGCCGCATCCGAAGCAACACGCTCTTTGATCAGCACTGCGGCCGGAGATCCGAAGCCGCCGATGTTCACGGAGTTGTTCAACCCTCCAATGATCGCGGAACTCGCCGAAACCGTGTAGGTGAGGCCGATGTCCACGATCGGCGGGAACAGAAAGCCCGCCGACAGAGGGCCTTGGATGCAGATGCCGTAAACGTCCCCACCGGGCATCCACGGAACCACTGTAACTTCGGAGGCAGCAGGGCCATTGACGGTCGCCCAGCCGAAGTCACCGAATGTGAGAGGTCCCACCGAGAGGGTCGCCCCTGGAACCAGCAGATCGCTCAGGATCGCTGCGTTGGTAACCGGAGCTGCCACCACGCAGGCGCCGCAAAGCGCCGCCAGTGCCAGCCGGTTCGTTGTTTGTTTGCTCATCATGATGTTTGCCTTTCAGGTAACTAACTGCGGTCCCAAGTTACCAGCCTGCGTGGAGGCGACAAGTGCCAAAAGTTTTGGTTCATGGTCGCAATCTTGTCATCTCGAGCTGCCGTTCCGCCGCCCCCAAGCCACCGGCCCCGCGTCGAAAAGCTTGGGGATTGACCCCGGTCTGCTGCTTAAAAACCCGGCTGAAGCGGCGTGGATCCAGATAGCCGCAGGCGCGGGCGATCTCCTCGACCGAAGCTTGTCCCCGCGCCAGCAGCACGGTCGCCTGGCGAATCCGCAGGGAGGTTAGGTAAGCCTTGAAGTTCATACCTACGCACGCCGAAAAGGCTGCGGACAGATACGACTCGTTCTTGGACAGGTCGTGTGCCAGGCTCTTGAGCGTGATGGGCTGGGCGAATTCGCGGTGCGTCCGCTCGAGCAGCGCCCGGATCGTCGAGTTCGCCGGCATGGCGGTTTCAGGCGGTAAAGCGGCCTCACCCGTGCCACGGTCCGCTCCCGCCCCGGCGGTCAAAGCAACTTGTTGCCAGCCTTCAAGTTCGAGGGATCGCAGGTGCTCGGCGCACGCCGCTTCCAGCAAACGAGAGAGCATGACCACCAGGGAACGTCCTGGTTCGAGGTCATCCTGATCCCGGCCACCGGTCCGCCCGGCGACAACACCGGTCCCCTCGTCCGACAGGCCGGCGCCCGCGAGGGCTCGAGGCGGGTGAAGTTCCGAGCACAGCAGAATCCCGAGGGTGGCGTTCGCCGCGTGGATCGCCATCCAGAATTGCCGACGCCCGTGCTGGCAGGTGAATTCCCGGCCCCGGGCTCCCGCGTTGAGCGTGGCGCTCAGTTCGCGCCGGACGCATTCCTCGCACAACGCGTCTTTGGCCGCCCGCGCGCTGCTTTCCGCGCACACCTCGGGAACCGACCGGAAAAGGCGCAGTATGTCCTCCGGCCGCCACGCCAGCGGCAGGGCGGGCGCCCAGATGGGTTGAATCGCAATGCCCAAGGCCCGGGCGATTGGCGCCACGGGCAGTTCCTCGAAGACCCGCCTTGCCACCCGCTGAAGCCGCTGCTGCCGGAGGACGCCGTCAGTCGCTTTCTCGGGCGTCAGCGCCACCCCCAGCACCGGTCGGGTCTTGGGCCGAGAGGCTCGGCGAATCACCGTTCGCTCGCTGTTCTGCTTGTCCATCCGTCCAATCGAATCTCTGCGATCGCCACTTTTTGTCAGCCTTGCCGGGCGGGCTCCGGCGATCATGCGAGCCCGCGCTTGACCTCCTCGATCCCCCGCCGCGGCGTGGGTCCAGCCCGGCCGCGCTTTTTTGACTCTGACGGGGCGTCCGGTGGTCGCCAAGGCGCCCGGAGCTTGGTGCCTGCCGTTTTAGTCGTTCACAGCTTGACCGACCAATTGGCGGAACTTCCAGCCGGTCTCGTCGTTTACGGGCCCTTGGGTTTGCTTCATGAGCACGCCGATGATCCCTTCGCGGGGATCCGCAAAGTACTGGGTGTTGAAGTACCCGCCCCAGTCGAAGGTCCCGGGACTGCCTTCGCCGCCCCGGGCCTGGCCTTTCTCCGTGACGATCCCGAAGGCCAACCCGTACACCTTGTCGCCGCCGCCCCAAAGGTCCCCGACCTGATTGCACATCATGGTTTCAATCGTCGTGCGGCTGAGGATGCGCACCCCGTTCAGTTCGCCGCCATTGAGGTACATCTGAAGAAAGGTGGCGTAGTCGCGAGCCGTGCTGCAAAGCCCCGCGCCGCCGGAGAAGAACGTCTTCGCCCCTTTAATCGGGTAATCCGGGTCATAGAACGTGACCGGGTAACGTTCCCACCGGCCGTTGACCTTGTGCTGCACCGGCACGAGGCGGTCGGCCCTGGCCGCCGGCAGGTAAAAGCTGGTGTCGCTCATTCCGAGAGGCTCGAACAAACGTTGACGCAGAAAGACGTCGAACGGCTGGCCCGAGACGATTTCGATGAAATAGCCCAGCACGTCCAACCCTTCGCTGTAGGTGAAACGTTCGCCGGGATGGTGGTGGAGCGGCAACTTCGCCAGCTTCTTGACGCTCTCGCCGATGGTCACCGGCTCGGTGGTGAAAAGATCGGTGACCCCGGCCCGCGCGTACATTTTCCGGAACCGCTCGTCACCATCAATAACGCCGTAGCCGATCCCGGAGGTGTGCGTGAGCAGGTGACGGATCGTGATCTCGCTCCGCGCCGGTTCGGCGGTCCAGGTGCCGTCGGTGTCGTTGTACGTCTTCAGCACCTGGGGGTTCCTGAACTCGGGAATGAACTTCGAGATCGGGTCGTCGAGCCGGAACCGCCCCTCCTCCCACAGCATCATCACGGCCGTGGCGGTGATGGCCTTGGTCTGGGACGCGATGCGGAAGATGTCATCCGCGCGCAGCGGCCGGCCGGCCTCGCTGTCCGCCAACCCGTGCGCGCGGTGGTACACGATCTTGCCGTGCCGGGCCACGAGCGCCACGACCCCCGGCAAGTTCCCGCTCGCGACCGCCTCCCGGCACATCGCATCAATTCGGTCCAACCGTTCCGGTGACATCCCCACTGCTGCCGGACGCCCCAGCGTCAGGGGCGGGGACCGTCGGCCGGCCTTGTCGGCGGGAAGGGCGGGCGAGGCGAGGACGAGGCTGGCGGCGACGGCGAAGCCAAACGCGCGCCGCATGGGCCGTGAGAATCCAGTCTTCATGGGCACATTGAACGTGCCGGTAGGAAATCACACCGCCGCCCGCCGCGCCACCACTTCGTGGGCGCGGCTCAACCGGGCGGGCCCGGGGATCGCGCTCGGCGACCTGCCGTTTCACGGCTTCGCGCGAAATCCAAAGCTGAATCCCGCGGTCGAGCTTCGGCGGCAACGCCGACGCCCCGCCGGTGCAACGCCGTCGGCGACGGGTTCGTTCACGGCGGCAGCGTGCGCCAGAGGTAGATCCAGTTAGCCACCAACGCCACCGCCAGCAACGCCCCCCAGCGGATGCCGTGCCGGGGCTCGAAGACGGGCGGGCGCAGCCGGCGGCCGGTGAGCCGCTCCGCAGCGCGCACGATCAGCCACGCGGCCGCCGCTACCAGCCCCACAAACGTCAGGGGATTGAGCGCCACTGCCCGGGCGAAATCGCCGCGGGCCGCGGCCATCAGGGTCCGGGTGGACCCGCAAAACGGGCAGGGCACGCCGGTCAGGGAGCGCGTGGTGCATTGGGGCAGCGGCAGCCGCCACAGCTCGACGAGGTGCGCGGCGATCAGTGCCAGCGTCAACAGGCCGGCCAGCCACCAGGGGTTGAGGCGGCAGCCCGCTGGCTCAGAGACGAGGCGGGGTGGCGGGGCGGGTTCCACGGGGAGGCTCATCCTTGGTCGGGTGGGCGGGCGGTGGTGACGCCTGAGTTGTTGGCTCGTCGGGGCCAATGGGGCTGGTCGCTTGGAGAAGCTTCCGGCTGGTGCCCAGCGCCCAGAGCCAGGCGATGCCAAACAACCCGATGCCCGCCAGGCCCACCCAAAGGGTCGGCCGCCATCCCAAGTGCAATTCCCCTTCCTCGAGCCAGTCCCGGATGAACCCAGCGAGCCAAAGCAGGCTCAATCCGAAGCCCGCCAGGGCCAGCGCCGCCTGAGCGAAGCCGATACGTCGCCCGGCCGCGAGCGAACCCAACCCGGGAAGCGCGGCCAGGTTCGCGACCGCGCAGCTCCAAGCGGTCGGTTTATCCATGCGCTGCGGACCGTTCCGCCCCGAACAGGCTTTCATAGGCATACAGCACCGCCGCCATCGCAAACGGCAGGTTGAAGAGGAAAACCGCCTGGCGCTGCAGTTCGAGCTTCACCGCAAACTCGCCAATCGGCTCCATTTGCGGTCGGAGCGACTCCAGCGTCCACGCGCTCACGGGCCCGAGGGCTTCGAGCAAGAACGTCGCCGTGCGGACGATCGAATAGCTCTCGAAGACGATCGCCGGCAGCCACGCGAGGACCAGCAGACCCACGACTGTCGGGAACTGGGCCGATACCGCCTTGCGGCTGGTTTCCATGGCGTGCCACGCCGACTGCGAACGATCCGCCGCCAGCGGCAGGGCGAAGGCCCACAGCGCCTTGAGGAGCAGGCCGGGGATCAGGCACAGGAGGAGGCCCAGTCCGCTGACAACCGAGGTCAGCACCCCGACCAGCAAGAGCGTGGCGAAAGGGGGGCCAAACCCGGCGAAGGCGTCGGCCACACGGGCTTCCCGCTGACGGATCAACCGCAGAACCAGCAGCGCCAACCCGCCGTAGAGGGGGCCGGAGATCGCCAGACTGATGAATGGTCCTGCACAGGGGACAAAAGCGGTCCCGGAGCTGATGAGCCACACGAGGCCGCACGCCGCGGCCAGGAGGTAAAAGTGCCGGCAAAAGAGTCCCCAGCCCTGGCCGAGACAGGCGGTGATGCTGACCCGGCCGGTCGCGATCGGCGCCGCGCGGAATGGCCGATCGTCGGCGGACGCCAGCGGCAACGGCGAGGGGGGTGGGGCCAACGGAGGCTGTTCCGGCCAGGCAGTTTTCAGGGCCTCGGCGAACTCCGGAAAACTTGCCAGCGGCAGCCAGCCGGTCGAGCCCTCGCGCTGGACCAAAGTTTGGCCGTTGGCGCGTTGCTCCAGCACCCAGTCGCGCAGTTGCTCCGGGGAAATGGGGCCATACTCCCGCCCGTCGCCGCCGATCATCTTGAACATGGCCGGCAGTCTGTTGGCCGCCGCTGGAGGGCGTCAAGCGCGGGCGCGCAACGAGCTGGCGGCGAGCCTGGCGGCAGGAAACCCGCGCTCGGCGGCGAGTCAAATCATGCTCTTTCAGATAAGAACGCTTGGAGAATGCACTTGACTGGTTGCAGGCATTCCAATAGTTCGCGGTCATCAAAAACGGCCAACGGGCCGGGCGACTTGCGGCTCCTGGTGGAGCCGAACACCCAACGAACACGACTATGAACCTGCGAAACCCAACCTGGAGCCGATTAGCCATTCTGACTGGTTCCTGCCTGCTGGCCGGCCTGGCGCTGGCCAGTGAAGCCGATATCAAAATACCCCCGCTCGACACGGTGAAGTTCGACGGCCTGGGAGGCATCAGCGGCAAGGCGTTGATGTACCTGGGCATCGTGATCTGCGCGATTGGCGCGGCGTTTGGCATGGTGCAGTACAGCCAGACCAAAGCCCTGCCCGTGCATGAGTGCATGAGCAACGTGTCCCACATGATCTGGGAAACCTGCAAAACCTACCTCCAGACGCAGGGCAAGTTTCTGGCCATCCTCTGGGGGTTGATCGCGTTGTGCATGATCTACTACTTCGCCGGGTTGTCCCACATGCCGGCGGTGAGCGTGATCGTGATTCTGTTGTCCTCGGTGCTGGGCATCCTGGGTTCTTACGGCGTGGCGTGGTTCGGCATCCGCATCAACACGGTCTCCAATTCGCGCACCGCCTTTTCGGCGCTCAAGGGCAGCCCGTTCGCCACCCTGGGAATCCCGCTGCGCTCCGGCATGAGCGTCGGGCTCCTGCTGGTGGCGGTGGAACTGTTCTTCATGATCTGCATCCTGGTCTTCCTGCCGCGCGACCTGGTCGGCCCGTGCTTCATCGGGTTTGCCATCGGCGAATCCCTGGGCGCGTCGGTGCTCCGCATCTGCGGCGGCATCTTCACCAAGATCGCGGACATCGGGTCCGACCTGATGAAGATCGTCTTCAAGCTGCCCGAGGACGACCCGAAGAACCCCGGCGTGATCGCGGACTGCACGGGTGACAACGCGGGCGACTCGGTGGGGCCGACGGCTGACGGTTTCGAGACCTACGGCGTGACCGGCGTGGCGCTGATCGCGTTCCTCGCTCTAGCGCTGGCGGCCAGCCCGGCCATCTGCGCCACGCTGATCATCTGGCTGTTCGTCATGCGCGCGCTGATGATCGTGACCTCGCTGCTGTCGTACTTCGTCAACGAGGCCATCAGCAAGGCCAAGTACGGCTCGCTGAAAGATTTCGACTTCGAGGCGCCGCTGACCCACCTGGTGTGGATCACCTCCGCGGTGTCCATCGCCATCACGTTCATCGCCAGCAAGCTCTTGCTTGGCGACTTCAAGGATGCCGCGGGCGCGGCCCAGCCGGCGCTGTGGTGGGTGCTCTCGGTCATCATCTCCTGCGGCACGGTGGCCGGGGCGTTGATCCCCGAGTTCACCAAGATTTTCGTCAGCACCACCTCGAGGCACGTGCGGGAGGTGACCAACTGCTCGCGCCACGGCGGCGCCTCGTTGAACATCCTGTCCGGCTTCGTGGCCGGCAATTTCTCGGCCTTCTGGATGGGCATGGCGATCGTGCTGCTGATGTTCATCGCCTACCTGGCCTCGCAGCATCCGTCCCTGACGGCGCTGATGCCGGCCAAGTACGGCTTTGCCGCGCCGATCTTCGCCTTCGGCCTGGTGGCCTTCGGCTTCCTGGGCATGGGCCCGGTGACCATCGCGGTGGACAGCTTCGGACCGGTGACCGACAACGCCCAGTCAGTCTATGAACTGAGCCGGATCGAGCGGCAGGAGGGCATCGCCGCGGACATCGAGCGGAACTTCGGCTTCAAGCCCGACTTCGAGAACGCCAAGTACCTGCTCGAGAAGGGCGACGGCGCGGGCAACACCTTCAAGGCCACCGCCAAGCCGGTGCTCATCGGCACGGCGGTCGTCGGCGCCACCACGATGGTGTTCGGCATCATCATCCTGCTCCAGCGCATGTTTGAGGCCGACCCCACCGGCGGGGTGTTCAAGCCGGTGGTCGAGGCGCTGAGCCTCGTGCAGCCGGAGGTCATCCTGGGCCTGCTCGTCGGCGGCGCGGTTATTTACTGGTTCACCGGCGCCTCGACCCAGGCGGTGGTGACCGGCGCCTACCGGGCGGTGGTGTACATCAAGGAGCACCTCAAGCTCGACGCCACGACCGCCTCGGAGAAGGACAGCAAGGAGGTGGTGCGCATCTGCACCGTCTATGCGCAGAAGGGCATGTGGAACATCTTCATCGTAATCTTCTGCCTCGCCCTGGCGCTGCCGTTCTTCAATCCGTATTTCTTCATCGGCTACCTCATTGCCATCGCCTTTTTCGGGCTCTTCCAGGCGATCTTCATGGCCAATGCCGGCGGTGCCTGGGATAACGCCAAGAAGATCGTGGAAGTGGACCTGCGCCAGAAGGGAACCGATCTCCACGCGGCAACCGTGGTCGGCGATACGGTGGGCGATCCTTTCAAGGACACCTCGTCCGTGGCGATGAATCCGGTGATCAAATTCACCACCCTGTTCGGGCTCCTGGCGGTGGAAATCGCCGTCACGATGACCAACCAGGGGTTGAAGACCGCCATCGGCGCGGCCTTCTTCCTGGTGGCGCTGGTGTTCGTCTATCGCTCCTTCTACTCCATGCGAATTCCGGAGGAGAAGTAGGCCGCAATTCCCGCGGATTCTCGGGGCGAGCCGGGTCACCTGGCTCGCCCTTTTTGCTGCCGGTGGGGCCGGTCAGGCGGGCGGCCACCCCGGGGCCCGGCTACCGTTCGGAGCTCGGAGATTTCGCCCGCTCGGCTCGCCGGAATGCGCGTTCCCGCCTGGCCGACTCCTCTCGCAGGAGGGCTTCGGCAGACCAGCCGCGCTGCTGACAAAGTCCCGCCAGCTCAAACAAGAGGGCCGCAATCTGCCGGCGCGTCGGGCGCTGGGGGAGTCGCCCCGGAGCGCCGGCGTCGGCTTCGGGCGAACAAAGACCCGCCTGGCGCGCCTTGTTCCAGAGCTTCGCGGCCCGGAGCAGCGCGGGCAGGTGTTTCGGGATGCCGTCGAGCGCGGAGTGGCGGGCATGGCGCGTGCCTGACTTCTCCGCGCGCTTGAGGCGGTCCCACTGTTCGAGCACGGCCCCAGCGGTGCGAGCGGTGGCATCGCCAAACACGTGAGGATGCCGGTGGATCAGCTTGTCTGCGAGCCGTCGGGCGACGCGGTCGAAATCGAATGCGCCGCGCTCGCTGGCCATCTGGCAGTGGAAGACGATTTGCAGCAGCAGGTCACCCAGTTCCTCCTCCAGCTCGGCGTCGTCGCCCGTCTCGATGGCGTCGAGCAATTCGTAAACCTCCTCCACCGCGTGGTAGCGCAGGGAACCATGGTTTTGCTGCTGGTCCCACGGGCAGCCGTTCGGCGCGCGAAGGCGGGCCATGATGGCGAGGACCTCGTCAATGGCGGGCCGGCGTTTCATGGATCGAGGAGGACAAGGTTGTCGCGATGCACCACTTCGGAGCGGGTCCGTTTGCGGGCGCGGATTTGGGCGGCCGACACCCCGGCGATCCCGCGGGCGAACTCGCGGCCGGCGGGGTCATGAATCGAGACCAGGTCCCCCGCGGCGAACGATCCCTCGCAGCCGGCGACCCCGGGCAGCAGGAGACTTTTACCCGCGCGGCACAGGGCGTCGCGCGCGCCCGCGTCCACCGTGACGCGCCCACGGGGCCGCTGGAAGAAGGCGATCCATCGCTTGCGACCGCGCAGTTTGGTGGGGCGGGGCACAAACAAGGTGCCTTCGTTTGCGCCGGCCAGGACACGCTCCAGCGTGCCTTCGCGGCGGCCGCTGGCGATGACCACCGGAATGCCCGCCCGGGTCGCGATGCGGGCCGCTTCGATCTTGGTGATCATGCCCCCGACGGCGGTCGCGCTGCGGGTGCCCAGGGCGGCGCCTTCGATGGAGGCGTCCAGGTGTTCGACCACGGTCAGGAGCCGCGCGTCGGCCTGACCGAAGTTGTGCAGCAGGCCATCCACCGAGGTGAGAATCACGAGCAGGTCAGCCGGCAGCAGGCAGGCCACCAGCGCGGAGAGCCGATCGTTGTCGCCAAACTTCAGTTCGGTGACCGAAACGGCGTCGTTTTCGTTGATGATTGGGACGACCCCGTGCCGCAGCAAGGTGAGCAGCGTATTGCGGGCGTTGAGATGCCGGTCGTGGTCGGCCAGGTCGCCGTGCGTCAGGAGCACCTGGGCCACGCGCAAGTCATGCCGCTGGAACAGGGATTCGTACTGGGCCATCAGGCGCGACTGCCCCACGGCGGCGCAGGCCTGCAGGGCGGCCAGCTCCCGCGGGCGTTTGTCGAAGCCCAGCGCGCCCATGCCCGCGCCGACAGCGCCGGAACTCACCAGCACGACCTCGCGCCCGGCCTGGCGGGCGGCGGCGACCTGGGCGACCAATTGCCCCATTTGGGCGGGGTCGGGCAGTTTGCGGCTGTCGGTGAGAATGCCGGTGCCGAGCTTGACCACAATGCGGGAGCAATCCGCGAGGGATGGATGACGCATCGGCGACATGGGTAGCAAAGCCCGGACGGGGGTGTCGAGGCGCAAGCCCATCGCCTTCAACGCGACGGCCCGCAAGCGCCGCGACGGGTGTCTCCCCGCCTACTCAACTTCCCACTCGTAGAGGCCGGCCGAGAAGTTCGGCGGCAATTGAATCTCGAGTCGCAATGCGGAGGTGGTTACCGGATTGAACGCGACCTTCACCGGATCCGTTTTTCGGATCGGGTAGTCGGCAACCCCTTCGACCGGCCTCCAGGCACCGTCGCCGGCCCGATACAGCAACCGCCACGATTGGGGGAGGCGGCACTCGCCGGAGCCGGTATCGTCAAACCACGAAACCGTCGCCTCCCGGACTTGAGTGGGTTGGGCAAACTCGTACGCCACCCACTCGCGCGTGCCCTTGCGGGGCCAGAAATCGAAGTTCGGCGCAGAGCCCTCGGTTGCGTTGAGAGGTGTTTGCTGATCGTTCAATCGGCCGGGGTCCATCCCGCCGCGGTGAAACGAGGTGGTGACCTTGGCCCGGGAGGCGATGGTCGGGCGCGGAGCCAGCCGGGCGCGCTCGGGCTGCCGGGCCAACCAGACGGTCATGGGGGTAAGGTCGCGATTGGCCCAGACGGCGTAAGGGATGGCAGTTAGTTCGGCGGGCTTCGTGACGATGGCGTCCGTGTCCGTGCGCTGGGCACGTTGCGCGCCGGTCACGCGCAGGACGGTGACGCCGCCCAACAGCGCCTCCCGGTGTTCAGCGGTGACACGCGCCGGCGCGGGTAGAACAAGATCGAAAACGGCCCCCTCGTTGTCCAGGCCCTCGAACGCATAGACAATGGGGCCGCGTTCGAGGGCGACCTGGTCGCGGGTGGCGGCGATTTGGGGATTTCCAGCCACCCGCCGGACCGGCATTGGGAGATCGAGCGTCACGGTGTCGCCAGCTTGCCACTCGCGGGTGATGGCGGCGAAGCCCTGGTCGAGCGCGGCCGGGAGCGTTTGCCCGTTCACGCGGAGGGACCACGCGGCGGGCGTCGGATCGTCATAGAAGTACAGGTCGCTGGGCAGCGGCCGGCCCTGGACCCAGCCGGGAATCCGCAGGCAGAGGGTGAACCGGGCGGGGACCGCAGGCTCCACGCGAATGGCCACGGCGCCATCCCACGGGTAGCGGGTGTTCAAGCGGAGCTTCACCCGTTGCTCCCCAACGGCTGCGGCCACTTCGCCCTCGGCGTAGAGATTGACGAACAGCTTGTCGCCCCGCACGGCGGCCACGTAGCCGCCCAACGAAGCCAGGGTGCGGAGGATATTCGGCGGGCAGCAGGCGCAGCCGAACCACGGCGCACGCCCGGCGTGCCCGTGGTTGTTCTCGGAACGGCCGTCGTACTCAAGCGGGTTTGGGTAGAAGAAACGGTCGCCCGACAGTGAAACGCCGCTCAAGGCGCCGTTGTAGAGCGTCCGCTCGAAGACGTCCATGTACCGGGCGTCGCCGGTCATCAGGAACATCCGGTGGTTCCAGAACAGGAAGGCCACCGCCGCGCAGGTCTCATTGTAACAACGGTGCGGGAGTTCGTAGTCGTCGCCATAAGCCTCGCCCGCGGCCCGGGCTCCGCAGCCGCCGGTAAGGTGCAGCTTGCGGGACACCACGTTTTCCCAGATGCGAGTGATGGCCGCGAGGTACCGCTGATCGCCCGTGAGAGCCGCCACATCCGCCATGCCACTGTAGAGGTAGTTGGCGCGGACCGCGTGGCCCACGGCGGCGGTCTGTTCTACGACCGGTTGATGGTCCTGGCTGTACTCGTTGCCCTGGCCGCGGACATCGAGAAAGAACTTCGCGAGCTGGATCCAGCGCGGGTCGCCCGTCTGGCGAAAGAGCTTGGCCAGTCCCATTTCGATGACCTGGTGGCCGGGGGCGATCCGCGGCTCGCCGTCTCCGAATTCCCGGTGCAGCAGTTCGGCGCTTTTGAGGCAGATGTCGAGCAGGGCGCGCGACCCGGTGGCTTGGAAGTGCGCCAAGCCCGCCTCGTAAAGATGGCCGAGGTTATAGAGTTCGTGGCTCAGTTGCGGGTCCTTGAGCCAGCGTTCCGGGTGAATCCACTCATGCACCGGTTGGTCCGGATGCATCGTGCGCCAGGTGTAAAGATAACCGTCCGGCTCCTGCGCGGCGGCGATCCGCCGGATGAACGAGTCCGCCCGGGCGGCAATCGCCGGGTCCGGCTGGACGCTCAGGCAGCACGCCGCGCCCTCCACGGCCTTGAAGACGTCCGAATCGTCAAAAGGAAACTGCGTGGGCGGCCGATTCTGGAAGCTCGTTTCCCCGGCCGCGCGCCGGCGCAGCGTCTCCGCCGCGAGATCAAAGTTCTCCAATCGCCGTGAGGATTCGCACTGCGCCAGAGCGAAGGGCAGCGTCACCGCCGCGT
The DNA here is from genome assembly GCA_964396005.1 of uncultured Verrucomicrobiota bacterium. Taxonomy (GTDB): domain Bacteria; phylum Verrucomicrobiota; class Verrucomicrobiia; order Limisphaerales; family J093; genus JADJWF01. The sequence goes on along the minus strand of CAYNCT010000011.1, from coordinate 10,680 downwards.
TGGTGGCCTGGCGCGCGTGCAACACTCCGCCGGTGATCCGCACGGCGGTGAAGGGCACCGGCCGTACGGGATAATCGGAGGCGCCGTGCAGGGGCAGCGTGACAGCGATCACCAGCGGCACCAGGAAGGGTTTCAGGATCGGTGACTTCATAGGAAAAGACAGCGCTGCGGTAACTCGACAAGCGGAGCATTCCGGTTGAGGCAGGTGCGGTCTTCCGCAACCTCATTGAAAACCACGCCAACAGAGAACGGTTCCACAGCCGGGAATTTGCGGCGGGCCGCCCGGACCCGCGCGCGAGGGCGCGCCCCAGCTCGCGCGGAGCGAGCTTCCTGCCCGCGCTCCAGGCCCCGGCCTAAAGTGCGTGGCCTTCGGTGGTTCCCAAGCTGCAGGTCGGCGGGGTGCCGACCGGACCGTAGGTGTAGGTGCCGCCGCGCGGACACTGGGGAGCGACCTTGTTCTTCAGGTACTCGTTGACCCCCGCCTCGTCCACCGGCTCGCCGTCTGCCTTCTTGAACTCGGTGGCCCACATGACCTTGGCGCCCTCGATATTCTGGAGGTTGACGATGCAGGCTTTTTGCCCGCTGGTCTTCAGCGCCTTGTTCACGTTTGGAATGGCGATCGCCGCCAACAGACCGATGATCGCTACCACGATCATGATCTCGATGAGCGTGAAGCCCGAAGTCGCAGCCGTGCGGATTCTCATAAGTCGCTTCTTGGTTGCCAAACGGTGTCGCTGACAAGGTTTCTGATAGCCCTCCGTCATCCCCAAGTCAACGCACTTGCCCGGTCCGAAACCGGGCCGCGCGCCGGCGGGTTGGCAAATCAAACTCCGCCGCTCGCGAAAAGTTCCGACGGTCGGTCAGGCCGCGCCCTCCGCTCCGGCGAGCGCCAATGCCGCCGCGCCCGTCCGGCCGGCCTCGTTGCCCAGTTCCGCCCGAACAATCTCGCCGACGCCCGGCGTGAACTGGGTGGCCCGCGCCAGACGCGCGCGAGCGGCTTCCGCGTACAAGTCGAAGTCTCGGTCCATGACGCCGCCGCCCAGGATGAGTCGTTGCGGCAGAAAGGTATGAAAGAGGGTCCAAACGGCCGTGGCGGTGGCTTCCAGCGCGCGGGCCACGATCGCGCGGGCAGCCGGATCTCCGGTGCGGGCGGCGGCAAATACGGCGCGGGCATCCGGGAAACCCGCCGCCTGCCCGGCAACGCCCACCGCGGTGCCCGAGGCCAGGGACTCGAGGCAGCCGCGAATCCCGCAGTAGCATTCCGGCCCATCGGCGGCGACGGCCAAGTGACCGAGTTCGGGATGTTCGCCGGCGGCGCCGCGGTAGAGCCGGCCGCCGATCATCACCGCACCGCCCACCCCGGTGCCGAAAGTCAGCATCACCACCGGATCACGGCCGCGTCCGGCGCCCGCGAAACTCTCCCCGGCCACCGCCGCGTCCGCGTCGTTTTCCAGCCGGACGGGCACGCCGAAGCGAGCGGCGAGCGGGGAGACGATGTCGCACCGGTTCCAGCCGCCGAGGGTGAACGGATTGTTGATCAGACCCCGCAGCGGATCCACGGGACCCGCGCAGCCGATGCCGATCCCGGCCAGCTCACCGCGCCCGACGCCGGCCCTGGTGAGCGCCGTTGCGATGGCGTTTCCGAGCCGCTGGACTGCGCGGTCGAAGCCCGCGGCCGCCTCCGTGGCCAAAACCTCGCGGGCGAGGATGCGGCCCGCGGGGTCCATCACCCCGACGGCCATTTTGGTGCCGCCGAGGTCCACGCCCACCGCGAGCCGGCGGAGGTTCATTGGAACGCGGGCACGCGACTCATGGCCGCTTCGTCGGCGAACAGGCAAACCGCCGGATGCAACCACAGGAAGGACGCCGGGCACTCGGTGAACACTTCGCCCCAGGACAGCCGCTCCATCTGCGCCGCTTTGGTTTCGCCGCTGGCCAGCAAGACGACCTGCCGCGAGCGGAGCAAATCGGCCATGCCGAGGGTGAGGCCAAATTCCGGCCGCCGGCGCGCCCGGGCCAACATGCCGTGGCCGGCGGATTCCTCGGTCAACTGCGCTACATGCGGTCCGGGTTGCAGCGAGATGCCGGGTTCGTTCAAGCCCAGGTGGCCGTTGGTGCCAATGCCCAGCAGGCACAGGTCAATTGGCCCCTGATCCGCCAGCCAGGCCGCCACGCGGTCGCACTCTTCCGCCGGATTGGGCGGCACGCTGCGCCAGCCGAAGTATCGCTCCGGGCTGATACCCAGCGGACGCAGGAAGCGGGTTTGCAAGTAGGCTTCGCAGGAGGCCGGGTCGTCCATATCCAGGCCGCCCCATTCATCGAGTTTGATTACCCGGATGCGCGCAAACAGGCGCGGGTCGCGGCTCCGCGCCTCGATCAGCAGCTCGAACACGCGGGCCGGCGAGGAGCCGGCCGGCAGGCACAGCAGCAGGTCCGGCTTCGCGCGTACCGCCGCGACCAGGAACTCGGCGGCGGCGCGGCTCATCGTCTCGAAGTCAGGCGCGACGGAGATGCGCCAGGACGCGCACGTGAACTGGCGGCACGCGGCAGATGTTGGAGGTTCTGAGAGGAGGGTATCCATGTCAGTCAGTCAGGTGGTGGTTAGCAGCGGCACCCCGATTGGTTGCCCGGATCGCGCTCAGGTGAGAACGCGCCGCAGGAAGGCGAGGTTTTCCTGGTAACTGGGTAGCATCTGCCCGCCCTCGGGGATGGCGCCTTCAATCTGCACCCAGCCCGAGTATCCGATCTCGTCCATTGCTGCCCGCACCCGCTGAAAATCCACTCGCCCACGGCCGAGGAGCGCGCCGTTTTCCTTCGCGTGAAACTCGCAAATCACGCCTTTGCCGCCCAGCCATCGGATTTCCCGGTAGATGTCGTAGCCCATCTTCTCCGAGTTGGCGACATCGTAATACACCTGCACCGCCCGGGAGCCCACACGGTCCAGGATGTCCATGTGCTCCTCGGCGCTGAGCCAGGATTCGATGCCCAGAATGACGCCCCGTTTTTCCGCCTTGGGCGCCACTTCGCGGAGGCGGCGAACCACTTCCGCGGTGCCGGCGGCGTCTCCCTTGAGGTCGCCTTTCGCGAAAAAGGCCAGCAGGATCACCCGGCAGCCCAGGGCCGCGGCGGTATCGATGCTGTCGCTCACCCACTGGATGGTTCGCGGGTCGGACTTGTACGGGCAGTTGTTTAGTTCACCGATGGCCAGCGATGCGATGGCTCGATCGCTCTCGCGGGCCGCCGCGCGAAACCGTTCCTGCATCGCCGGCTGGCGCAGGTGCATGTCGTCCTTCTCCGTTCCGAGGCTGACTTGCACCCCGTCCAAGCCGATGTCCCGTGCCACCCGGAAGGCATCGGGGGTGGCGGTCTGGCCGATGGACCAGTCGCAGGCACCGATACGGAAACGGCGCTGGGCCGGTTCGGCGAGCAGCGGTGCCAGCGTGGAAGCGGCGGCAAGGGCGGCCAGCCCCTGGCTGGAACGCGTGAGCATCTGGCGGCGGGAGAACTTCATCTTGTCGGTGGTTGTGGCGTCCGATCAGGTCCGGGCTTTGTAAGGGCCGGGCTCCGGTCGGGAAAGCACTTTCCGTCCTTTCCGAAGCCTCGCTGCTTGGACAGCGCGGACGGGGATTGCGTTCGCGCTGGGGCGGCCTGATTCCAAGCGGGGCAGATTTGACACGCCACCGCGCCGCCGCTACTTCTCCCGCCGAAACGGACCGAAAAACACCTGAGCAATCATTCACCTATGGCCATTCCTGTTGGAACCCAAGCCCCGGACTTCACCCTGAAAACCAAGACCGCCACGGGCGTTTCGGAGATCAAGCTGAGCGCCAATTTCGGTCAGAAAAACACCGTGCTGCTGTTTTTCCCGCTGGCGTTCACGAGCGTCTGCACAAAGGAAATGTGTGACATCTCGCAAGGGCTCAACGCATTCTCCAGCCTCAATGCGGACGTGATTGGCATCAGTGTGGACAGTCCGTTCGCGCAGGAAGCCTGGGCGCAGAAGGAGAAGATCACGGTGAAGCTGGCCAGCGATCTGAACAAGAAAACCGCCGCTGATTATGGCGTGCTGCTGCCCGACCTGTTGGGCTTGGGCGCCACCTCGGCCCGGGCCGCGTTCGTGGTGGATAAGCGCGGGATTGTGCAGTACAGCGAGCAGACCCCGACGCCCAAGGATTTGCCCAAATTCGAGGCGATTAAAGCGACGCTCGCCAAGCTGGCCTGAGCGGGCCGGAGCCGCCCGGGGTGCGCCGCTGCGGGGCCCCGCCCTCCAACCGCCCCGAAACTGCGACCGGGGGTGCTGGCCATTGGCGCCTCTCCTTCGGCCGCTCCTTTCAAACGCTGGTATCTCCGCCAACGACCGGTTGGAGATGGCAACGGCCGGTGAAGACGGACAGCCACCACCGTGCCGATGGCTGACGATTGCCCGCACGGTCCGGCGTCGTCCCCCTCAGTGGTTGCGTGGCCGGGCATCGGACACTAGCTTGCCCTCGCTGCCGCTTCCGGCAGGACTACTTCATGGAAAAACTGTTGAGCTATCTCTGGGTGGCGCTGGGTGTTGTCCTCATGTTCGGGGCGTCCATTTTCGTGCATGAACTGGGGCACTACTGGGTGGCGCGCCGGCGGGGGATGAAAGTGGAGGCGTTCGCCATCGGGCTGGGCCCCAAGATTTTCGGTTGGGTGCGCGATGGGGTGGAGTGGTCCGTGCGGTGGATTCCGGCGGGCGGTTTCGTGCGCCTGCCGCAAATGATCACCTCGGAGGCGCTGGAGGGCGGGAGTCGCGAGGGCCGACCGCTCCCGCCCGCACCGCCGCTGTCAAAGATTCTGGTGGCGCTGGCGGGACCAGTGATGAACCTGCTTTTCGCCTTCGGGGTGGCCTCGGTCATCTATTTCGTCGGACTGCCCGTGCTGGTGAATCCCAGCATCATCGGCAAGGTGGACCCCGAATCGCCGGAGGGAAGACTGGGCATCCGAGAGGGCGACCGCATCGTGGAATTCGAAGGCCGGCCGGTGAAGACCTGGGAGCAGATCAATGAGCGGGTGGTGCTCGCGCGCACGAATGTCTTCACGGCGGTCATCGAGCGCGACGGGGTGCGCCAGACCTACCAACTCACGGCGAAGGCCAATCCCGCCATCGGCCTCAAGTGGCTGAACCTGGATCCCTTCGACCACCCGATCGTGGGCGGTGTCGAATCGGGCAAGCCCGCGGACCTGGCCGGGCTGAAGCCGGGGGATCGCTTTCTGTATTTTGACGGCGTGCCGGTGATCAGCCAGGAACATCTTCGCGACCTGGTGGGGCGCAGCGAGGGCAAAGAGAGCGTGGTGGTGGTGGATCGCAACGGACAACAGATCTCGGCGCGGGTGACCCCGATCTACGATCCGGAGGTCAAGCGCGGGCGGATTGGCATCATCTTCGCCGGCGGCGTGTACGAGGTCATGCGGCCCGGGCCCACACCGTGGGCGCAGTTCTCCACCGTGGTCGAGCGGACGGTCAGCACGATCACCGCGGTGATTCACTCCAACGAGACCGGCGTGAAGGCGCGGGATTTCAGCGGCCCGCTGGGCATCCTCGCGAGCATGGCGGTTGAAGCCAAGACGGACTACCGCCGGGCGCTGAACTTTCTGGTGCTGCTCAATGTCAGCCTGGCCATCCTCAATCTGTTGCCGATTCCGGTGCTGGATGGTGGGCACATCGTCATGGCGATCCTCGAAAAGCTCCGGGGCAAGCCGCTGAGCCTGCGGTTTGTCGAATACACCACGACCGCCTTCGCGCTCCTGCTCATTTCCTTCATGCTCTACGTCACGTTCTTCGACATCCGGCGCCTGCCCCTGTTCTGGGCGCTCTTTCAGCGCGGTTCGCAGGTGGAAACAGTCATTCAGCCCGCCGGTTTGGAAACCAACGCGGCGCCTCCCGCGCCCGCGCCCGCGCCATGAAACTGACGCGGTACAGTCCGTCGCTTTACCGGTTTCACCGGCGGGTCACGCGCGAGGTGGTGGTGGGGAACCCGGCGCGAGGCGGGGTGATCATCGGCGGCGATCACCCGGTGGTGAAGCAGTCCATGATTACCTGCGACACCATGGACACCGCCGCTTGCGTCCGGGAGACCCTCGCGCTGGTGGCGGCGGGTTGCCAGCTCGTCCGCATTACGGCCCCGACGGTTCGGGATGCCGCCAACCTCGAACTGATTGCCGCCGAACTGCGCCGCCGCAACTGCTGGGTGCCCTTGGTGGCGGACATTCACTTCAAACCCGAGGCCGCCCTTGAGGCCGCGAAGTGGGTCGAGAAGGTTCGCGTAAATCCGGGGAACTATGCGGACAAGAAAAAGTTCGCGGTCCGGGAATACACGGATGACGACTATTTCGAGGAACTCGCCCGCACGGAAGAAGCCTTCACGCCACTGGTCCTGCGGTGCAAGGAACTCGGGCGGGCGCTGCGGGTCGGCACCAACCACGGTTCCTTGAGCGACCGAATCATGAACCGGTACGGGGACACGCCCATGGGCATGGTGGAGAGCGCCCTGGAGTTCGCCCGCATCTGTCGCAGGCACGATTTCCACAACTTCGTGTTTTCGATGAAGTCGTCGAACCCGAAGGTCATGATCGAATGCTATCGGTTGCTGGTCGCGAAGCTGGAGGCGTTGGGCCGCGACTGGAACTATCCGATCCATCTGGGCGTGACCGAGGCCGGCGAAGGCGAGGACGGCCGGATCAAGTCCGCCATCGGCATCGGTTCGCTGCTCTGTGATGGCCTGGGCGACACCATCCGCGTCTCGCTGACCGAGGATTCGCCGCGCGAAATCCCGGTCTGCACCGATCTGCTGGCGCAGATCCCCACGCTGACCACCGGCGTTGCCGTGCCGCAGCTCGAGGCGCTGCCGACGCCCTTCGAGCCGTTCACCTTCAATCGCCGCGAGACGCCGGAAGTCGAGCTCGCCCACGGCGTGATGGGCGGCGGCGAGCAGCCGGTGCGCGTGGTCGTGACGCGGGCCACTTGGGAAGCGGTCGCGCCCCGCCTCAGCCCCAAGGTGGATGTCCGGCCGGAAGCCGTGTACGAGGAACTCAACGTGCTCGAGGTGGACCCGCGTGCGGCCTTCCCGGTGAATTGCGACCAGCAGTGGATCACCGTGAAGGATGGCGTGGACCTGCCGGCCATCGCTGCCTTCCGCGCCCTGGCCGGCGGCTTGCGCCGGCTGGGTCGTGCCAACCCGATCTTGCTCAAGGATTGTCTCGGCGTGCCGGCGGAACCGTTGCCCCCGCACCTCGCGTTGCTGCGCTCGGCGGTCGTGATCGGGTCGTTGTTGTCCGATGGCATTGGCGACGCGATCCTCCTCCGCCATGAGCCGGGGCCGGGGCAATCCCTGCGGCTCGCGTACAACATCCTGCAAGCCGCGGGGTGCCGGTCGTTCAAGACGGACTACGTGGCCTGCCCGAGCTGCGGTCGCACGCTCTTCAACCTCCAGACCGTCACCGCGCGGATCAAAGCGCGGACGGAGCATCTCAAAGGGGTGAAGATCGCGATCATGGGCTGCATCGTGAACGGTCCCGGCGAGATGGCCGACGCGGATTTTGGCTACGTGGGCGGTGCGCCGGGAAAGATCAACCTCTACATCGGCAAGAAACCCGTGAAGTTTAACATTCCGGAGGCCGAGGCGGTGGACCGGCTGGTGGACCTGATCAAGGAACACGGCAAATGGGTCGAGCCGGAGCCGCAGACGGCCCCCGATCACTGAGCCGCCACATGGTCACCAAACTCCTCCACACCCGCTACCGGCTCAACGATCTGGAACGGAGCGTTCGCTTCTACAAAGACGTCCTCGGCCTGATCGAAGTCCGCCGGCACAAATCCCCGCGCGGCTCGGAATTGGTCTTCCTCAAGGCGCCGCAGAGTGAGGAACTGATCGAACTCTGCCATTACCCCGCCAGCGGCCCGGTGCAGGTCCAGCCCGACCTCACCCACCTCGCCTTCGAGGTCGAGAGTCTCGAGGCCTTCGAACGGCACCTTGCCCGATTCGGCCTGAAGTTCTCCGACGGGCCGGTCATGAAGGATGACGGCAGCGGCTTTGCCTTCATTGATGCGCCCGAGGGCTATGAGATCGAGATCATGCAACGCCCCACCCAGTTCTTCCTGGCGTCGGGCCAGCGGGTCTGAGGGCCGCCGGACGCGCCGTCCGGAAAGCTGCGGACGTTTTCTCATGGCCCGCGAACCCAACGCGCGCGATGCTCGCCGCGTGACGCCGGTGGATCTTCATGCCTGCCTCGCGGACCCGATTCGGTTTCGGATGGTGCATCTGCTGCTCGCGGGGCCGTTGTGCGTGAAGCACTTTCAGGCCATTCTCGATATTTCCCAGGTCACCGCCTCCAAGCAGCTCGGAGTGCTCAAACGGCGCGGCATGGTGGAGGTCCGTCGCCACGGGACCTTGCGGGTGTATTCCCTTCCCGAACCGCGCGATCTCGTCCTGGCGGCCGTGCTCCGCGGGGTCAGTGACTGCGCGGTCGCCGACCCGACCTGCCAGTCGGATCTGAAACGGCGCGAGGACCTCTCCGAACGCATTCAGGGCGAAGTCACCGGCCGGTTGAGCGCGGTTCGGCCTCGCCGCGCGACCGAGTCCCCGCCGCCCGCCACCCCGGACGTTCCGCCGGGCGCGTGGCCGACGGCGTCCGCGGAGGCTTTCCTCGACTAGGTCCGGGGCGTTGCGGCTGCCGTTGGAGGGTAAAGCCGCTCCGCGAGCTCACGCAGATTGAAGCGGGCCGCGACGGCCGCCTCGGCCTCCTGGATCTCGGTCGTGCAGCGACGCAACCACTCCCGCGCCCCGTCGGCAGCGGTTTCGAGATCCTGGCCGTTGGTGGTTCGCAGGGCGACGATCACATCGCGCGCCGTGATGTGGTCCAAGGGGCGCGCGGGCAGGTAGCCGGGCTCGCGGTCAATCACCTCCACCAGCAGCCGGGCGCGGGCCAGGGTGGCGAGGAGTTCGCTCGCCAACCGGGTGGGCACGCCGCACTCGCGGGCGAGCCGATTGAGTCCCGGCGGCGGCTCACCACGCAGGAAGCTACCCGCGAGCCGGGTCATGATCCGCAGCGCCGCGAATTCACGCCCGCGCTGGTTGATGCCCTCGGCCAGCCGCTCCTGCAGGTACGCCTGGCGGTTCTGAAACGCATAGGCCACCTGCGCGCCGAACAGCAGGATGAGCCAGCCCAGGTAGAGGCCGATCATGAAGACGGGCACCATCGCCAGGCTGCCGTAAATGGCCGCGTTCGAGGTGATGCGCGAGACAAACAGCACGCTGAGCTTGTTGTTCAAGAGCCACGCCAGCCCACTGGTCAGACCACCCACCAAGGCCGCGGAAAAGCGCACCCGGGTGTTGGGCAGCAGCAGGTAGATCAACGAAAACGTGATCACCAGCACCAACCCCGGCAGGAACGTGCTGAAGATGCCGGTGACGAACGACGACTGCAGCATCGTCGCCAGCGGCTTGAGGGCGGCGGTGCCCTGGGTCATCGCCGCCAGCTTCAGTTGCCCCACGGAAGCCAGTCCCAGCGTGCTGATCAGGGCAATGGGCCCCAGCGTGATGGCGGTCCAATACAGGACAATCTGCATGTGCCACGGCCGGCCGCGTGCGACTCCCCAGATGTCGTTGAACGTCGCCTCGATCCGACTGAGCATCGAAATCGCCACAAACAGCAGGACCACCGCGCTCGTCGCACTCAACGCGCCGCTGCGGGTGCGCTGGATGAACTCGTTGATCTTGGCCACCGCTTCCTCGCGCGCCTGGGCCGCCCGCGCCCGCTGCTCGTCGCCCACCGGTCCCGCCGCCGGCTCGACGTAGGGCGTGACCTGGTTGATCAGCATCTCAACGAAGCGCCGGATCGGTTCCTCCCCCTGCGCCTTGAGAATGCTGGTGGTCACGCTCAACACCAGCGCCAGCATCGGGATCAGCGCCAGCAGACTCGCGTACGCCAGCGACGACGCCCGCACCGGGCAGCGGTTGCGAACAAAGCTCCGCACCACCAGCACCCAAAAATGGACGAAATGCTGAAACCGCGAGAGGCGGCCCTGCTTGGTGGCCATGGACCGATCGTCCAGCGCTTCCCGCGCCTCGTGCGTGAGCCGTTTCCAGCGTTCCAACCGGTTGCCCGCCATCGGGCCGGAGGCTAGCAGGGGGCCCGGCCAAGGCAAGGAAGCCCGGGCAGCGCGAACGGCGCGATGCGACAGCCAGGCGCCGACGGGCGAAAGCTGAAGTCCGCTCTTCGAAGTTCGTGGTCGTGTGCGACGCGGAGGCCGGGCCGCCGCGCCACGACCCCGCATTGACGTCGCACGACTTCTCGAGAAACTGCGGGCATGATCAAAACCGGTCTGCTCAATCCCCAGGTGCTCTCCCTGCTCGCCCGGGTCCGTCACACCAACACGCTCGTCATCGCGGACCGCGGCTTTCCGTCGTGGCCGCAAATCGAAACGGTGGACCTGTCGCTGGTGGACGACGTGCCAACCGTGCTTCAGGTGCTCACCGCGATCCGGCCCAACTTCGTCGTAGGCCATGCGTTCATGGCGGATGAATTCCGGGCGCACAACCCGCCGGCAGTGCAGGCGGCGTTCGCGGCCGCGCTCCGGGACCTGCCGGTGACTTTCGAGCCGCACGTCGAGTTCAAGCGCCGCGTGCCGGCGGCCACCGGCTTGATCCGCACCGG